>JAEULB010000066.1 GCA_016792585.1 Rhodospirillaceae bacterium
CGAAGGCTTCGCCTGTTAGTTCGTTGAGGCAATGGAAGTCGGTGAAGGTTCCGCCGACGTCGACCCCGATGAACCAGGACATCCGTCCTCGCAAAGTGAATACACGGTGTATGCAGTATGAGTAGGCCCCGGAAGGCGGTCAAGCGATCCAAAGGCGCCGGCGGCGAAACAGCCTATCAGGGCTTGCGCGAGCGCATTCTGTCCCTCGCATTGGCGCCCGGGTCGGACCTGGAGGAGGGGGCGCTGGTCGCCTCCCTCGGCATGTCGAGGACGCCGGTGCGCGAGGCGATCATCCGGCTGGCTTCCGAGGGCCTGGTGACGATCACGCCGAACCGCGGCGCCCGCGTCGCCTCGATCTCGCTCGACGAGGTGCGTGCTTTCTTCGAGGCCTTCGACCTCTGCCAGCGGGCGATGACCAGGCTCGCCGCTGCGCGCCGCCGGCCCGGCGACGTGAAGCGCATAGAGGCGGCCGGCAAGGCCTTCGAGGCGGCGGCGCGCAAGGGCGATGCGGTCGCGATGGCGAAGACCAACTTCGACTTCCACATGGCAATCGCCGATGCCTCGGGGAATCCGTGGCTCGCGCGCTTCTTCGGCGACCTGCTGAACCAGGGGATGCGGCTCTCGCATCTGGCGCTGGTCTACGACCCGCCGGTCGGCCGCAACCCGAGCCAGCACGGCCGCGCCATCGTCGACGAGCACCGCCGAATGGTCGAGGCGATCGCCTCCGGCCGGGCGGACGCCGCCGAGAAGCTGGCGAGCGCGCATACGGATCTCTTCAGGGATCGCGTCGTGGCTTTCGTTCAGGAGAACCTGACGGCAGGGATGGCCGTCTAGCCTTCCAGGCCGGAGATCGTGACCGGCTTCCTGCCGCCGTAGAAGGTGTCGCCGCACGCCTTGAAGAACGCGCTCGCATCGCCGGTGAACTCGGCGAAGACGTTCGGGTACTCGGGCGTCATGCGGCCGGGCACGCGGGGCTGGCAGAAGCGGTCATAGGCCCAGGTGATGCGGCTCTCGGCCTGAGGGAACCCCAGGCGCCAGCGCTCGGGGTAATGCGTGAACCAGACGTCGCCCGGATGGATCAGTCCGGTCTGGTTCTCAGGTGGCACGTCGAGCTTCGGATCGAGTTCCAAAGCACAGGCGGTGCCGGCGAGCAGGACGTGGCCGCAAGAGCCGGTCGCCGGCAGCTGCGACCAGACGAGCTTGCAGGTTTCGGGCGCGAGATCGTCGAAGAGGCGCGCCCGCGCCTCGGTGCCTTCCAGCCTGAAGATCAGGAAGCGGGCCATCACTCCTCCGCCTTCGTGACCTTGATCGGCTTCTTGCCTTCGCGCGCGAGCCTGGCGCTCATTTCGGCAAAGGCGCTCCAGTCGCCGACCAGCCGGCCGAACCAGTTGCCGACGACGTCGTGGATCTTTCCCGGCGAGCGGGTGACGTTGAAGCGGTCATAGGCCCAGACCACCTCGCTGACGCCGCGCGGGTTGTTGTAGCGCTCGCGTGGGTCGTAATGGATGAAGACGACGTCGCCCTTCAGGAGCTGGGAGGTCGTGTTCTCTTCGGGGATCAGCACCGAGGGATCGAAGTGGAAGGCGCAGTTGGTGCCGGACTGCAGCGCATGACCGCCGGTCGCCTCGTGCGGCAGCAGATCCCAGATCGTCCGGCAGGTGAGGGGCGCGTTCTCGAAGTCCATCCGAACGCTGGCGACCGCGCCGGCGAGATCGAGGACCATATAGCGGGCCATCGGGATCGCCGGGCGGCGCTCGAGTCCGCCCGGCGTTCCTCGCGTACTTACTTCTTCTCCGTGTTCCAGTTCGTGAGGACGAGCGTCTTCGGAATGCCGACGACGTTCTTGCGATAGGCCACCGGCGACTGGAACTGGCCGGTGATCGCGTACGGCATCACCTCGTAGAAACGCTTCTGGATCGCCTCGATCGCGGCCTTCCGCTGCGCCGGGTCGGTCAGCGGGATATAGGCCTTGCGGAGCTTGTCCAGCTCCTCGTCGCAGGTCCAGCCGAACCAGTTCGAGCCGTCGCACGGCGTCGGCAGCGCGAAGTTGGTGACCGGGCTGTGCATCACCACCGAGGACGACCAGGTAGTGAAGATGTTCCAGCCCTGCGATCCCTGGCCGGGCGCCGCCTTCTGGCCGCGCCGCGTGGTCACGGTCGCCCAGTCGGTCGCCTGCAGGTCGACGTTGACGCCGATGTCCTTCAGCGTCTGCGCCGCCATGATCGAGATATTGTGGATGATCTGCTGATCGGTCGGGTCGAGCACGATGACCGGACGGCCGTCATAGCCCGCTTCCTTCATCAGCTGCTTGGCGCGCTCGATGTTCGGCTTCTGGAAGGGTTCCGATCCCGCCAAGGTCTCGTTGGGCGAGCCGCACTGGAAGACCGCGTAGCATTCCTTCTCGTATTCCGGATTGCCGATCATGCCGGCCAGATACTGCTTCTGGTCGACCGCCATCATGAAGGCCTGGCGCGCCTTGGCGTTGTTGAACGGCGGGTGCAGCGCGTTGAAGCGCACCATGCCGTGCACGCCCGGCTTGTTGAAGACCTCGACCGTGATGTTCGGGTCTTTCTTCAGGAGCGGCAGCATGTCGATCGGCGGGATCTCGAAGATGTCCGCCTCGGCGCGGATGAAGGCCTGGGTCGCGGTCTGCGGATCGGGGATGTAGGTCCACTCGACACGGTCGATCTTGGCCGCCTTGGAGCCCGAATAGGCGTCGGTCGGCTCCTTGCGCGCGTTGTAGGCGGCGTTCTTCTTGTAGACCACCTTTGATCCCGGAACCCACTCGTCCTTGGCGAAGATGAAGGGGCCGGAACCGATGGCTTCCGAGATCTGCGTGCCCGGATCGGTTATCGCGTCCTTCTCGCGCATGACGAAGGGCGGCAGGATCGGGTTGGAGAAGGCATCGAGGATCGGGCCGAAGGGCTCCTTCAGCATGATCTCGAAGGTGAGCTCGCTCGTCGCGGTCATCGCCCCTGCGCGGCTGACCAGCGCCCCGCCGTCGGTCGTCTTCTTGCTCCAGCGCACCAACGAGGCAACGACGTCCTTCGCCGTCACCGGCGTGCCGTCGTGATACTTCATGCCTGAGCGCAGCGTGAACTTGTAGGTGAGCCCGTCGGGGGAGGCCGTGTAAGACTCCACCATCTGCGGCTTCGGCTGCATGTTGGCGTCGAGGCCGAACAGGTTGTCGAACACCATGTACGCGTGGTTCTGCGTGATGGCCGCGGTGTTCCACACCGGGTCGAACGACTTGAGGTCGGCCTGCGGGATCACCTTGAGGGTGGTCTGGGCCTGGACGGGGCCGGCCGCCAACAGGGCTGCAAGCGCCGCAGCCGAGAAGAGGGCGGGGAACTGGGGTCGGATCATCGCTTGGGGTCTCCGTGGACGTGGGAACGGCAAAGCCTCGGGCGAGCACGATTTTTCTTATCCGACAATCCTAGGCACGCGGTTTCCGCGCCCACAAGGGCACTACTTAGTCTGTGAAACAGTCGGTTGGGACCGGAGGGCAGGGGGCGATCAGGCGGCGCTTACCCAGCACCTAGGCGGCACGCAGATACCGCAAATGAAAAAAGGCCGGGGTGAGCCCGGCCTTTCTCGACGATCGAGGAACGCGATGCCTCAATTGACGATCTGCCAGGATCCGTCGGGCCGCATGCAGGCGGTGCCGTAGGTCGGAACCGGCCGGCCGTCGATCGAGGTGCTGCTCTGGTACTCGCGGCAGTAGTTGCCGGCGGAGTCGCGGCCTTCCCGGATGACCTGGCCGGCGGGGGGCGCGGCGTAGACCGCGGCCGGCGCCGCGTAGGCCGGCGCGTAGTAGGCCGGCGCGTAGTAGACGGGGCGCGGCGCGTAGTAATAGGCCGGATAATACGGATAGGCCGGGCCGTAGTAATACGGGCCGGGGAAGCCGAAATGGAGGCCGATGCCGACGCGGGTGCGGGCCTCGGCGGGGGAGGCTGCTGCGGTTGCGAAGACGGCGACGATGGCGAGGCTCGCCAGGATCAGAAATCGACGCATGGCTCAGTCCCTTTTCCCCAGGTCGACCAGCAGCCTGTTCCGAAGATAAGGCGGCTCGATGGTCGGTTGACGGTTGGATCGCATCCTTGCCACGCGGCCGCCCGGGGTTTCCTGCGCGGGATTCGTCAGGCCGGCCGGTCCATCGCAAAGACGCTGTCGACCACGGTGTAGTCCATGTATCCCAGGCGCGCCAAGGGCCGGCAGCGCAGGATGTCGACCTTGCCGTCGACGATCAGCCCGTCATCTATATGAATGCCAATCACTTGGCCGAAGACCGCGTAGTTCGCTCTCCCCGGATTGTCACAGGGAAGCTCGACGGTCTGAAGGTGCCTGCACTCGAGCGCGACCGGCGACGCCGCGACTCGCGGCGGCTTCACCAGGCGCGAGGGAACGGTCGCGAGCTTGGCGTGAACGAACTCGTCGGATCCTGCCGGCAGCGACGCGGCGCTGGCGTTCATCGGGTCCTTCAGCGCTTCGGTGGCCAGGTTGACGACGAACTCGCCGGTCGCCTCGATGTTGGCCTGGCTGTCCTTGCGTGCGGTCTCGCGCGGACGCAGTGAGGTTCCGAACACCACCACCGGCGGGTCGGCGGCCATGGCGTTGAAGAAGCTGTACGGAGCAAGGTTCGGGCGACCGGCCGCATCGAGGCTGGAGATCCAGCCGATCGGGCGGGGTACCACGAGCGCCTTGAACGGATCGTGACGCAAGCCGTGGTCGCGGAGCTGGGGCTGATAGAACATCGGGGTCTTTTATGGATATGCGGCGGATATGCAGCATGGCCTTACCGCTGCATGGCCGCAACGTTCCCGTGACGCGCGTGTGAGGCGGGCGTATAACAATCCGTCAGAGAGCCCCGCCTGATGCGACGGGGTTGCCCACCGATAGGAGAGACAAGGTGCTCGTCAAGAACCTGATCCCGCTCGCCGCGGGAGCTCTGGTGGCGATGGCTATTGCGGGCGGCGCAAGCGCCGCGACCCTCGTGTACTGCTCCGAAGGCAGTCCTGAGAACTTCAATCCGCAGATCAACACCACCGGCACGTCGTTCGACGCCGCCTTCCACGTCTACAACCGGCTGGTCGAGTTCGAGCGCGGGTCGACGAAGGTGGTGCCGGGCCTCGCCGAGTCCTGGACCGTGTCCGAGGACGGCAAGACCTTCACCTTCAAGCTCCGCCGCGGCGTGAAGTACCAGTCCTCGAACACGTTCAAGCCGACCCGCGACTTCAACGCCGACGACGTGCTGTTCTCGATCAACCGCCAATGGAAGGCCGACCACCCCTATCACAAGGTCTCCGGCGGCTCTTACGACTACTTCGGCGACATGGACATGCCGAAGCTGCTGAAGTCGGTCGAGAAGGTCGACCCCTACACCGTCAAGGTCGAGCTGAACGAGGCCGAGGCGCCGTTCATCGCCAACCTGGCGATGGATTTCGCGACCATCCTCTCGGCCGAGTACGGCGACGTGCTGATGAAGGCAGGCACGCCCGAGAAGATGGACCAGGAGCCGATCGGCACCGGCCCGTTCCGCTTCGTCAGCTACCAGAAGGACTCGATGATCCGCTTCCAGGCCTTCGACCAGCACTGGAACGGCAAGCCGCCGCTCGACGGCCTCGTCTATTCGATCACCAAGGATCCGGCGGTCCGCTACGCCAAGCTCAAGGCCGGCGAGTGCCACGTGATGCCGTATCCGAACCCGGCGGATCTGCCGAAGATGCGCGAGGACAAGGACATCACCGTCCTCTCCCAAGAGGGCCTCAACATCGGCTACCTGGCGTTCAACGTTCAGAAGAAGCCCTTTGACGACAAGCGCGTGCGCCAGGCGCTCAACATGGCGATCGACAAGAAGGCGATCGTCGACGCCGTCTATCTCGGCGCCGGCGTTGCCGCGATCAACCCGATCCCGCCGACCCTCTGGTCCTACAACACCTCGATCAGGGACTACGTCTTCGATCCCGCCAAGGCGAAGGCGCTGCTGGCGGAAGCGGGCTTCCCCAACGGCTTCGAGACCGATCTCTGGGCGATGCCGGTGCAGCGTCCCTACAACCCGAACGCCCAGCGTATCGCCGAGATGATGCAGGCGGACCTCGCCAAGGTCGGCGTCAAGGCGAAGATCGTCAGCTTCGAGTGGGGCGAGTACCGCAAGCGCGCCCAGGCCGGCGAGCACCAGATGGCGCAGCTGGGCTGGACCGGCGACAACGGCGATCCGGATAACTTCATGTATGTGCTTCTCGGCTGCGCCGCGGCGCGCCCGGGCGGCAGCAACATCGCCAAGTGGTGCCACAAGCCCTTTGACGACCTGCTGGTCGCCGCCAAGCGCACGCCTGATGTCGCCAAGCGCACCGGCCTCTACGAAGAAGCGCAGAAGATCTTCAAGGAGGAGGCGCCCTGGTTCACCATCGCGCACTCCGTGGTCTTCAAGCCGATCCGCAAGGAGGTCGTCGACTTCCGCATCAGCCCGTTCGGCCGCCATCAGTTCGATGGCGTGAGGCTGAACTAACGTCGTGTTGAAGCCGGACCGGCGGATGCCCTAAACCGCATTCGCCGGTCCGTTTCTTTTTGGCGTCCGCCGATGCTCCGCTTCATCCTCACCCGCGCCAGCCTGGTCGTGCCGACCTTCCTCGGCATCATGCTGCTGAGCTTCGTCCTGATACGCCTGGTACCTGGCGATCCCATCGAGGTGCGCATGGGCGAGCGCGGCATCACGCCGGAACGCCACGCCCAGCTCCTGCATCAGTTCGGCCTCGACCGGCCGCTCTGGCAGCAGTTCGCCAGCTATGTCGGCCAGGTCGCCCAGGGCGACCTCGGCGTCTCGATCATCACCAAGAGCCCGGTGATCAAGGAATTCGCGGCGCTGTTCCCGGCGACCCTCGAACTCGGACTCTCGGCGATCCTGTTCGCGATCGTCTTCGGTCTCCCCGCGGGGATCGTCGCCGCGGTCAGGCGCGGCTCGGCCTTCGACCACGGCCTGATGGGCATCTCGCTGACCGGCTACTCGATGCCGATCTTCTGGTGGGGCCTGCTGCTGATCCTGCTGTTCTCGGTGCAGCTCGGATGGACGCCGGTTTCGGGCCGGCTCTCGGCGATGTACTTCGTCGAACCGAAGACCGGCTTCCTCCTGATCGACGCGCTGATGTCGGACGAGAAGGGCGCGTTCAGGTCGGCGCTCCGCCACCTGATCCTGCCGACGATCGTGCTCGGCACCATCCCGCTCGCGGTGATCGCGCGTATGACGCGGTCCTCGATGCTGGAAGTGCTGAACGAGGACTACATCAGGACGGCGCGCGCCAAAGGACTTGGCGTCTTCCGCGTCGTGGGCCTGCACGCGCTCCGCAACGCGCTGATCCCGGTCGTCACCGTGATCGGCCTCCAGGTCGGCACCCTGCTCGGCGGCGCGATCCTGACCGAGACGATCTTCTCCTGGCCCGGCATCGGCAGCTGGCTGGTCGAGTCGATCAACCGGCGCGACTATCCGGTCCTCCAGGGCGGCATCCTTCTGGTCGCCAGCCTGGTGATGCTGGTGAACCTCGCCGTCGACCTGCTCTACGGCGTGCTCAATCCCAGGATCCGGCGATGAGCGCCGAGATCAGAGACGTGCCACCGCCCGGGCCGCTGGCCGATGTTTGGGCCTCCTTCACAGAGAACAAGGGCGCGGTCGCCGGCCTCGTCGTCATCGTCGCGATCGCGCTGGTCGCGATCCTCGCCGACGTGCTGGCGCCGCATTCGCCGATCGAGCAGTACCGCGACGCGCTGCTGGTGCCGCCCGTATGGGCCGGCGGAAGCTGGAGCCATCCCCTCGGCACCGACGACATCGGCCGCGACATCCTCTCCCGACTGATCCACGGCGCCCGGCTCTCGATGATCATCGGCTCGATCGTCGTGACGCTGTCCCTCGTCGCAGGCACCGTGCTGGGCTTGGCGGCCGCCTTCTTCAAGGGCGTCACCGATATCGCCATCATGCGCCTGATGGACATCATGCTGGCGCTGCCGAGCCTGCTGCTGGCGATCGTCATCGTGGCGATCCTCGGTCCAGGCCTGTTCAACGCGATGATCGCGGTCTCGATCGTGACCCTGCCGCACTTCACGCGCCTCGCGCGGGCGTCAGCGATGAGCGAACTCACCCGCGAGTACGTGGCTTCGTCCAGGCTCGCCGGTGCCGGCTCGCTACGGCTGATGTTCATGACCGTGCTGCCGAACTGCCTGGCACCGCTGATCGTCCAGGCGACGCTCGGATTCTCGAACGCGATTTTGGACGCGGCGGCGCTGGGCTTTCTCGGGCTCGGCGCGCAGCCGCCGACCCCGGAATGGGGGACCATGCTGGCGGGCTCGCTTCAGTTCATCCAGCGCGCCTGGTGGGTGGTGAGCTTCCCTGGCTTCGCGATCCTGGTGACGGTGCTCGCCTTCAACCTGATGGGCGACGGCCTCCGCGACGCCCTCGATCCGAAGCTCAAGCGATGAGCCTGCTCGAGATCCGCAACCTGACGGTTGAGTTCAAGACGGCACACGGGCTGATGCGGGCGGTGGACGCGGTCGACCTCGACCTCAACGAGGGCGAGGTGCTGGGCGTCGTCGGCGAATCAGGATCGGGCAAGAGCGTCTCGATGCTCGCCGTCATGGGCCTGCTCGCCGGCAACGCGACGGTCCGCGCCGACCGGCTCGCCTTCGCCGGCAAGGATCTTCTCGGCCTCCCGGCCCGCGCGCGGCGCGAGCTGGTCGGCAAGGACATGGCGATGATCTTCCAGGAGCCGACCACCAGCCTGAACCCGTGCTTCACGATCGGCTTCCAGATCACCGAGGCGATCAAGGTCCATCTCGGCGGTACGAGCAGAAGCCGGCGCGACCGCGCGGTCGAGCTGCTCTCCCAGGTCGGCATCCCCGATCCCGAGCATAGGCTGGAGGCGTTTCCCCACCAGCTTTCCGGCGGCATGAACCAGCGGGCGATGATCGCGATGGCGATCGCCTGCAATCCGCGCCTGCTGATCGCCGACGAGCCGACCACGGCGCTCGACGTCACGATCCAGGCGCAGATCCTCGACCTGCTGGTCTCGCTGCAGAAGAGCCAGGGCATGGGGATGGTGCTGATCACCCACGACATGGCGGTGGTCTCCGAGACCGCGCAGAAGGTCCAGGTGATGTATGCGGGGCAGGTGGTCGAGGCGCGTCCCGCCGCCGAGCTGTTCACCCGGCCCTCGCATCCCTACACCGCGGCGCTGCTGGCCTCGCTGCCGGCCAAGGCGAGGCGCCGCGAGCGCCTGCCGACGATCCCGGGTGTCGTGCCCGGCATCGGCGACCGGCCGACCGGCTGCCTCTTCAACCCGCGCTGCCGCTTTGTCTTCGAGCGCTGCCATGTCGAGCAGCCGCAGCCGCTGGGACCCGCGCGCACGCGCTGCCATACGCCGCTGGACGCCAATGGTGTGCCTCGGCGCGACAGGGTGCCGGCATGACCGCGGTGATGGAAGCCCGCGGCCTCGCCCGCCACTACGAGCTCCGCGGCGGCGTGTTCCGCAAGGGCCTCACGATCAAGGCGGTCGACGGCGTGTCGTTCAGCCTGAACGCCGGCACGACCTTGGCGATCGTCGGCGAATCAGGCTGCGGCAAGTCGACCTTGGGCCGCGTGCTGGCGCTGCTCGAGGACGCGACCTCGGGCGAGCTGCTGATCGACGGCCGCCCGACCGAGGGCGAGAAATCGGCGAAGGACCCGGCCCTCCGGCGCTCGGTGCAGATGGTGTTCCAGAATCCCTATGGCTCGCTGAACCCGCGCCAGACCGTCGGGCGGATCCTGGAGGAGCCGCTGGCGATCAACACCGATCTCCCGGCTTCCGCGCGCGTGGATGCGGCGCGAGCGATGCTGGCGAAGGTGGGGCTCCGGCCCGACCATTACGGTCGCTACCCGCACATGTTCTCCGGCGGCCAGCGCCAGCGGATCGCGATCGCCCGCGCGCTGATGCTGAACCCGCGCATCGTGATCGCCGACGAGCCGGTCTCGGCCCTCGACGTCTCGATCCAGGGCCAGATCCTGAACCTGCTGATGGACCTGCAGGACGAGCTGAAGCTGGCCTACCTGTTCGTCTCGCACGACCTCGGCGTCGTCCATCACATCGCCGACGAGGTGATGGTGATGTATCTCGGCCGTCCCGTGGAGCGCGGGGCCACCGAGGACGTGTTCGAGCGCCCGCTGCATCCCTACACCCAGGCTCTCTTGGCGAGCCGCCCGCGCGTCGAGGTCGGGAGCAAGGCGCCGAGGCCGCTGCTGACCGGCGAGCTGCCGTCGCCGCTCAACCCGCCGCCCGGCTGCGCCTTCCACCGCCGCTGCCCCTACGCCCAGCCCTACTGCGCCGAGGTGCGGCCGGAGCCGCGCCAAGTTCTCGGCCGTCCGGTCGCGTGCCACTACGCGGAAGAGATCGCGGCGCACCAGGCGTAGCCGGCCTCTTAGACCGTCCTACGCCGCCAGCGGCTGGATCAGGCCTTTCGCCGTCTTCATCGCGCCCGGCCGGAACTCGCGGCCGAGGAACCGGCGGCGCTCGACCGGGCCGGGCAGGTGGAGCCCCGTGGTCGCGTCCTGGCGGAAGCCGAAGCGGCGGTAGTAGTCCGGGTCGCCGACCAGGAACACCGACGCCTCGCCGGCCTCCTCCGCCTTCTTCAATGCGGCGCGCATCAGCGTCGATCCCAGGCCTTCGCTCCGGCGCGTGTCGTCGACCGCGAGCGGGCCCAGCATCAGGCCGCGCCGGCCGAAGCCGAGCGTGACCGGCCAGAGCCGCACAGTGCCGACGAGATCGTCGCCGTCGAGCGCGACGAGGCTCAAGCCCCGCATCGGATCGCGGCCGTCGCGAAGGCGCTGGCAGGTCTTGTGCCAGCGCGCCTCGCCGAAGGCCCGGTCGAGCAGGCGCTCTACGGCCGGAGCGTGCTCCGGCCGCTCTTCGTGGAGAGTGACCATCTCATGACACCCCCTCGCGTCAGATGCAGTGGGTCTTCAACGGCTCGAAGCCGTTGAAGGCGACCGAGGCGTAGGTCGTGGTGTAGGCGCCGGCGGCGCGGATCTCGACCTTGTCGCCGATCTGGAGATCGGACGGCAGGCGATAGTCCGCCTTCTCGTAGAGGATGTCGGCGGAATCGCAGGTGGGACCTGCGAGGATCACCGGCATCGGGGCACCCTTCCGCTCGGAGACGATCGGGTACTGGATCGCCTCGTCCATCGTCTCGGCGAGGCCGCCGAACTTGCCGATGTCGAGATAGACCCAGCTCTTTCTGTCGGCCTCGGACTTCTTCGAGATCAGCACGACCTCGGTCTGGATGATGCCGGCATTGCCGACCATCTGGCGGCCCGGCTCGACGATGATGTCGGGAATCCGGTTGCCGAAGTGCCGGCGCAGCGACTCGTCGATGGCGGCGCCATAGGCGCCCATGGTCGGGATCGACTTTCGATAGCGCGTCGGGAAGCCGCCGCCGATGTTCAGCATGGTCAGCTGCACGTTCTGCTGCTCGAGCTCGCGGAACAGCCACGCGGCTTCCGCGACGGCCGTATCCCACTGCGCCGGGTCGCGCTGCTGCGAGCCCACGTGGAACGAGACGCCGTAGGGGACGACGTTGCGGCGCGAGGCCTCCAGCAGGAGTTCCTTCGCCATCTTCACGTCGCAGCCGAACTTGCGCGACAGCGGCCACTCGGCGTTCGCGCCCGAGGTCAGGATGCGGCAGAAGACCCGGCTGCCGGGAGCGGCATCGGCGATCTTCTCGAGCTCGGCCGCGGAGTCGAAGGCGTAGAGGCGAACCCCCCTCGCATAGGCGGCGGCGATGTCCGACTTCTTCTTGATCGTGTTGCCGAACGAGATCCGATCGGCGGCGACGCCGGTCGAGAGCGCCATCTCGACCTCGTTGACGCTGGCGACGTCGAAGCACGAGCCCATGCCGGCCAGAAGCTTCAGGATCTCCGGCGCCGGATTGGCCTTCACGGCGTAGTAGATGCCGGCCTGCGGAACGGCGTTCCGAAGCTTCTTGAAGTTGTCGGCAACCAGGTCGAGGTCCATCACCAGGCACGGCGTGGCCGGCTGCTGTTCGGCGAGGAACTTCTGGATCTTCTTGGTCATCGATCGTGCTCCTTCGTCAAACGACGCGGAAATTCTTGAACTGCCACGGGTCGGAAGCGTCGACCGCCTCCGGGAACAAGGCGTGCCGGCCCTGGAGCGGAGTCCAGTCGGAGTAGGCGCCGGCCATTTCGCCGAGATAGGGCGCGCAGATCTCGAGGATCCGCCTGTGGTCCATGCCGTCTGCCTCGATCGGCCCGACGTTCGGGTTCTCGATCGCCCAGACCAGGCCAGCCAGCACCGCGACCGTCACCTGCAGGCTGGTCGCGTTGTTGTGCGGCACCAGCTTGCGGGCCTCCTCGATGGTCAGGCGCGAGCCGTACCAGTAGGCGCCATTCTTGTGGCCCATCAGCAGCACGCCAAGCTCGTCCATGCCGGTGGTGATCTCGTCCACCATCAGCCGCTTCTCGGGCTGCAGCTTCCAGTTCTTGCCGGCGATCTCGTGGAGCGAGAGCACGGCGTCGTCGCACGGGTGATAGGCGTAGTGGACGGTCGGCCGGTAGCTCACCTTGGCTCCGTCCTTCACCGTGTAGTAGTCGGCGATCGAGATCGACTCGTTGTGAGTGACCAGGAAGCCGTGATACGGGCCTTCGAGCGGCGTCCACGAGCGCACGCGGGTCGAGGCGCCCGGGCGCATCAGGTAGATCGCGGCATCGCAGCCGAAGTCGTGGCGCTTGCCGTCCTCGGGCATCAGGCGCTCATGCGCACCCCACCCGAGCTCGGCCGGCTGCGAGCCCTCGCCGACGAAGCCGTCGATCGACCAGGTGTTGACGAACTCGCCGACCTTTTTCGGGTAGCTGGCGACCTGGGTGTCGCGCTCGGCGATGTGGATCACCTTGACGCTGAGGTCGCTCGCCAGCTTTGCCCAACTCTTGCGGTCGGTCGGCTGGGCAGCCTTGTGGCCGGTGTCGCGGGCGATGTGGAGGAGGGCCTCCTTGACGAAGTGCGAGACGAGGCCCGGGTTGGCTCCGTGGGTCAGCACCGCCGTGGGGCCGCTGGCGAACTTCGGCGCGAGCGCCAGCGCGCTCTCGCGGAGCGCGTAGTTGGAGCGCTGGGAGGGGGTCAGCGACGGGTCGGTGTAGCCGCCCGGCCAGGGCTCGATGCAGGTATCGAGGTAGAGCGCGCCGAGTTCGTTGGCGAGCTGGATCAGCGCGACCGACTGCACGTCGACCGAGAGGTTCAGCAGGAAGTCGCCCTTGCCCAGCAGGCCGGTCAGGACCTTGCGATAGTTGTCGCGGGTCAGCGGCTCCAGGATGAAGCGGATGCCGTACTCGGCCGCGACCTCGCGGCCGCGCTCCTCGGCGGTGACCACGACGATGTTCTCGCGCGGCATGTCGACGTGACGGAGGATCAGCGGCAGGACGCCCTGGCCGATCGAGCCGAAGCCGAGGATGACCAGACGGCCCTTGTAGGCCACGTGCTTCTTGTCCATGGACGACTCCTCTGCGTCCGGTGAGACGGACGGCTACGACGCGCCGATGCTGGCGGACCCTTCGGCCCGACGACGAGAAACGGCGCTATTGCATGTGTAGGCGAGCGAACGCACGACGAACCCGGTCCGGCAGACAGGCCGGCCGGAGGCTGCGTTACCGCTCGATGCGCGGAGGAGGCGCGAGCATGTGCCCGAACATCGTATCCACTTCCCTTAAGGACACCGGCCCACTGTCGACCGGCTCGACCGAAAAGGACGCGTACACGTCGTTGCTTGACCCTAC
>JAEULB010000105.1 GCA_016792585.1 Rhodospirillaceae bacterium
AGGCGCAGACGACCGCAGGGCCGTAGACCTCGGTCAGCCCGTAGACATGCGTGATGTCGAAGCCCAGCGTCTCCATGCCTTCGATCACCGCGGCCGGCGGCGCCGACGCGGCGGTCATCATCTTGATGCGCCGTCCGCCGAAGTCGCGCTTCTGCTCCGGCTTCGCGTTTAAGAGCAGGCCCATCACGATCGGCGCGCCGCAGAGATGGGTGACGCCTTCGTCCGCGATCGCATCGAAGATCGCCTTCGCCTCGACACGGCGGAGGCACACATTGGTGCCGGCGAGCGCCGCGAGCGTCCACGGGAAGCACCAGCCGTTGCAATGGAACAGCGGCAGGGTCCAGAGATATGTCGGCTTCGAGGGCAGGCTCCAGACCAGGATGTTGCCGAGAGCGTTCAGGTAGGCGCCGCGATGGTGATAGACGACGCCCTTCGGGTTGCCGGTGGTGCCCGAGGTGTAGTTGAGCGCGATCGCCTGCCACTCGTCGGCCGGATGGTCCCAGGCGGCGTTCGGATCGCCCTCGGCGATGAACGCCTCGTAGTCCTTCTCGCCCAGGCTCTCGCCGCCGACCCCAAGCGGATCGACGATGTCGATGACGGTGATCTTCCGCTTGAGCTGCTTGAGCGCTTCCTTGATCACCGGCGAGAACTCGGTGTCGGTGATCAGGACCTTGGCTTCGCCATGCTCCAGGATGAAGGCGATCGTCGCGGCGTCGAGCCGGTAGTTGAGCGCGTTCAGGACCGCGCCCGCCATCGGGATCCCGAAATGCGCCTCGACCATCGCCGGCACGTTCGGCGCCATGATCGCGACCGTGTCGCCCTTCGTGATGCCGCGCTTCTTCAGCGCCGATGCCAACCGCCGGCAGCGGGCATAGGTCTCCGTCCAGGTGTGGCGCGTCTTGCCGTGCACGACCGAGGTCCGCGTCGGATAGACCGCAGCCGCGCGCTCCAGGAAACCGAGCGGCGACAGCGGCACGAAGTTGGCGGGGTTCTTGTCGAGGTCGGTGTCGTAGGGATTAGCCATGACTAAACAGATAAGCCGAGCCGGCGGAGGACTGCAAATCCTCTGCATCCTGGGAGAAAATTGCGCTCCAGAAGAGCGGCGTCGCGATGCTCGTATCCCCTCTCCCGTGCGAAGCGCGGGTGAGGGCTAGGGTGGGGGCCGGCGAGCGGAGCGAGACGGTGACGGTGCCGCTGCCTCAGCGGTCCCCTCGCTTCGCTCGGCCCCCACCCTAGCCCTCACCCGTCCGCTCCGCGGCCGGGAGAGGGGACACGAATTTCGCATTGCCGATGGCGCCCTTGGCAAGCGATGGGCCACGGCTCATCCTGCCCCTCAAGAAACGCCGAGAGGAAACACCATGACCGGGCGCCACGCCGAGGCCCATCGCCGCTCGCTCGAGGACAAGGACGGCTTCTGGCTGGAGGCGGCCAAGGCCGTCTCCTGGACCACGCCGCCGACCAAGGCGCTGGATGCGTCGCGGCCGCCCTTCTACCGCTGGTTCCCGGACGGGCGGCTCAACGTCGCCTTCAACTGCCTCGACCGGCATTTCGAGGCCGGGCGCGGCGACCAGGATGCGCTGGTCTACGACAGCCCGATGACCGGCAAGGTCGAGCGCTTCACCTATCGCCAGCTCACCCGGCGCGTGGCGAAGGTCGCCGGCGGGCTTCGGTCCCTCGGGGTCGAGAAGGGCGATCGCGTCCTGATCTACATGCCGATGATCCCGGAGGCGGTGATCGCGATGCTTGCCTGTGCCCGCCTCGGCGCGATCCATGGCGTCGTGTTCGGCGGCTTCGCGGCCCCTGAGCTCGCCACCCGCATCGACGATGCCAAGCCGAAGGCGATCGTGTTCGGCTCCTGCGGCCTCGAGCCCGGACGCATCGTTGCCTACAAGCCGTTGGTCGACCAGGCGATCGAGCTCGCCAAGCACAAGCCAAAGCACTGCGTGGTCTTTCAGCGGAAAGAACAACGCGCCGAGCCCGTCGCCGGCCGCGACGTGGACTTCGCCGATCTGGAGGCGAAGAGCGCCCCGGTCGATCCGGTCGACATGGCGTCGACCGATCCGCTCTATATCCTCTACACCTCCGGCACGACGGGCATTCCCAAGGGCGTCGTCCGCGACGGCGGCGGCTACGCGACCGCGCTCCTGTGGTCGATGAAGTACGTCTACGACATCAAGCCGGGCGAGGTGTGGTGGACCGCCTCCGACGTCGGCTGGGTCGTCGGCCATTCCTACATCGTTTATGCGCCGCTGCTGCTCGGCGCGACCACCGTGCTCTACGAGGGCAAGCCGGTCGGCACGCCCGACGCCGGCGCCTTCTGGCGCGTGATCTCCGAGCACAAGGCGGTCGCGATGTTCACCGCGCCGACGGCGTTCCGCGCGATCAAGCGCGACGACCCCGACGGTCTCTTCATGAAGAAATACGACCTCTCCAGGTTCCGCACGTTGTTCCTCGCCGGCGAGCGCTGCGATCCGAACACGCTGCTGTGGGCGGAGGAGAAGCTCAAGGTGCCGGTGGTCGATCACTGGTGGCAGACCGAGACCGGCTGGCCGATCACCGCGAACTGCCAGGGCCTCGAGCCGATGAAGGTGAAGCCGGGCTCCTCCACCAAGGCGGTGCCGGGCTGGGACGTGCAGTCGCTCGACGGCGAAGGCCGGCAGGTCAAGGCCGGCGAGGTCGGCGTGCTCGCGATCAAGCTGCCGCTGCCGCCGGGCTCGCTGCCGACGCTCTGGAACAACGACGCCGGCTTCCTCAAGTCCTACCTCCAGGAATTTCCCGGCTACTACAAGACCGGCGACGCCGGATATCTCGACGAGGACGGCTATGTCTTCGTGATGACCCGCACCGACGACATCATCAACGTCGCCGGCCACCGGCTCTCGACCGGCGGCATGGAGGAAGTGCTCTCCAACCATCCCGACGTCGCCGAGTGTGCGGTGATCGGCGTCGCCGACGAGCTCAAGGGGCAGCTGCCGCTGGGCCTGCTGGTGCTGAAGGCCGGCGTCTCCAAGCCGTCCGAGACGATCGTCAAGGAAGTGGTGCAGATGGTGCGGGACTCGATCGGCCCCGTCGCCGCGTTCAAGACCGCGGTCGTGGTCAAGCGCCTGCCCAAGACCCGCTCCGGCAAGATCCTCCGCGGCACGATGCAGAAGATCGCCGACGACCAGAGCTGGAAGATGCCGGCGACGATCGACGATCCGGTGGTGCTGCAGGAGATCGCCGAGGGCCTGAAGACCGTCGGCTACGCGAAGGGCGCGTGAGCGATACCAAGCTCCACGACTGGCGCATCGAGGAACGCGAATACAGGCGCCAGGAGGAGCGGCGCGGACGCCGGCACGCGTACGAGACGCTGGCGCCGGCCAGGACCGCGCTGGTCGTCGTCGACATGGTGCCGTTCTTCGTCGCCGAATCCGCCTATTGCCGCGGCATCGTTCCCAACATCAACGCGATCGCTGCATCGCTGCGCGCGGCCGGAGGCTTCGTCGCCTGGGTCGTGCCGGGGGCGCCGCGTCATCCCGATCACCATCGCGGGTTCTATGGAGAGAAGATCGCCGCACTCTACGCCGGCTCGGGCGGCACGGGTCCCCTGCCGTCGCGGATCTGGCCGGGCCTCGCGCAGGACGCGAACGATCTCTTCGTCGAGAAGCCCGGGCCCAGCGCCTTCCTGCCCGGCTATTGCGAGCTGCCGGAGATGCTGAGGTCGCGGGGCATCGACACGGTGCTGATCACGGGTACCGTCACCAACGTCTGCTGCGAGTCCTCGGCGCGCGATGCGAGCTCGACCGGCTTTCGCGTGATCATGGTCGCCGACGGCAACGCCGCGATCCGCGACGAGACCCACAACGCCACACTGCACACGGTCTACCGCAGCTTCGGCGACGTGCGCCCGTCCGCCGAGGTGATCGGCCTCATCGAAAAGCGAGTTTGATCGCGGGGTTGTAGCTGGACCTCGCGGATGCGACTCGTTCACCATGGGTTCTCCGATCTGGGGGATTCCGGCCGACGATGGCGATGCGCATGCTTTCCCGGTCCGTCTCGGCGCTGCTTGCGGCGACTTGGCTGCTGGGCGGCGTGGCGGTCGCGCATGCCGATACCGCGGCGCCGGCGCTCTCCCAGGTCGAGCGGCGCGACGGGACCGTGCGGGTGTTCCCGCGCCCGGCATCGCGGGCGCTGTCCGCGGTTGCCGGCGACGTCTCGGTGACGTCGGCGACCAGCACTTTCCGCCGCGTCACCGACACTTCCGGGCTCCCCAATGCGACGGTGGGATATCTCGACGTCGTCCTGCTGAACGGCCTCGCCAAGCGCTGCTCCGGCATCGCGGTGGCATCCAAGGTGGTGATGACCAGCGCCAGCTGCCTCAAGCCCGGCCGCGACGTCGACGGCGCGCTCGCCGCCGTGATCCAGTTCACCGCCGGGCTGACGCAGGGCAGTTCCGGCGGGGCCCTGACCTCCACCCACCCGACGCAGT
>JAEULB010000125.1 GCA_016792585.1 Rhodospirillaceae bacterium
GGAAGGCCCATGAAGAAGGTGCAGCAGCCGATGATCGACGAGGTCACCCGCATCTTCGAGAGCGGCGACCTCTACGTCGAGAAGCACTTCGCCGGCATCAAGCGCCGGCTCGACACGCTCGAACCCGACTACAAGAACTGAAGGGGACCCACGCGTCATGACCGTGATCAAGATGCCGAAGACCGACAGCGCCGAGTGGAAGGCCCGGGTCGAGCTCGCGGCGACCTTCCGCATCGCCAACCGTCTCGGCTGGAACGAAGGCATCGCCAACCACTTCTCGGTCCAGGTCGGCCCCGACCGCTACCTGCTGAACCCGTACGAGCTGCACTTCCGCGAGATCACCGCCTCGAACCTGCTGCTGGTCAACGGCAAGGGCGACATCATCTCGGGCGAGGGCCAGGTCCGAACGGTCGCCTTCTACCTCCATCCGCGGCTCCACACGCTGCTGCCGAGCGCCACCGCGATCATCCACGCGCACCCGCCCTATGCGACGGCGATCGCCTGCGTGAAGGGCGGCCGCATGGACAACAGCCACGCGATCGCGATGGGCCTCGCCAAGCAGGTCCACTACGAGGACGAGATGACCGGCCCGGTCGACGAGGACGCGATCCAGAAGCTGGCCAAGGAAGTCGGCTCGAAATGCGTGATCATGCACGCGATGCATGGCCTCACCACGGTCGGCGCCAACGTCGCCGAGGCCTTCGACCACTTCTACTTCTTCGAGCGCTGGGCCATGTACACGGTGCTCGCCCGCCAGATGGGCCAGCCGGTGCACAGCCTCGACCCGAAGATCCTCAAAGACAGCCCGAGCCGCGACAAGGGCCTGACCCCGCCGGCCGCCCAGGCGCATCTGAACGCCTGGATGCGCGTGCTCGACAAGGACGAGGACGACTACAAGAGCTGATCCAGGTTCGTCCCTAGGGGATGAACTTCATCTTCATGCTGACGGTCGGGGATCGCACGATCCCCGACTGTCTCGCCGTCGCGGAAACCCTCCGTCCCCTCGGCCTCCGCCACATCGGCTTCAAGGACATCGGCGTGCCCTTCGAGACGCTCGAGTCTCTGCATGCCTGCCTCAAGTCGCTCGGCGCAACGACCTATCTCGAAGTCGTCTCGACCTCGTCCGAGACCGCCGTCGCCTCGGCCAGGGCGGCGGCGAAGCTGGGTGTCGACAAGCTGCTCGGCGGCGCCGATGCCGCGCCGATACTGAAGGCGGCACCCGGCGTCGCCTGCTACCCCTTCGCCGGCCGCCCGGAAGGACATCCGACCAGGCTCGGCGGCACGCCCGACAGCGTCGCCGAGGATTGCCGCCGGCTCGAGGCGATGGGCGCCAAGGGCGTCGATCTCCTCGCCTACCGCGCGACCGAGGCCGATCCGATCGCGCTCGCCCGGGCCGCGCGCAAGGCGCTCAAGGGCGAGCTCATCGTCGCCGGCTCGATCGACTCGCCCGAGCGGATCAAGGCGGTCCGCGACGCCGGGGCCGATGGCTTTACGATCGGTACCGCCGCGATCAACGGTACCTTCCTGCCGGGACGACCCGGCCTCGTCGCGCAGCTCGAAGCCATTCTCGACGCCACGTCCCGGGCGTAGACTCGCAGGCATGGCGAAGATCGTGAACCTGAGGCAGGCGCGAAAGGCCCGTGTCCGCGCCGAACGCGAGAAGGAAGCCGAAGCCAACCGGCTCAAGTTCGGCCGGCCGAAATCCGAGACCGAGCGGGAGCGCCTGGAAGAAGCGCGCGCCAAGAACGCGCACGAAGGCCACAAGCTCGACGAGGAGACCTAGTCGCCGAGCGCCACGCCCTCGCGGCGCGGGTCGGCGCCGCCGACCAGGCCCTTTCTCGTCACCATGATGCCCTGGATGCCCGAGGTGAACTCGGCGATCCGCGTGTCGTGGCCATAGGCCTTCAGCGACGCAGCGATGGCCTCGGCCGAGGGCCCGGCTTCGATCTCGGTCGGCCCGTTGCGGCTGCCGATGTTCGGGAACGAGATCGCCGACTGTACGTCCTGCCCCCAGTCGAGCGTGGCGACGATCGCCTTCGCCACATAGTTGATGATGACGCTGCCGCCGGGCGATCCTAAGACCATCACCAGCTTCCGGTTCCGGTCGAACACCAGCGTCGGCGCCATCGAGCTGCGCGGCCGCTTGCCGGCTTCGACCCGGTTGGCGACCGGCTTGCCGTTCTCCTCGGGCGAGAAGGAGAAGTCGGTCAGCTGGTTGTTGAGCAGGAATCCCCGCACCATCAGGCGCGAGCCGAACGCATCCTCGATCGTCGTCGTCATCGAGACCGCGTTGCCGAAGCGGTCGACGACCGAGATCTGGGTCGTCGACGGCAGCTCCAGCGCGTCGTCGGTGCCGAGATGAGCGGTCGATTGCGGCGGCGTTCCAGGCTGCGCCGTCTTCAGCGACACATCCGGCCTGATCTGCGCCGCACGCGACCTGAGGTACGTCCGGTCGGTGAGGCCCTTCACCGGCACCGGCACGAAATCCGAATCAGCCATGTAGAGACCGCGATCGGCATAGGCAAGCCGCTCGGCCTCGGTCATCAGGTGCAGGCCGCGGATCGACCACGGCGCCTCGGCCTTGAGGTCGTAGGTCTCCAGGATGCCGAGGATCTGCAGCAAGGTGAGCCCGCCCGAGGACGGCGGCCCCATGCCGCAGACCTCGTAGCGGCGATAGGGACCGCAGACGGCAGGACGCTCCTTGGCGCGATAGCCCGAAAGATCGGCTTCGGTCAGGTCGCCGGCATTGGCGGCGCCGCGCACCGTGGCAACGATGTCGCGGGCGATCTCGCCCGAGTAGAAAGCATCGGATCCGCTCCGGGCGATCGCACGCAGCGTATCGGCCAGCGGCCTGTTCACCAGCATCGCTCCGACCGGCTTCGGGCTGCCGTCGGCCTGATAGAAGTAGTCCTTCGCCGCCGGCGTCTTCGCCAGGTGCTGCTCGGACTTGAGCAGGCCGTGCAGGCGCGGCGAGATCGGGAAACCCTTCTCGGCGAGCTCGATCGCCGGCTCGAACAGCTTCGCCCAGGGAAGCCTCCCATGCGCCTTGTGCGCGAGCTCGAGGCCGCGCAGAACGCCCGGCACGCCAACGGACTTCCCGCCGACGACCGCGTCGTAGAAGCGGAGCGGCTTGCCGTCCGATCCGAGGAACCTGTCGGGCTTCGCCGCGGCCGGCGCGGTCTCGCGCGCGTCGACTGTGGTCAAAGCCTTCTTCTTCGCGTTCCAGATCACCAGGAAGGCGCCGCCGCCGATGCCCGAGGACTGCGGCTCGACCAGGTTCAGAACCATCTGGGTCGCGATCGCCGCATCGACCGCACTGCCGCCGTCACGCAGGATCTTGCGGCCGGCTTCGGCCGCCAGCGGGTTGGCGGCGGCGACCATCTGGCGCTTCGCGTGCACCGCGACCTTGTCGGTACGGCCGGTCGCGGCCTCCGGCTGCGACGGCATCTGGGCTGCGAGCGGAACGGAGAGGACGAAGGAGAGAAGGCCTAGGGATAGCGCGTAGGCGATCTTCGGCATGCGGCTCTCCTTTGAGTATCAGCGCCCCTTGCGGCGGGCGATCGGCTCGCTCGCCTGCGCTTCCATGTCCCAGGGGAAGAGGATCCAGGTGTCCTGGCTGACCTCGGTGACGAAGGTGTCGACCAGCGGCCGGCCGGCGGGCTTGGCGTAGACGCTGGCGAAATGCGCCTTCGGCAGCATGGCGCGCACCGCCTTGGCGGTGACGCCGGTGTCGACCAGGTCGTCGACGATCAGCCATCCCTCGCCGTCGCCGTCGGCCCGCTTCAGCACCATCAGCTCGCCTTGGGCGCGATCGTCGTAGCTGGCGATGCAGACGGTGTCGATCAGCCGGATCTCAAGCTCGCGGGCGACGATCGTCGCCGGCACCAGGCCGCCGCGGGTGATCGCGACGATCCCGGTCCACGGACCCTTCTCGAGCAGGCGCCAAGCGAGCGCGCGCGAGTCGCGGTGCAGCTCGTCCCAGGAGACGGGAAAGGTGTGCCGGGGTTTCTCGCTCACGAGCACCTCACGCTGTCGACGATCCATAGTAGAGCGTCACGGTATGCCTGGCTTCGGCGAAGAAGAGCCAACGCTCGACGACGACACCAAGGCCGCCGGAGGCGACCGCCAGCAACGAGCCGGCGATCGCGACGGCATCCGATCCCTGGACCGCGAGGAACGACAGCAGGATCGGCAGGCCGAAGCCGACCAGCAGCACGAACAGGCGGAGCTTGCGCGCATGCTTGCGCGCGACCCGATATCCCATTTCCTTCAGGAGATAGTTGGACTCGGTGTGCGGCGGGTCGAGCATCTTTACCTTGCCGATGGATCCCAGGCCGGTCGCGGTCTCCGCCGTGCTGGCCGAGCGTCCGCCGTCGAGGAACATCCAGTAGCCGATCTTCAACGCCGTCGCGACGAGCCCGACGACGGCGATCAGGAAGGTGACGAAGGGTCCGCGAAGCCCGTAGACGTGAAGCAGCAGCGCGGCCAGCAGCGCGCCCGTGTAGAAGCCGAGGGTCAGGTAGACAGGAACCGTCCAGGGATTCCGCCAGGCGCGGATCGGCTTCAGCGACGCGTAGATCATCGCGGTGCAGACAGTGGTGACCAGAGCGCCGACGATGGTGAGTGCCGCCGCCAGCTTGGACACCTCGCCGGCGACGACCCAACTCCAGGCAAAGGCGAGCGCCGGCAGGAAGGTCAGGATCGCCATCACGCCTTCTCGGCTGAGCCAGGAGCTTCGCCATTGGGTCAGCGCCCGCCAGGCACGCTCCGGGTGGCCGAGATGGCCGAGCGAGGAAAGCAGGCCGGCGCCGACCAGGCCGATCGCGACGACGAAGGAGGCGATGCCGAATCCCGTTTGCGATCCAAGATGGCCGACCAGCGCGCCCCAGGCCAGCAGCACGAGCAGTCCGTAGCCGGCGCCCGACGCGGTGGTGAAGAAGATGATCGAGATAGCTGGATGCATGATTCAGCGCGACAACATGCGGTCGAGCCAGGCGAGGAAGCCCTTGGCCTCTACCTGCTCGGACGGTTTCAGCGCAGCCGCACCCTGGCGCTTCGGCGTACGGGGCGGCAGGTACCTGTTCACCGGCTTGTAGCCCATCTCAGGCATGAGGTCGTAGCCGCCGCGCTCGGCGACCAACTTCGAGACCTTGCTCTCGGGATCGCCGAGATCGCCGAAGTGGCGCGCCGAGACCGGACATGTCGAGACGCAAGCCGGCACGCGGTCGATCTCGTCCAGCGTCTCGTTGTAGATGCGGTCGATGCACAGCGTGCACTTCTTCATCACGCCGTCGGCCTCGTCGAATTCGCGCGCACCGTAGGGACAAGCCCAGGAGCAGAGCTTGCAGCCGATGCAGGTGTCCGGATTGACGAGGACGATGCCGTCCTCTTCGCGCTTGTAGGAGGCGCCGGTCGGGCACACGGTGACGCAGTCCGGCGTCTCGCAATGCAGGCACGAGCGCGGGAAGTGAACGGTGCGGCCGCACTCGTGGTCGCCGGCCTCGAAGGAATGCACCCGGTTGAACCAGACGCCGGAGACATCCTTGCCGTAGGGGTCGAGGTCGGTCAGCGGAGCCGAATGGCCGCCGTCGTTCCATTCCTTGCAGTTGACCGCGCAGGCATGACAGCCGACGCAGATGTCGAGGTCGATGACGAGGCCGAGCTTCTTCGCCCCGGTGGTCGGCAGGTCGGTCATGCGCGTCCCTTGAAGCGGGCGCCATGGCGAAGCACGCCGGCGGGCTCGGGCGATTGCGGCGGACGCTTCAGCGTCGGGAAGTGCGGCTCGGACTTCGGCGGGCCGTCCGCCTTCGAGATCTTGACGCGGAGGTCGTACCAGGCTGCCTGGCCGGTGACCGGATCGGCGTTGGGCGAGCCGTCGGCAAGCACATCTCCGATCAGGTGGTTGAGCAGGAAGCCGCGCTCCGACTCAGGCGCATCCGCGGCGAGACCCCAGGCGCCTGAGCGCTTGCCGATCGCGTTCCAGGTCCAGACCGTGTCGGCGTTGACGCCGTCCATCAGTCGCACCTGCGCCTTCACCTTGCCGAGGCGACTCTCGATCCAGACCCAGTCGTCGTCGGCGATGCCGTCGCGCTCGGCGAGGCGGCGGCCGACATAGAGCCGGTTGGCGCCGTGGATCTGGCGGAGCCACGCATTCTGCGAGCCCCAGGAGTGGTACATCGCCATCGGCCGCTGGGTCAGCGCCGAGACCGGATAACCCTCGGCGTCCAGGTGCTCGAACGGCGGATACCAGATCGGCAGCGGGTCGAAGAATTTCTCGACGCGCGCGCGCAGCCGATCCGGCGGCTGGATCGGGCCGTGACCTTGCGCCGCGAGGCGGAACTTCTGCAGCGGCTCGACATAGAGCTGGAGGATGATCGGATCGGTCGATCCGACGAAGCCGACGCTCTTGGCGAAGGCGAGATATCCCGCGTTCGCGTGCTTGAAGTAGCGCTGGTCGGGCGTCAGCTCGTGATGCCAGAAGCAGCCGTTCTCGATGTAGCGCTCCAGCTGGTTCGGGTTCACGGCGCCGGCGCCCTGGCCCGTGCCGTCGGCGCCGCGCCAACCGGCGAGCGGGCCGATGCCGGGCGCTCGCTCGTGACGGACGAGGTAGTCCGAGTAGCCGCCAGGATATTTCGGCGAGCCGTCCTCGTTGACCATGCCGGGCAATCCGAGGCGCGCGCCGAGCTCGAGCACGACGTCCTGGAAAGGCCGCACGTCGCGGTTCGGCTTGACGATCGGCTGGCGGATCGCATCCGCCGGGCCGTCTGCATCGCTGATCGGCCGGTCGAGCAGCGAGATGCAATCCCAGCGCTCGAGATACGTGGTGTCCGGCAGCACGAGGTCGGCATACGACACCATCTCCGACGCATAGGCGTCCGAGTAGATGATGTGCGGGATCTTGTAGGCGCCCGACGCATCCTTGTCGGTGAGCATGGCCATGGTCTCGGGCACATTCATCGCCGAGTTCCAGCTCATGTTCGCCATGTACATGAACAGCGTGTCGATCGTGTACGGATCGCCGGCCCAGGCGTTGCGGATCACCAGGTGCATCAGCCCGTGGGCGGCGACCGGCGCCTCCCAGGAATAGGCCTTGTCGATGCGGCCGGCGGTGCCGTCGGCTTCGACCAGCAGATCCTCGGGCCCCGTCGTGAATCCGAGCGGCGGTCCCTTCATCGGCTGCCCCGGTCCGAGCGTGCCGGGCTTTCCGGCCGGCTTCACCGCCGGCGGCGCCGGCTTCGGGAACGGCGGCTTGAAGCGGAAACCGCCGGGCACGTCGATTGTGCCGAGCAGGGTCTGCAGAAGATGCAGCGCGCGGCAGGTGTGGAAGCCGTTGGCGTGGGCCGAGATGCCGCGCATCGCGTGCATCGCGATCGGCCGGCCGATCATCTTCTCATGCCGGCGCCCGGCCCAATCGGTCCACGGCACGTCGAGCGTCACGGTCTCGGAGAACGCGACTTCCGCCATCTCGGCGGCGAGCCGGCGGATCGTGTCGGCCGGAACGCCGGTGACGGCTTCCGCCTTATCCGGCGCGTAGGCCGGATCGAGATATCGCTCGGCGACGAGCTGGAACGCCGGCACCGCCTCGCGGCCGTCGGCGAGCTTGTAGGTGCCGGCGATCGCCGGCACGACGTCGACCGAGAGTGCATCGCCGATCTCGTTGGACTTCTTGTCCCAACAGAGCGGCCGGCCCTTGTCGTCGCGAGCGAACAGGCCGTCGCTCGCGGTGCCCGGTGCCTTGATCACCAGCCAGGGCGCGTTGGTGTAGCGCACCAGGTACTCGGCATCGATCTTGTCGGCCTTCAGCAGCTCGTGCACGAGCGCCAGCACCAGCATGCCGTCGGTGCCGGGGCGCACGCCGATCCATTCATCGGCGATCGCCGAGTATCCGGTGCGGACCGGATTGACCGAGACGAACTTGGCGCCGCGGCCCTTGAGCTTGCCGAGCCCGATCTTGATCGGGTTCGAGGCATGGTCCTCGGCGACGCCGAACATGATGAAGTAGCGCGTGTGCTCCCAGTCCGGCTCGCCGAATTCCCAGAACGATCCGCCGATCGAGTAGAGTCCGGCCGCCGCCATGTTGACCGAGCAGAAGCCGCCATGCGCGGCATAGTTCGGCGTGCCGAAGGCGGACGCCCACCATCCGGTCAGCGCCTGGCTCTGGTCGCGGCCGGTGAAGAAGGCGAGCTTTCTCGGATCGGTCTTGCGGATGTCGCCGAGCCAGCCGGTCGCAATCTTCAGGGCCTCGTCCCACTCGATCTCGCGGAATTCGCCGGTGCCGCGTTCGCCGGTCCTGAGCAGCGGCTTCTTCAGCCGTGCGGGCGAGTTGTGCTGCATGATCCCGGCCGAGCCCTTGGCGCAGAGCACGCCCTTGTTGACCGGGTGGTCCTTGTTGCCTTCGATCCAGCGGACGTCGCCGCCCTTAAGATGCACCTTGATGCCGCAGCGGCAGGCGCACATGTAGCACGTGGTTGTCTTGACCTCGTCGGCGGTCGGGGCCGAGAAGTCGATACGGTCCGGCGGATTGAGAAGGCTCACGTGACGGCGTCCAGCTGCTCTTGGGTCAGGTTGCCGGGCACGATGGTGATGGGCACGCGGACCTTGCCGGCGGCCTTTCCGATCATGTGGCTGATCAGCGGTCCCGGTCCTTCCGGCCCGGTGCCGGCGCCGAGGACCAGAATCGAGATCGCCGGCTCCTCGTCGAGAATCTTCAGAAGCTCGTCGCGGCGGTTGCCCTCGCGCATGTAGACGACCGGGATCTGGCCGGCATCGCCGACGATCACGTCGGCGAGCTTCTTGATCGTCTCCTCGGCCTCCTGCCGCTTTTCCTCGCGCATGATCTCGCGAACGCCCATGAAGTGCTCGAACTCCGAAGGATCGATCACGTAGAGGAGCGCCACCCGGCCGCCGGTCGCCTTGGCGCGGCGGCTGGCGTAGCGGAGCGCCACCTGCATCTCCTCTGTCTCGTCGACGACGACGAGGAAGGTGCGGTTGCCCTTGGGGATCGGTGCGGTCGGCGCGTCGCTCATGCGGCTCAGATTCTGCGGAAGGCAGCGGCCGCCGTCCAGCCCGCTGCAGCCGCGATCAGGATGGCGATCAGCCCGTAGAAGGCCGAATCGTGGTGCGCGAAGTCGAATACGTCGGCGCTGAAGCCGATCTTCGAGACCAGAAGCGGCGTTGTCTGGACAGTCACCACCTGGCCGTCGCGAACGAGAATTACCTGCACCCGGTAGGTGCCGGTGTTGACCCGGGCCGGAAGCGTCATCCGCGCCCGGAACAAACGCTCGCCAAGGAACGTGACCTTGCCGGGCTCGGTGGTGAAAAGGCCGTCACGCTGGCGAGCACGCACCAGCGCCTCGCGGAACTCGGGAATGTCGTCGCGCCTCGCCTCGGGATTGGGCGGCAGCAGCCGGACGTGGTCGACTCCGATCTGGTGACGATCCAGTTGCTGAGGGGACAGGATCTCGTCGATCGGCTTCGACGAGACGACGCCGTAGAAGGTCGGCGCATCGGCAAACAGCATCGATTCGCGATTGACCCAGATTCCGGCGAGCCGCCCTTTGCGCCGGACGATGGTCGGCTTCGGCGGTCCGGTGACGACGACGACGACGTCGCCGGGACCGTCGGTCGCGCCGAACATAACGATGTCGGCGCCGGTGAAGCCCGCGGTGATCGCGACCAGGTGCTGCGAAAGGTCGGCGACCAGCGGCTGTGCCCTGAGCGGCATCGACGCCAGCATCGCAAGCGCACCGAGGAGGAGCGCGCGCATCATCCCTGCCCCTCCGGGGCGAGGGAGTAGAAATCGGCCGGCGTCGTGAACAGGTCGAAGGCGAGCCTCAAGCCGACGCCGAGCACCAGGAGCGCCAGCAGGATGCGGAGCTGCTCGCCGCGGAGCCTGGCCCCGAAGCGCGTGCCGAGCTGGGCGCCGACGACGCCGCCAACGATCAGGAGAATCGCCAGCAGCACGTCCACGGTCTGGTTGGTGACCGACTGCAGGATGGTGACGTTGGCGGCGACGAACAGCGTCTGGAACAGCGAGGTGCCGACGACCATCTGCGTCGGCATGCCGAGGATGTAGATCATCGCCGGCACCAGGATGAAGCCGCCGCCCACACCCATGATCGCGGTCAGGACGCCGATCGCAAAGCCGACAGCAAGCGGCAGGAGGGCACTGATGTAGAGCTTCGAGCGGCGGAAGCGGAGCTTCAGCGGCAATCCATGGAGCCAGTGATGCTCGTGCAGCTTGCGCTTGCGCACGCCCGGTGCCGTTGCCTGGCGAAACCACGTGCGCGCGCTCTCGATCAGCATCAGCCCGCCGACGCCGCCGAGGAACAGCACGAAGCAGATGCGGATCACCAGGTCGACCTGGCCCGCCTGCCGGAGCACGGTGAAGATCCAGATGCCGAGCACGGATCCCAGGAATCCGCCGGCAGTCAGCGCCACGCCCATCTGCACGTCGACGTTCTGCCGCCGCCAATGGGCGAGCACGCCGGAGACAGAGGATGCGAGGATCTGGGCCGCACCGGTACCCACCGCGACCGGTGCCGGCACGCCGAGGAAGATCAGCAGCGGCGTCATCAGGAAGCCGCCGCCGACGCCGAACATTCCGGAGAGGAACCCCACCCCGCCGCCGACGAGAAGAAGGATGAACCAGTTGACCGACAGCTCGGCGATCGGGAGATAGACGTGCATCAGGCGGCAAATCGCAGAGACTGGCGGGAGACCGGCATTCTGCGCCCCCAGCCCTTGGCAAGCAAATGCTTAGCGCTCGGTCGGCAGCCCCTCGGCGCGCCAGCCCTTGATGCCGCCGGCAATCCTGAGGATGTCGTCCTTGTAGCTGCTGGCCTGCATGATCTGGGAGGCGACGCCGCAGCGGACCCCGGCCGCACAGTGGAACACCAGCTGCTTGCCGGGCTCCGGCCGCGCCTTGTCCGGGTCGAAGGCCGAGAGCGGCACCAGCCGGGCCCCGGGGATCCGTTCGGCCGCATGCTCGTGGGGCTCACGGACGTCGACCAGCGTTGCTTCCCCTTTGGCCATCAGGTCGGCGACGGTGCGGGCGTCGGCGAAAGTCACGTTACCCATCACTCGTCCTCTCGTTCGCGCTTGGCGACCCACCATGGCCGGGCCGGCAACGGACCTTTCGCGTCGGGAGTGTCGCGCGACACCGGGCCGACCTGGTCTCCCCTCGGGGGAACCGTCGAAAGAACCTGGGCCAAGGTCGGCGGCGGGCGCGCGCCATAGCCGGGGGCGTTGTCGTAGACCGCCTGGAGCGACCTGGCGATCCAGGCCGCATACTCGCGGAGGTCGGTCTTGGTGATCGTGTCCTGAATCAGTGACAGCTCGGCCCAGGCGTTGTGAAGCCACTCGACCTTCTCGCGCGGCGTCTGGATCCTGGCGAGGCCGGCCTTGCCGCTGTCGACCTTGTCGAGGGTCTTGACGCGGACCGACTGCGATTCGCGGACGACCTCGCGGAGCCGCTTGGTCTTATCGGCCGCGGCGCGCGCCACGGTCCGGTTGCACCGGGTGGCGAGGTCCGCAATCTTATCGAAGTCCTCGTCCGTCAGGTCGGCGAGCCGCTTGTTGAAGTAGGTGAGGTCGAGGCTCCTCGGCGAGAGCGGCTGGGCAAGTTCGGCGATCTTGTTGACCGGAGCGTTCCCGCCCGGAAGCTGCGAGCATTCGGCAGCGCTCGCCGGCGGGACCGGCGGAGGCGGCACGGGACGGATCGGCGCCGGCTGCTGAGCCAAAGCCGAGCCGACGACCGCCACCGAGAGCAAGCCGGCGAACATCCCCATAGGGGCACTCTACTTCAAGTCCTGAGCTCCGGCCAAAGCGCCTGACCGTCCTTAACTACCTGGGCAGCCGGATTGCCGCCGATCCGATAGGCGAGCTCGGCCGGGCGGGCGATGTTCCAGAGCACGAAGTCGGCAGCCTTGCCCACCTCGAGCGTACCCCGTTCGCGGCCGAGCCCGAGCGCCGCAGCGCCTTCGCGCGTCACGCCTGCAAGCGCCTCCTCCGGCGTCAGCCGGAACAGGGTCGCCGCCATGTTGAGGACCAGCAGCAGCGAGGTCATCGGCGAGGTGCCGGGGTTGCAGTCGGTCGCGAGCGCGATCCGAACCCCTTCGCGGCGGAGCAGGTCGACCGGCGGAAGCCTGGTCTCGCGGATGAAGTAGAAGGCGCCCGGCAGCAGCACCGCGACGGTGCCGGCCTTCGCCATCGCCCTGGCGCCGGCTTCGGACAGGTGCTCCAGGTGGTCGGCCGAGAGGGCGCCGTAGCTGGCGGCGAGCGCGGCCCCGTCCTGGTCAGAGAGCTGCTCGGCATGCAGCTTGACCGGCAGGCCCAGGCCGCGGGCAGCTTCGAACATCTTTCGCGTCTGCACCGTGGTGAAGCCGATGCGGTCGCAGAACGCGTCGACGGCGTCGACCAGCCCTTCGGAAGCGGCGCTCGGCAGGCTGTCGTGGCAGAGGAACTCGATGAAGGCGTCGGCCCGGCCTTCGAACTCCGGTGGCAGCGCGTGCGCGCCGAGATAAGTCGTCGACACGGTGAGCGGCAGGTCCTGGCCGAGGCGACGCGCGACCCGGAGCATCCGTGCCTCGGTCTCGCGGTCGAGGCCATAGCCGCTCTTGATCTCGACCGTGGTGACGCCTTCCGCCTGCAGGTCGGCAAGCCGCCGGCGGGCGCTCTCGTAAAGCACGTCGTCCGAGGCCTCCCGCGTCGCCGCCACGGTCGAACGGATGCCGCCGCCGGCCCGCGCGATCTCCTCGTATGAGGCGCCCTTGAGCCTGAGTTCGAACTCGTGCGCACGGTCGCCGCCGTAGACGATGTGGGTGTGGCAGTCGACGAGGCCCGGCGTGATCCAGCGATTGCGGCTACGCCAGACTTCCTCGGCGAGGGTCTCGGGCGATCCGGGCAGGTCGGCGCGCCGGCCGATCCAGGCGATGCGCCCGCGCTCGACCGCGATCGCGCCGTCTTCGATCGCGCCATAGGGCACGTTGCCGGGCACCATCGTCGCCAGCCGCGCGTCCAGCCACAACGACTCCCACATGGGACGGTCTCCTTGTTGGCGCCCTGGACCGTAGATACTCTCGCCGGCGATGTCTCGGGAAGCCTCTCGGCACCTCTTCGCTCCGCTGGCACTGCTGCCCGGCGGCTGGGCGACCGATGTCGGCCTCGATCTCGATGGCGCGGGCAACCTGACCGGTGTGACGGCGGGCGCCGCGAGCAAAGGGCGCGATCGCCTCGACGGCCCGGTGCTGCCTGGATTTCCCAATCTCCATTCGCACGCGTTCCAGCGCGCCATGGCGGGCTTGGCCGAGCATCGCGGCAGCGATCCCGAGGACGACTTCTGGTCCTGGCGAAAGCTGATGTACGGGCTCGCCGGCGCGCTCATGCCGGAGGAGATCCAGGCGATCGCGGCCCAGCTCTACGTCGAGATGCTGGAGGCCGGATACACGGCGGTGGCGGAGTTCCACTATCTCCACCATCAGCCGGACGGCCGCCCCTATGACGATCTCGCCGAGCTCTCCGAACGCGTGATCGCCGCGGCGAAGGAAGCCGGCATCGGCATCACCCATCTGCCGGTGATGTACCTGACCGGCGGCTTAGGCGGGAAGCCTGCGACCGAGGGCCAGCGACGCTTCCTCAATCCGCCCGAGCGCTTCCTCCGGCTCGTCGAGACGCTGCGCTCGCGGCACGGCGGCGATGCCGATATCGCGTTCGGCATCGCCCCTCATTCGTTGCGCGCCGTGCCGCCCGATGCGTTGAAGGCGATTGTCGCGGCGGTCGATGCTGCAACGCCTATTCACATCCACATCGCCGAGCAGACCGGCGAGGTCGACCAATGCCTCGCCTGGTCCGGCAAGCGCCCGGTCGAATGGCTGGTCGAGAACGCGCCGGTCGACCGGCGCTGGTGCCTGGTGCATGCGACGCACATGACATCGGATGAGATCCGGCGCGCCGCGACAAGCGGCGCCGTCGCCGGCCTCTGCCCGACCACCGAGGCCAATCTCGGCGACGGCTTCTTCCCGGCCGAGGACTGGCGCGCCGCCGGCGGCACCTTGGGCCTGGGCTCGGACAGCCACATCTCGGTCAGCGTCATCGAGGAGCTGCGCTGGCTCGAATACGGACGGCGACTGGTCGCCCGCCGCCGCAACCGGCTGACCGGGACCGGCGGCATAAAGGACCTCTTCCTTGCGGCCCTCGACGGGGGCGCACGGGCGTCCGGGCGCCCCATCGGTCGGATGGCACCCGGCCGGCGCGCCGACATGATCGTGCTCGACCAGGATGCGGCGACCCTGGCAGAGATCCCGCCGGACCGCCTGCTCGACGCGCTGGTCTTCGCCGGCAACGTCAATCCGGTGAAGCATGTGATGGTCGGCGGGCGCTGGCACGTGCGCGACGGCCGCCACTCTCGGCGCGACGACATCCTCAGCCGATATCGCCGCGCCTTGGCATCGGTACGTAGCCGCTTATGAGAGCGCGCCTTCGAGCTCCAGAAGCTTCTGCTTGATCGGGATGCCGCCGGCATAGCCGGTCAGCGTGCCATCCGTGCCGATCACCCGGTGGCAGGGGACGATCACCGCGATCGGGTTGGTGGCGTTGGCGCGGCCGACGGCTCGGAAGGCGCCGGGACGGCCGACCTTCGCCGCGAGCGCGGCATAGGTCGTGGTCTTGCCGAACGGGATCTTCAGGAGCGCCGCCCAGACCTGCTTCTGGAACGGTGTGCCCTTGGCGGCGAGCGGGAAGTCGAAGGTCTTCCGCTTGCCGGCGAAGTACTCGGCGATCTGGCGGGCGACCGGGGCGACCGCCTTGTCGTCGCGCTCGCCACCATTGGCCTTGATCCAGTCGCGCTCGCGCTTGGAGAGGCCGAGGTGAGTGAGCCTGCCGGCGCCGTCCAACGCGGCGGCGAGAGGCCCGACGGGCGTGTCGATGACGCCCCAGCACTGCTTGCTCATGTCCGGGAAGATAGCGCCGCGAAGGCTGCGTTTCTTCCCGGATATGGCTTTCTTGGTCAGCCGCGGTTCATGCGGTTGTTGACGAGGTCGGTCACGACGCCCGGATCGGCGAGGGTCGACGTGTCGCCCAGCTGGTCGTGCTCGTTGGCGGCGATCTTGCGGAGGATGCGGCGCATGATCTTGCCCGAACGGGTCTTCGGCAGGCCCGGCGCCCACTGGATCAGGTCGGGCGTGGCGATCGGGCCGATTTCCTTTCTGACCCACTGCACCAGCTCCTTGCGAAGCTCCTCGGAAGTCGTCTCGCCCGCCTTCAAGGTGACATAGGCGTAGATGCCCTGGCCCTTGATGTCGTGCGGATAGCCCACGACTGCGGCTTCGGCGACCTTCTTGTGGGCGACCAGCGCGCTCTCGACCTCGGCGGTGCCGAGGCGATGGCCGGAGACGTTGATCACGTCGTCGACGCGGCCGGTGATCCAATAGTAGCCGTCCTCGTCGCGGCGCGCGCCGTCGCCGGTGAAGTACTTGCCCTTGAAGGTGGCGAAGTAGGTCTGGCCGAAGCGCGCATGGTCGCCATAGACCGTTCGCATCTGGCCGGGCCAGGAGTCGAGCAGCACGAGGTTGCCCTCAGTCTTGCCTTCCAGGATCTTGCCGTCGTTGTCGACGATCGCCGGGCGGATGCCGAAGAAAGGCTTGGTCGCCGAGCCCGGCTTGGTCGCGATCGCGCCCGGCAGCGGCGTGATCAGGATGCCGCCGGTCTCGGTCTGCCACCAGGTGTCGACGATCGGAACGCGGTTGTCGCCGACGACGCGGTGATACCAGAGCCAGGCTTCGGGGTTGATCGGCTCGCCGACCGATCCCAGAAGCCGAAGGCTGGCGCGGCTGGTCTTCTTCACCGGTGCCTCGCCGTCGCGCATCAGCGCGCGGATCGCGGTCGGTGCCGTGTAGAAGATGTTGACCTTGTGCTTGTCGACCACCTGCCAGAAACGCGAGGTGTCCGGATAATTGGGCACGCCCTCGAACATCAGGGTCGTGGCGCCGTTCGAGAGCGGGCCATAGACGATATAGCTGTGGCCGGTGACCCAGCCGACATCCGCCGTGCACCAGTAGATGTCGCCGTCGTGATAGTCGAACACGTACTGGTGCGTGATCGAGGTGTAGACCATGTAGCCGCCGGTCGTGTGCAGCACGCCCTTGGGCTTCCCGGTCGAGCCCGAGGTGTAGAGGATGAACAGCGGGTCTTCCGCACCCATCTCCTCCGGCGGGCAGTCCGCCGACACCTTGGCGCATTCCTCGTGATACCAGACGTCGCGGCCCTGGACCCAGCCGGTCTTGCCGCCGGTGCGCTTCACCACCACGACGGTCTTGACCGACGGGCACTGCTTCAGCGCCTCGTCGACATTGGCCTTGAGCGAGATCGCCTTGCCGCCGCGGAGACCTTCGTCGGCGGTGATCACCAGGTTGGAATCGCAGTCCTGGATGCGGTTGATCAGCGAATCCGGTGAGAAGCCGCCGAACACCACAGAATGGATAGCGCCGATGCGCGCGCAGGCGAGCATCGCGTAGGCGGCCTCGGGAATCATCGGCATGTAGATCGTGACGCGGTCGCCCTTCTTGACGCCGCGGGCCTTCAGCACGTTCGCCAGCCGGGAGGTGTGCTCATGAAGCTCCCGATATGTCACATGCTTGTGCTCGGCCGGGTTGTCGCCCTCCCATAGGATGGCGGTCTGGTTGCCGCGGGCCTTGAGGTGCCGGTCGATGCAGTTCGCCGACACGTTGAGCGTGCCGTCGTAGTACCAGCGGATGCGGATGTCGCCGGTGTAGTCGACGTCCTTGACCTTGGAGAACGGCTTGATCCAGTCGATCCGCTTCGCCTGCTCGGCCCAGAAGCCCTCCGGATCCTTGATCGAGCGCTGGTAGAGGGACTCGTACTTGGCTGAGTCGATCCAGGCGCGGCTGGCGACGCTGGGCGAAACCGGAAACAGGCTCGTATCGGACATGGCGCGGGCGTTCCCTCGGGGAAATTTCGTCTTCTTTCTAGCCGGCCCGGGGTGGGCCGTGGAGTTCCGGGAATTATCTACGGAACGCCCGGACCTAACAAGGTTCGCCAGCCTTTCCCGAGCACCCGGTGATGACAGCCCGAATGCGCCTCTGTAGGTTGCCGGCCATGCGTCGATTGAGACTTGCGCTCGCCCTGTTCCTGGCCCTGCTCTCGCCCGCGGCCGCCCAGACCCCGGCGCCGAGCAAGGCCGAGGTCGAATCCCTGATCGGCACGCTCGAGAACGAGGCCGAGCGGACCAAGCTGATCCGCCAGCTCCGCCTCATGATCGAGGTGCAGCAGCCCGAGCCGGCGACCGCCGAAAGCCCGATGGAGGAGCTTTCCCAGCTCGCAATCGACACGCTGGCGGTCCGCATCAACCGCTTCTCGGTCGAGCTCTGGGACGCGCTCGACTTCGAACGCGCCGGCCGCCGAATCAACAACTGGGTCCAGCGCATCGCGTTCGATCCGGTGATGCGCAGCCAGTTGCTGGAAACCCTGGTCCGCCTGCTCGCGGTGTTCGGTGCGGCGCTGCTGGTCGAGGCGATCGCGCGCGTCGCGCTCTCGAAGCCTCGGAAGACGCTCGAGACCCGCGTGCCCGGAAACGTCTGGTCCAAGGCAGTCCACCTGATCCTGCTGGCCGGCGTCGAGCTGGTGCCGCTCGTCCTCTTTGCGATCACGGCGAACCTGACGCTGCCGATGACGGTAGGTTTCTCGAGCAGCAGCGCCGGCCTCACCGCCGAGCTGATGGCCGCGACCCTGCTGAACGGCTTCGTTCTCGCTCGCGCGGTCGGCCTGATCGCGCGCCTGGCACTGGCCCCGCGGGCACCGAAGCTGCGCGTGCCCCCGATCGACGACGAGACGGCGCAATACCTGCACATCTGGGTTCGCCGCCTGACCAATCTCTGGATCTACGGCGTCACCTTCATCGATGCGCTGGTGCCGCTCGGCCTGCCGCGCGCGGGCCACGGCGTGATGATTCGGATCCTCGGCCTGACCGCCGCGACGCTTCTGGTCATCTTCATCCTGCAGAACCGCCACGTCGTCACCCGATGGCTGCGCGGCGACGGCGAGGCGGCCAACGGGCAGGGCCTTCGCCGCCGCGTCTACCGCATGCGGCAGGCGCTGGCCGGTTGCTGGCACGGCCTCGCGATCTTCTATGTCGCGGTGATCTACTTCATCTGGGCGCTCGAATTGCCGGGCGGCTTCGAATTCGTCGTCCAGCGGACGCTCGGAACCGTCGCGGTCGGCGTCGCGCTCTGGGTGCTCTCCTCTGGATTGCGCTTCGTGATGGATCGCGCATTCACGGTCGCCGACGAACTGCGAGTCCGATATCCGTCGCTTGAGAGCCGCGCCAATCTCTACCTGCCGATCCTCCGCAAGATCGTCTCGGCGGTGCTCTGGATCGGCGGCGGCGTGCTCCTGCTGCAGATCTGGGGCGTCGACAGCCTTGTGTGGCTCTCCTCCGAGCGCGGCCGGCGGTTCGTCGGGATGCTGGTGACGATCGGCTTCGCCATCGGGCTCGGCGTCGTCGTCTGGGAGATCGCGAGCGCGCTGATCGAGCGCAAGATCCGCCGCCTCGATCGTCAGGACACGCGGAACGCAAGGCTCCGCACCTTCCTGCCGCTGCTGCGAACGGTGATCTTCGTGACCCTGATCATGGTCGTCGGCCTGACCGTGCTCTCGGAACTCGGGATCAACATAGCGCCGCTGCTGGCCGGCGCCGGCGTCGTCGGCCTCGCCATCGGTTTCGGCTCGCAGGCGCTGGTCAAGGACGTGATCACCGGCATGTTCATCCTGTTCGAGGACACGATCAACGTCGGCGACGTCGTCGACCTCGACGGCAAGTCGGGATCGGTCGAGGCGATCACCATCCGCACGATCCGGCTCCGCGACGGCCAGGGCAGCCAGCTCACTATCCCGTTCAGCGCCGTCACCACGATCAAGAACATGACCCGCGACTACGGCTACTACGTCTTCGATCTCTCGGTCGGCTACGACCAGGACGTAAAGCAAGTCGAAGACATTTTGCGCAAAGTCGACGAAGAGATCCGCAGCGACGAGGCGTGGAAGCCGAAGATCCTGGCGCCGATCGAGATCTTCGGCCTCGACAAGTTCGGCGACTATGCGATGCGGGTCGGCGCCCGGGTGAAGACAAGGCCCAGCCAGCAATGGGCGGTGGGGCGCGAGTACAACAGGCGGATCAAGGCGGCATTCGATGCCGGCGGCATTTCTATTCCCTATCCGACGACGATCTCGATGACCCGTGGGATCGCCGACTCCAGCGCCGCGCGCGGCTGATTACGATTCCTTAACCCGGTTGAAGTCTAATGGGCGTGGAGCAGCATCCTCGAAACGGGGATGGGGCTGCCGAGGTATTTCTTTGTGGACTCCAGTGTCGTGCATGACGCACCCCACGGGCGGCTGAAAGCGGACGGCACGACAGGTGCCCACGGCCTCGACCTCGCGCGGTTGTTGGACGCGGTCAACGACGCCTACGCCGAGCTCGAGACCACCAGTGCGCGCCTTCGCGATGCCATCGCCCATATCGGCGCCGGCTTCGCAATCTGGGCGCCCGACGAACGCCTGACGCTCTGCAACGACACTTACCGGCACATGCTCCCGTCGCTGGCGGACCTGATGGTTCCGGGAACCTCTTACGGCCGGTTGATGAGTGCGGCGGTCGACCGCGACGTCGTGATCCTCGGCCGCGGCGGTCGCGCCGGCTGGATCGAGGCCGGCATCGCGCGCCATCGCCAACCCACGGGCGTCGCCTACGCGGTCCGTCTCAGGGACGGACGTATCTTCGAGATCCGGAAGGAGCGGGCCCGCGACGGCGGCGTCGTCGATCTGTTCACCGACGTGACCCGAGCGCGCCAGGTCGAGAGCGACCTGCGCCACGCCAAGGACCAGGCCGAGGTCGCGAACCGATCCAAGTCCGAGTTCCTCGCCAATGTCAGCCACGAGCTCCGCACGCCGCTGAACGCGATCATCGGCTTCGCCGAGATGATGGCGGGCCAGATGCTGGGACCCATCGGCCTGCCCAAGTACCAGGAGTACGCCTCAGACATCCGCGACTCCGGCGGACATCTCCTCGCCCTGATCAACGACATCCTCGACATGGCGCGGATCGAGTCCGGCCGGCTGACGCTGCACGAGGAGCCCGTCAGCATCGCCGTCGCGATCGAATCCTGCGTGCGGCTGGTGACCGAGCGCGCCAGGCGCGGGGGCGTCACCGTCGAGGTCGCGATCGAGCGTCCGACGCCTCGCCTCCATGCCGACGAGCGCATGGTGAAGCAGATCGTGCTCAACCTGCTGTCGAACGCGGTCAAGTTCACGCTGCGCGGAGGCAAGGTGACGGTGGAGGCCGCCCACTGTGCCGATGGCCGGGTCGCGATCGTGACCTCCGACACCGGCATCGGCATGACCCACGACGAGATCGCCAAGGCGCTGACGCCTTTTCATCGGAGCGAATCCGCCTTCAGCCGACGCTTCGAGGGAACGGGACTCGGACTGCCGATCACCAAGTCGCTGGCCGAGGCGCACGGCGCCCACCTCGAGATCACGAGCCGGCCCGGCATCGGCACGAGGTGCGCGGTGATCTTCCCGGCGACGCGGACGCTCGCCGCCGCCTGACGCTCAGAACTGGTCTTCGGCCAGCGCCAGGACCGTCGCCGGCTGGGTCGCCGGCCACACCAGCGACGGCGCCTGCACCAGGAGATGCTCGGCGTAGAAGCGGGCCGTCGTCTTCTTGGTGCGAAGGAACGTCTCGTCGCTCCCGCTCCCAAGATGCGCCTCGGCAGCGGTCGCGTTCCGGGCCATGACCCAGCCGCCGGCGACCAGCCCGAACAGCTTGAGGTAAGGCACGGCGCCGGCGATTGCGCGCCTGGGATCCTCGGGGAAGGTCCTGACGATCCAGTCCGTCGCCTGGGTCAGCGCCGCGAGCCCGTCGGCAAGCGCGCTCCGCATCGCGGCGAAGTCCTCGTCGGTATAGAGGTCGAGCTCGTCGACCGTGTCCTGGACCATCTGGATGAAGATCTTCGCCGCGGCCCCCTGGTCGCGCGCGACCTTGCGGCCTACCAGGTCGTTCGCCTGGATGCCGTTGGTGCCTTCGTAGATCGGCAGGATGCGGGCGTCGCGATAGTGCTGTGCGGCACCGCTCTCCTCGATGAAGCCCATCCCGCCATGAACCTGGATGCCGATCGAGGCTGCCTCGACGCCGAAGTCGGTCGATGCCGCCTTGACCACCGGGATGATCAGGTCGAGGAGCTGCTGGGTGCGCGCCCGGTCGTCGGCCTCCGGCGCATGGCGGGCACGATCGATCCACGCCGCCGCCTGCAGCGCCAGGCCGCGAAGCGCCTCGGTGCCGGCCTTCATCGTCATCAGCATCCGCCGCACGTCCGGATGGCGGATGATCGGGACGGAGCCCGAGCTGCCGGCGACGTCGCGGCTCTGCACGCGCTGTTTCGCATAGCCGACGGCCTGCTGATAGGCACGCTCGGCGATCGCCACGCCCTGCAATCCCACCGCGAGGCGGGCGTTGTTCATCATCGTGAACATGTACTCGAGGCCGCGATTGGCCTCGCCGACCAGGTAGCCGGTGGCCCCGCCGTCGTCGCCATAAGCCATGACGCAGGTCGGGCTGCCATGGATGCCGAGCTTGTGCTCGAGCGAGGCGGCGCGGAGATCGTTGCGGCTCCCGAGCGAGCCGTCCGGCTTCACCAGGAACTTCGGCACCACGAACAGCGAGATGCCGCGCGTGCCGGCTGGCGCATCGGGCAACCGCGCCAGCACCAGATGGACGATGTTCGAGGTGAAATCGTGATCGCCATAGGTGATGAAGATCTTCTGGCCGGTGATCTTGTAGTGGTCGCCCGCCGGCACCGCCTTGGTCCGCACCTGGCCAAGGTCGGAGCCCGCCTGCGGCTCGGTCAGGTTCATCGTGCCGGTCCATTCGCCGGCAATCATCTTCGGCAGGTATGTGCGCTTCTGCTCGTCCGAGCCATGCGCGATCAGCGCCTCGATCGCGCCGTTGGTCAGAAGCGGGCAGAGCGCGAAGGAGAGGTTCGCGGCGTTCCACATCTCGCCGAGCGCGGTCTGCACGACCCAGGGCAGACCCTGGCCGCCGTACTCGGCCTCGAACGGCACCGCGTTCCAGCCGCCGGCCGAGAACTGCCTGTAGGCGTCGGCGAAGCCGGGCGAGGTGCGGACCTGACCATTCTCGAGCCTGGCCGGGGTCAGGTCGCCGCCGCGGTTCAGCGGCGCCAGCACCTCTCCGGCGAAGCGGCCGCCCTCCTCGAGCACCTGCTTCACGGTGTCGGCATCCAGGCCGCCGTAGTGCGGCAGCGACAGCACGTGATCGAGGCCGGCGACGACGCGAAGCTGGAAGTCGAGATCCGCCAGCGGCGCCGCGTAGTCGGCCATCGTCAGAACACCTTGCCCGGATTCATGATGCCCAGCGGATCGAGCGCCGCCTTGACCTTCTTCATCAGCGCCAGCTCGACCGGATCCTTGTATCGCGGCAGCTCATCGCGGCGGATGCGGCCGATACCGTGCTCGGCCGAGATCGAGCCGTGATACTCGGCAACGCAGTCATGCACGATCGCATTGATCTCGCCCATCAGCGACAAGAACGCCTTCCCGTCGGCGCCCCTGGGCGGCGCGATGTTGTAGTGCAGGTTCCCGTCGCCGACATGGCCGAAGCCGTGGATGCGCGCATCGGGAACCCGCGCCAGCACGCGCTTCCTCGCTTCCCTGTAGAAGGCCGGGATGCTGCTGACCGGCACGGCGACGTCATGGCGGATCGCCGGGCCTTCTTCCTTCTGCGCCTCCGCCATCGAGTCTCGGATCTTCCAGAACATCGCCGCCTGCGCCTGGTTCTGCGCGACGACGGCATCGATAACGAGCCCGTCCTCGATCGCCTTGCCGAGCGCGGTCTCGACATGCTCGGCGAAGCCGGCGTCCTCATCGGCGGTTCGGCTCACCTCGATCAGCGCGTAGTGATCGTAGATCTTCTCCATCGGGTCGGAGACGCCGCGGATATGGTCGAGCGCCATCTGCATGCAGTTGCGCGGCAGGTACTCGAAGCTCGCGACCTGGTCGCCGGTCGCGGACCGCATACGGACCAAGAGCTCGATCGCCGCATCGAGATCGCGGAGTGCCACGTACGAGGTGCGCTTGTCACGCGGCTTCGGGAACAGCTTCAGGACCGCGGCGGTGATGATTCCGAGAGTGCCTTCGGCGCCGAGGAAAAGCTGCTTGAGGTCGTAGCCGGTATTGTCCTTCCTCAAGCCCCTGAGGCCGTCCCAGATCGTGCCGTCGGGCAGCACCACCTCGACGCCGAGAACGAGATCGCGGGCGTTGCCGTATTTCAGCACGGCGACGCCGCCGGCATTGGTCGAGAGGTTGCCGCCGATCTGGCAGCTGCCTTCGGCGCCGAGGCTCAGCGGAAACAGGCGGTCGGCGTCTTCCGCGACCTTCTGCAGGGTCTGCAGCACGCAGCCGGCGTCGACCGTCATCGCGTAATTGAGCGCGTCGACCGAGCGCACCTTGTTCATGCGCCCGAGGTTGACGACGACCGCGGCTTCCTCCTCGTAGGGGATCGAGCCGCCGGTGAGGCCGGTGTTGCCGCCCTGCGGCACGATCGGCACGCGCGCCTCGGCGCAGGCCCGGACGATCTTGGCGACCTCCCCGGTCGAGCCCGGACGGACGACGATCGCGTTGTGGGCGGTGAGAAAGCCGCGCCAATCGGTGAGGTAGGCTTTGGCGTCATTTGGCTCGACGATCGGCCGCCCCAAAGCCGCTTCCAGGCGCCGGATGAAATCCGGCGGGAACGAGGCAGGCGTGCGAGCGGCAGCGGTCATCGGGGTCTCGTGAGCGGGCGCTAATCCGATGTATCGGTTTCCTCGGGGTCGGGCAAGCCGACCCCGATCAACGCGGCCAACGATACCGCGACCGCCGCGAGCCACCAGAACTGCCAGACGCCGTAGCTCGCCATCGACACCGCGAGCACCGAAACCAGGAAGGCAAGCCGTGCCGAGTGCGCGACCCGGCTCTCGACGCGGCCGAGCGCGAGGCCGATGCCGCCGATCAGAAGCGCCAGCAGGACGGGTCCCAGGATGCCGAGCTCGACGCGGAGCTGAAGTGCTGCGTTGTGCGTGTGCAGCGGCAACGCCTGGCGCGTCCACTCGCCCTCGCGCGTCTTGAAGGTGACGTCGCGCTGGCCGCCCGGCAGCTCGCGCGCGGTCTCGAGTCCCCAGCCGAGGAAAGGCCGCTCGTCTATCCGGTCGACGGTGAACTGCCAGATCATCAGGCGGTGGACCGCCGACGGTTTGATCTGGAGATGCAGCGACTCCATGCCGGCCAGGACCGAAACTCCTAGAGGGGCGGCCAGCACGCCGACGATCGAAGCGGCGATCACCGCCCGCCGCACCGTCGTCGGCATCGCCATCGCCGCGAGGCCGGCGGCGAAGCCGAGGAATCCGGCAAGAAACGCCGTCGTGTTCTCGAGCAAGGTCAGCGCGCCGAAGGCGAGGACCAGGAAAGCGATCGCAAGGACGGCACCGCCGAAGCGATAGAGCGCATAGGCAGCCGGCCAGATCATCAGCGCCAGAACGGTCGCCGCGCGGTTCAGCATCACGGGCGTCGGCTCGCGGGCATCGAGCAGCGCCCGGCCGAAACGCAGCAGTGCCTGGCCGGTCAGGGCCTCGCTCAACAGCAGGCCGACGCCGATCGCGGTGCCGATCGCGGCCGATGCCGCCAGCCGCCTGCGGCCGCGGCGGTCGAGCCGGATCGCCTTGTCGACCAGGATGCCGCCGGCGAGGAAGGTCAGCAGCAGGCGGCCGGCCATCGACAGGCTGCGATCCTGATCGATCGACCAGAGCGCGCTCGCCGCCCCCCAGATCACGAGCAGGGTCAGCACCGCGGTCGCGATCGCGAAGCGCCGGTGCACCCGGGTCGGCCAGCCGTCGCCGATCACGATGAAGAGCGCCGAGGCGAGCAGCAGCGGCGCCAGGCCCAGCGGTGCGGCGATCGCCAGCGGCAACGCCAGCGCGACCGCGAGGTTGAGCGTTCCGGCGGCGAAGCCGGGGGCATTGCCGATCAGGCGCATCAAGGTTTTCCGGAACTCGGACGCGGCGCCGCGGCGCGACGCAGCCGGTCGTTGATCGCGCGGCCGAGCCCCACCTCAGGAATCGGCATCACCGCGATCGCGGAATGCTCGGGTCGATCGAGGGCGCGCAGATAGGCGAAGAGATTGGCTGCCGCCTCGGTCAGATCGCCCGACGGGCTGAGATTGCGCACGCCGCCCCCTGTCGGGCCGAAGGCGAGCAACGCCTCCCCCGGCCGCGCTTCGGTCGCGCCGAGGCGCACCGGCAGCGCCGGTGCGTAGTGGCTCTCGAGTTGACCCGGTGAGCGCAGCGGCCCCTCCCCTGCCGACGACAGCGGTCCCACAATGGCCTCGATCGCTTCCGACGTCACGCCGCCCGGACGCAGCAGGGCCGGACGGTCGCCGGAAAGATCCACCACCGTCGACTCGACCCCGACGCGGCAGGGGCCGCCGTCGAGGATCACCTGGACCTTGTCGCCAAGCGCCTCGCGGACATGCGCCGCTGTCGTCGGGCTCAGCTGTCCCGACGGATTGGCCGAGGGCGCCACCAGTGGTCGGCCGGCGGCGCGGAGCAATCTCTGCGCGACCGGATGATCCGGGACGCGCACCGCCAGCGTGTCGAGGCCGGCCGATGCCAGCAGGCTGACCGGACAATTGTCTCGCCGCTTGAGGACCAAAGTCAGCGGTCCCGGCCAGAAGGCGCGTGCCAGCTTCCGCGCCGATTCGGGCATGACGACCAGGGGTTCGGCCTCGGCCAGGCCCGGCACATGGGCGATCAGCGGATTGAAGACCGGGCGACCTTTCGCCTCGTAGACGCGGGCGACCGCGGCATCCGACGTCGAATCGGCGCCGAGGCCGTAGACGGTTTCGGTCGGAAAGGCGACGAGCCGGCCCTGGGCCAGCGCCTGCACGGCCTCGTCGATCGTGGAATCGGCTGGGGACGTCATCGATTAAGGGCGCATCTTGTGGGGCAGATGCCGGCTCCGCACAATAGGGGCGATTCGAGGAGGGGCCGATGGCGCGCATCGTGACTGTGGCCCAGCAGAAGGGCGGCGCCGGCAAGACGACGCTCGCCGCACATCTCGCGGTCGCCTGGGCCAAGCAAGGACACAAGGTCGGCGTCGTCGACATCGACCCGCAGGCGAGCCTGACCAAATGGTTCGCCGAACGTGCACGGGTAAAGGACGCGATCCCGATCGAGCTTCGCTGCGTCGGCGGCTGGCGCGTGCAAGGCGAGGTCGAGAAGCTTTCGAAGCTGGTCGACATCGTCGTCGTCGACAGCCCGCCTCACGCCGAGACGGAGTCGAAGATCGCGGTCCGCTCGGCCGACCTGGTGCTGGTGCCGGCACAGCCGAGCCCGATGGACCTGTGGGCTACCAAGGTGACGCTGGATCTCGCCCGGGCCGAGAAGCGGCCGGCACTGGTGATCCTCAACCGGATGCCGGCGCGCGGAAAGCTCGCCGATCAGATGCGGAGCAAATACGCCGAGCTCGGAACGCCGGTTGCCGATACGGTGCTCGGCAGCCGCGTCGCGTTTGCCTCCTCGATGCTGGAGGGCAAGGGGATCTCTGAGCAGGGCGGCGCGGGCGCGGCAGGCCAGGAAATGACGGCGCTCGCCGCCGAGATCCTCAAGCGGCTCGACCCCGCGCAATGAAGCCCTGATTGAGGAAGCCGGGCTTGCCGTAGAGCAGCGTCCCGCCTTCCTTGGTTTCCATCCGACCGCCGGCAGCCTCCAGAATCGCGTGGCCGGCAGCGGTGTCCCACTCCATCGTCTGGCCGAAGCGCGGATAGATGTCGGCCTCGCCGGCAGCCAGGATGCCGAACTTGAGCGCGCTGCCGCAGGAGAC
>JAEULB010000141.1 GCA_016792585.1 Rhodospirillaceae bacterium
ATGTTCCGCCACATCACGCTGCCGCTGATCATGCCGTTCCTGCTGGTCGCCGTCGTGATCCGCACGATCGACGCGCTGAAGGCGTTCGACACGATCTACGTGATCACCCAGGGCGGGCCGGGCACGGCGTCGGAGACAATCAACATCTACCTCTATCTCCAGGCCTTCTCGTTCTACAACATCGGCTATGCCTCGGCGGTCACCATCGTGTTCTTCGTGCTGATCGTCGTGCTGGCGCTGGTGCTGCTCTATCTCCGGCAGAAGGCGAAGTGGTCGTGAACGCCCGCCTCAAACGCGCCGCCAAGAGCCTCGGCTTCGCCTTCGCGGTCTTCGTCATGGTCTCGCCGGCGATCCTGGTGATGCTGTGGATGCTGTCGCTCTCGCTGAAGAACGAGGTCGACAACATGGCATTCCCGCCGGTGTTCGTGCCGAGCCCGCCGACGCTGCAGAACTTCTTCGACGTGTTCGAGCGCAACCGTTTCGACACCTACTTCATCAACAGCGTGATCGTCTCGGGCCTTGCGACGCTGATCGCGATCATGGTCGGCGTGCCCGCCGGGTACGGCATCGCCAAGGCCCAGGCGCATAAGCTCGCGGTGCTGACGCTGATCGCCCGCATCACGCCGGCGCTCTCTTACCTGATCCCGCTCTACATCCTGTTCCAGTGGATCGGGCTCACCGGCACCGTCTGGCCGATCGTGATCACGCACCTGGTGATCACGCTGCCGATCTTCATCTACGTGATGATCGGCTTCTTCGAGAACTTGCCGCCGGACCTGGAAGAGGCGGCGCTTATAGACGGCTGCTCGCTGTGGCAGGCCTTCTGGCACGTAGCACTGCCGCTGGCGCGCCCCGGCATCGTCGTCGGCGCCATCCTCTCGATCATCTTCTCGTGGAACAACTTCGTCTTCGGCGCCGTGCTCGGCGGCCGTCAGACGCGGACCCTGCCGGTCGCGGTCTTCAACATGCTAACTTTCGAGCAGGTGGCGTGGGGACCATTGGCAGCGGCGGCGCTGCTGGTGACGGCGCCGGTGCTGATCCTCACGCTGTTCATCCAGAAAGAAATCGTCGGCGGCCTTACCGCCGGCGGCGTGAAGGGCGGCTGAGCCTTCAGGCGGCGTCGACGTTGGCCGTGCGCAGCTCGGCCAGCACGCCCTGGGCGTGCTCCTTCCGGCGGCCGGAGGTGATCTTGGCATGGAGCGCCAGGATCGTTCGCGAGCCAGTGGTCACGAACAGGAAGGGCAGGACGGCATGGACCAGGCAGGCGAGGCCGGCGCCAATCATCTTGAAGCCGACCGAGCCTGCGACCTGGCTGTGCTCCAGATAGGTCTCGCCGACTGCGCGCGGGTGATCGGTGAAGGGATTGGCCATGTCGTCCCCCTGTCAGGAGATGACATTCTATTTTAACTGATCTGACATGTCACGGCTTTTCGAGAAGGATTTTCTCCTTCCAGCGCCTGGAAGATTAAGAATTTTCTCCAGAGCGGGCGCGGGAAGCAAAATCCTTCGCCGTCAGCACATAGGACCTGCACGGATTGCCGTCCTCGTAGGTGCCTTCGCCGACGAAGGTCATTCCGATCTTCTCGGCGACCCGCATCGAGGGCGTGTTCCTGGGATCGATATCGGCGACCAGCTTGGGCAGGCCGGCAGCTCCGAAGGCGTGTGCCACCACCGGCAAGGTCGCCTCGGTCGCATAGCCCTTGCCCCAGCTGCGCCGGTTGAGGCGCCAGCCGATGTCCACCTCCGGCCCGACGCCCTCGTAGGGGATCAGAAGGACCCAGCCGAGGAACTGATCCGGTGCGTCCTTGGCGAAGATCGACCAGTAGCCCTGGCCGGGCGGCCATTGCCGCTGGATGCGGTCGGCGAGGAAGCGGCGATGCTCCTCAGGGTCGTCCCAGGGGCCGCGGATGTAGCGGGTGACGTCGGGATCGCGGTCCATCGCCAGGCAGGCATCGAAGTCCGCCATGGATCGGGGACGAAGAAGGAGACGCGATGTCTCGAAGCTCGGCAGCATCGCGTCTCCTCATGGTGGGCTACAGCTTGAAGATCTTCTCGGCGTTGGCCGAGCGTACCTTCTTCGCGACCTTCGCCGGAAGATCGTTCACGCGCTTCAGGCAGCCCTTCATGCTGCCGATGTTGTGCGGGTAGTCGGAGCCGTACATCACCTTGTCCTCGCCGCCGACGTCGAGGCACATCTTCAGCGACTCCGGCCGGTAGGTGACGGCGTCGTACCAGATCTTCTTCATGTAGTGCGACGGCCGCTTCGAGATCTTGATGCGGGCCGCGTTCATGTTGTCGAAGCAGATGTCGAGGCGGCCGACCAGGTATGGCAGCGTCGCACCGGCATGGCCGGCGATGATCTTCACGCGCTTATACTGCTCGAAGAAGCCGTCGAAGATCATGCGCGCGATCGCCAGCGACGTGTCGAACATGAAGCCGACCGAGGCGATCAGGTTATAGGCCCGCATGTCGAGCACGGGCGTGCCCGGCGGCGCAGTCGGATGCACCAGGACCGGCAGGCCCTTCCGGTCGATCGCGGCCCAGATCGGCGCGAATTTTGGATCGGTCAGCGACGCGCCGCCGATGTTGGCGAGCACCATGACGCCGACGGCACCGGCCTTGGTCGCTCGCTCGAGTTCCTTCACCGCGAGATCCGGATACTCCCAAGGCAGCGAGCAAAGGAAGCGGATGCGGTCCGGATAGACGCGCTGGGCTTCCGCCATCTCGTCGTTGGCGATCTGCGCCGCCTTCAGGCTGATGTGGCCCGGCCCGAAATAGACGTTGGGGCAGGTGAGCGAGACGATGGCGAGGTCGACCTTCGCCTTGTTCATCTCGCGGATGCGCAGCTTGTAGTCCCAGTGCCCGGGCTGAGGGGTCATGAACGGCGCGCCGTCCAGGTGGATGCCGTAGGCCGCGTCCTTGCTCGGCCGCACCTCGTAGCGCGGCGGTCCGTACTCCTTGAGCAGCTTGAGCCACGGCTCGCTCAGCATGTGGGTGTGGACGTCGATGACGGTCATGGCGTTCCCCCTCTTCGGCCGGCGGTTGGTTCCGGCGGCGTCGGCGGCACCTTAGCGACCGGGTTACGACGCCGACAAGGGGTACTCTTACTAATTGACTGGATGCTAATGACAATGAGTTGCATTAGCAAAGAAGCATGGCTAGCATCTTGGGCATGACCCACGCCTGCAGTTCCGCCGAGCCCGGCGTCGAGATCGACGGCCTCAGCTTCTCCGAACAGTTCCTGGTCTGGTCGATCCGCGCCTGGGTCGACGGCTACAAAGCGGGTACCGGGCGTGCCGGCCTGCTGCGCGAAGGCTTCGCGCTCGCCGGTGCCGCCGACGGCTGGCTGCTGGTCGAGGAACTGATGACGATCGTCGCGACCTCGGCCAAGCGGCCGCTCGACGTGCGCTGCCTCGCCTGCAAGACGCTCGGCGTCGACGAGGCGCCGCTGCTGTCGGCGATCGCCGGGCTGCAGCGCGAGGTCGACGCGCCGGCGATTGCCGCCTGCGAGGACTGGCTGCCGCCATCGGCGGCGAGGGTCGCGCTCAAGCTGCTCGGGCGGCTCGCACGCGAGCTCGGCCGCGCCGGCATGCGCCTTCCGGCGTCGGCGCAGGCGCGCATCCCCGACCGGGGGCTAGCGCTAGTTCATTGAATGAGGAGATCCGCTCAGACGAAGCGGATCTTGACGATCTCGTAGGACTTGGATCCCCGCGGCGTCACCACCTCGACGGAATCGCCGACCGCCTTGCCGATCAGGGCGCGGGCCAGCGGTGCGGTGATCGACAGCAGGCCCTTGGCGATGTCGCTCTCGTCGGCGCCGACGATCTGGTACTTGGTCTCTTCGTCGGTGTCCTCGTCGGCGAGCGTGACCGTAGCGCCGAAGGTCACGGTCTTTCCCGACAGCTTCTTGACGTCGATGATCTCGGCCAGGCTGATCTTGGCCTCGAGTTCCATCACGCGGCCTTCGATGAAGCTCTGGCGCTCGCGCGCGGCGTGGTACTCGGCGTTCTCCGACAGGTCGCCGTGGTCACGCGCTTCGGCGATCGCCTTGATGATCGCCGGCCGTTCGACCGTCTTCAGCTGCTTGAGCTCCTCGACCAGCCGTTCGTAGCCGGCGAGGGTCATCGGAACTTTCTCGATGCCAGTCATGCCCGTCACTGAACCTCCAAGCCCGCCTTGCCCGGAGCGAGACGGAGTTCAAAAAGAGCCGCTCACGTAGGATTGCAGGGGGGCTACTTCAAGTCTGCCACGTTTGAGGGCATTGATCCCACGCACTGCCGCGCGTGCCCCCTCAACCGTCGTGTAGTAAGGAATATTGTAAGTCAGCGCCGCCTGGCGCAAGTCGAAACTGTCCTTGATCGCCTGGGTGCCCTCGGTCGTGTTGAAGACCAGGGCGACGTGCCCGGACTTCATGTTGTCGACGATGTGCGGGCGCCCTTCGGCCACCTTGTTGACGCGCGCGACCGGAATTCCGGCCGACTTCAACACGTCCGCGGTGCCGCGGGTTGCAAGCAGCTTGAAGCCCATCTGGATCAGCTCGCGGCACATCGGCACGATCGCCGCCTTGTCGGCATCCTTGACCGAGACGAACACGGTGCCGAAGTCGGGAAGGTGCGTGCCGGCCGCGATCTGCGACTTGAGGAACGCCTTCTCGAAATTGGTATCGATGCCCATGACCTCGCCGGTCGACTTCATCTCGGGGCCGAGAATGATGTCGACGCCGGGGAAACGGGCGAACGGGAAGACCGCCTCCTTGACCGCGACGTGCTTCGGGTCCTCCGACGGCAGCTTGAACGTCGCGAGCTTCTCTCCGGCCATGACGCGGGCGGCGATCTTGGCGATCGCGACGCCGGTCGCCTTGGCGACGAAGGGCACGGTGCGGGACGCGCGCGGATTCACTTCCAGGATGTAGACATCCTGGTCCTTGACCGCGAACTGGACGTTCATGAGGCCGACGACGTTGAGCGCCTTCGCCAGCATCGTCGTCTGCCGGCGGATGTCGTCGACGACTTCCTTCGGCAGCGTCTGCGGCGGCAGCGAGCAGGCGGAGTCACCGGAATGGATGCCGGCTTCCTCGATGTGCTCCATGACGCCGGCGATGTAGACGTCAGTGCCGTCGCAGAGCGCGTCGACATCGACCTCGGCGGCGTTGCGGAGGAAGCGGTCGATCAGCACCGGGTTGCGGCCCCAGGCGCGGATCGCCTCCTTCATGTAGCGCCGGAGCTGGCCGACCTCGTGCACGATCTCCATCGCGCGGCCGCCCAGCACGTATGAGGGGCGGATGACGACCGGATAGCCGATGCGCTGCGCGATCTCTTCGGCCTCCTCGACCGAGGTCGCGGTGCCGTTCTCCGGCTGGCGGAGGCCGAGCTTTTTCAGGAGCTGCTGGAAGCGCTTCCTGTCCTCGGCGAGGTCGATCGCGTCCGGCGAGGTGCCGAGGATCGGGATGCCGGCAGCCTCGAGCGCCCCCGCAAGCTTGAGCGGCGTCTGGCCGCCGAACTGCACAATGACGCCGTGCAGCGTGCCCTTGGCCTGCTCGGCCTTCACCAGCTCGATCACATCCTCGGCGGTCAGCGGCTCGAAGTAGAGGCGATCGGAAGTGTCGTAGTCGGTCGAGACGGTCTCTGGGTTGCAGTTGATCATCAGCGTCTCGTAGCCCGCTTCCTTGAGCGCGTAGCAGGCGTGGACGCAGCAGTAGTCGAACTCGATGCCCTGGCCGATGCGGTTCGGCCCGCCGCCGAGGATTACCGCCTTCCTGGCGTCGGTCGGGTTCGCCTCGTTCTCGCCGTCATAGGCCGAATACATGTACGGCGTCGGCGAGGCGAACTCGCCGGCGCAGGTGTCGATGCGCTTGTAGATCGGCAGCACGCCGAGCTTCCGGCGGCGCGCGGTCGCGTCGTCCTCGTCGATCTTCGCGAGCTCGGCGAGGCGCGCGTCGGAGAAGCCCATGCGCTTCAGCTTCCGCATGCCGTCGGCGGTCTCGGGGATGCCGCTCTTCGCGACCTCGGCCTCGACGTCGACGATC
>JAEULB010000150.1 GCA_016792585.1 Rhodospirillaceae bacterium
TTGTTGATCGCGAGCTTCTCGGCGTGGCGGAACAGCGCCTTCGGCCACACCGAATAGCCGAGGCGCCAGCCGGTCATCGCATAGGTCTTGCTCCAGCCGTCGAGCAGGATCGTGCGGTTCTTCATCGACTCGTAGGAGAGCAAGGGCACGTGCTCGCGGCCGTCGTAGAGCATCTGGCCGTAGATCTCGTCCGACATCACGTAGACGTCGGGGAACTTCTCCAGCCCCTTCACCAGCTTGTCGAACTCGGCGCGCGGAACCGCACCGCCGGTCGGGTTGGCCGGGCTGTTGAGGATGATCAGGCTGGTCTTCTTGGTGATGCGCGAGAGCACGTCCTCGGCCGAGAAGGCGAAGCCGTTCTTCTCGAGCAGCGGGATCGGCACCGGCGTGGCGCCCGAGTGCTTGATCACCGACTCGTAGATCGGGAAGCCCGGGTTCGGGTAGAGGATCTCGCGACCCTTGTCGCCCATGATCATGATGGCGAAGTACATCGTCACCTTGCCGCCGGGCATGATCATGACGAGGTCCGGATCGATCTCGATGTCCTGGCGCCGCTTGATGTCGGCGGCGACCGCCTCGCGCAGCGCCGGGATGCCGTTGGCCGGGGTATATCCGTGGTGCCCGTCCTTCATCGCCTTGACCGCCGCCTCGACGATGTGCGGCGGCGTCTTGAAGTCGGGCTGGCCGATGCCGAGGTTGATGATGGACTTGCCCTTGGCCGCCAGGGCCTGGGCGCGGGCCAGGACCTCGAAGGCGGTCTCGGTGCCCAGCACCGTCATGCGTTCGGCGACATCCAGCATCTTCAGGGAACTCCGGGGATAGGGGGCCGGCACTATGCCCGAGGCGCCGCGGGCGAGCCAAGTCCAGGCTCCTTGATGTGGGTCAAGGCAAGCGGTACCGAGACCGGCGCACCGTGCACTCGCGGAACCTTGAGCGAGGTAGGTCGTGGCCTGGACCTGTCGGAGCGCGGCCGGTCGGCCTGCCGAATACGACGAATGGCGATCGCGCTGCCGAGGCGGCGTGATCGGTCGGATTCGATCGGCACGCAGATCGTGACACCGGCAGCCGACCCTTATTCGCCTACCGGCATCGCCCGCCGGGTCGAGGCCGTGGGAGTGCGGAAGGCTCAGTTGCCGCTGGTGCCGACGATGGTCCTAGGCGTGCTTGGCGGCGCCTTCATTGCTTTCGGCGCCATGCTCTATACGGCAGTGGTCACCGGCAGCACCCTCGGCTCCGGACCGACCCGGCTCCTTGGGGGCGCCGCCTTCTCCCTCGGCTTGCTGCTGGTGGTGGTGGCCGGCGCCGAACTTTTCACCGGCAACAATCTGATCGCGATGGCGTGGGCGAGTGGAAAAGTCTCCACGCGCCAGGTGCTGCGGAACTGGAGTCTCGTCTATCTCGCCAACTTCGTCGGAGCCTTCGGCGCCGCCCTGTTGATGTCGCTTGCCGACGGGCTCCTGGTCGGCGGCGACGGCGTACGATCGACCGCCCTCGCAATCGCCGAGGCGAAGCTCGCCCTGGATCCGGTGACCGCCTTCGCCCGGGGCGTGCTGTGCAATGTGCTCGTCTGTCTCGCGGTGTGGCTTTGCTTTGCCGCAAGAGACGTCGCGGGCAAGCTGTTGGCCATCCTGCCGCCGGTATCGGCCTTCGTGGCCCTTGGCTTCGAGCATTCAGTCGCGAACATGTACCTGTTCCCGGTCGCCTGGCTGGCCGGGGCAGAGGGAATGACGGCCGCGGACGTTGCCGTCAACCTGGCCGCCGTCACCATGGGCAACATCGTCGGCGGCAGCGGCCTGGTTGCCCTGGTCTATTGGCTCTGCTATTTGCGTGACACGCCCGCCGTCTGAGGGGCGCAAATCGGCGGCCTTCCAACGGTCGCTAAAGGCTTGGGATCGAAAGCGGACCATGCGTCAACTGGTCCGACTGTTTCCTTATTGTCTCAAGCCGTTGCGCCCGCTATCTATATAAGTTCTTAACTCGTGTCCTGGAGTTGCAACAATGGCCCGCGTGACCGTTGAAGATTGCGTCGTCAAGATCCCGAATCGCTTCGACCTGGTGATGGTCGCCGCCCAGCGGGCGCGCGAGATCGCCTCGGGCGCCTCGATCACCCTGGATCGCGACAACGACAAGAACCCGGTCGTGGCGCTCCGCGAGATTGCCGACGAGACCGTCAACCTCGACGGCCTCCGGGAGTCGCTGGTGAAGGGCCTTCAAAGGCAGGTCGAGGTCGACGAGCCCGAGGAGGAGATCCTCGAGGTCATGGCGGACGAAGCGGCGCTTGCCCAGGCGATGATGGCGGGTGCTGCCCAGGCCGCCGAGGCGGCCGAGGACGAGGTCGAGATCCCGGACGGCGAGGTCGGGGCCGACGACGCCGACGACCGAGCATAAGTCCATGGACGGCGTCGGACGACAATCGCTCCGACGTCCTGAAGGCGGGTCAGCATGATCCGCCAATATGAACTCGTTGATCGGGTAAAGGCCTACGATCCGCAGGCGGACGAGGATCTGCTCGACCGCGCCTATGTCTATGCCATGCGCGCGCATGGCTCGCAGAAGCGGGCCTCGGGCGATCCCTATTTCGCTCATCCCCTGGAAGTGGCGGGCATCCTCACGGGGATGAAGCTCGACACCGCCTCGATCGTGACCGCGCTGCTGCACGACACGGTCGAGGACACGGACGCCACGATCGAGGACATCGAGGCCAAGTTCGGCAAGGAGGTCGCGCGCCTCGTTGACGGCGTGACCAAACTCAACCGGATCGAGCTGCAGTCCGACCAGGAAAAGCAGGCCGAGAACTTCCGGAAGCTGGTCCTGGCGATGAGCGAGGACATCCGCGTCCTCCTGGTCAAGCTCGCCGACCGCCTCCACAACATGCGTACGCTCCACTTCATCGAGAACCCTGCCAAGCGCCGGAAGATCGCGATGGAGACGATGGAGATCTATGCGCCGCTGGCCGAGCGCATCGGCATCCACCGGATGAAGGACGAGCTCGAAGACTTGGCCTTCGCCGAGATCAACAAGGACGCCCGCGACAGCGTCATCGCCCGGCTCTCGTTCCTCAGGGACCAGGGCGCCGACCTGGTCCAGGGGATCATCGCCGAGCTGAAGGAGACGCTGAAGGAAGGCGGGGTCGAGGCCTGGGTGTCGGGGCGCGAGAAGACGCCCTACTCGATCTGGCGGAAGATGCAGCGGAAGAACGTCGGCTTCGAGCAGCTCTCCGACATCATGGCCTTCCGCATCGTCGTCGATAAGGTTGAGCACTGCTACCAGTCGCTTGGCCTTCTGCACGCCGCGTATCCGGTCGTTCCGGGCCGCTTCAAGGACTACATCTCGACCCCGAAGCCGAACGGCTACCGCTCGCTTCATACCGGCGTGATCGGGCCGTCGCGCCAACGCATCGAGGTCCAGATCCGCACCCGCGACATGCACGACGTCGCCGAGCTCGGCGTCGCCGCGCACTGGGTCTACAAGCAGGACTCGGCAGAGGCCAAGGACGGGCGCCAGTACCGCTGGCTCCGCGAACTGCTCGACATCCTCGACCACGCCTCGGGGCCTGAGGAGTTCCTTGAGCACACCAAGCTCGAGATGTTCCAGGACCAGGTGTTCTGCTTCACGCCCAAGGGCGACCTGATCGCGCTTCCCCGGGGGGCGACCCCGGTCGACTTCGCCTATGCGGTCCACAGCCAGGTCGGCGACACCTGCGTCGGCGCCAAGCTCAACGGCCGCCTGGTGCCGCTTCGCACGCGGCTCAACAACGGCGATCAGGTCGAGATCGCGACATCCAAGACCCAGACCCCGTCGCCCACCTGGGAGCAGTTCGCGGTCACCGGCAAGGCCAAGGCTCGGATCCGCCGCTTCGTCCGCCTGAAGAAGCGGGCGGAGTTCTCCGAGCTCGGCAAGGCGATCCTTCAGAAGGCCTTTCGCCAGGAAGGATATACGTTCTCCGACAAGGCGTTCGACGGCGTCCTTCAGACTTTTGATGCGGAAGCGGCGGAAGATATCTACGCTGCCGTCGGCGAGGGCATCCGCTCCGAGCGCGAGGTCCTGCACGCGATCTTCCCCGGCCTAAAGCAGAAGGCCCAGGACACCGGCAAGGTCGTGCCGATCGCCCGCTCCCGCGCGATCAAGGACCGCCGGAATGAGCACCGCGTCCCGATCCGCGGCCTGATCGCCGGCATGGCGGTCCACTTCGCCCGCTGCTGCCACCCGCTGCCCGGCGACCGTATCGTCGGCATCGTCACCACCGGCAAGGGCGTCACCATCCACACGATCGACTGCGAGACTCTCGAGCAGTTCAACGATACCCCGGAGCGCTGGCTCGACGTCGGCTGGGACGTCGGCGACGCGGACCCCGAGCGCCATGTCGGCCGGCTCACGGTCACCCTGACCAACGAGCCCGGCAGCCTCGGCAGCCTGACCACGATCATCGGCAAGAACCAGGGCAACATCACGAACCTCAAGTTCACCAACCGCTCGCCCGACTTCTTCGACATGCTGATCGACATCGAGGTGGCAAACGTCCGCCACCTGACCAACATCGTCGCGGCGCTCAGGGCCGCCCCGGTCATCAACTCGGTCGAGCGGGCGCGCGGATAGCGCTAAGCTCGGGGTCCCCCAAACCCCGAGGAGGCCCTCCCATGCTTCGTCCTCTCCGTCTCGGCGTCAACATCGACCATGTCGCGACCATCCGGAACGCCCGCGGCGGTCGCCATCCCGATCCCGTCCGGGCCGCGCGCCTTGCCGTGAAGGCCGGCGCCGACGGCATCACCGCCCATCTCCGCGAAGACCGCCGCCACATCTCCGACGACGACATCGCGCGCCTTTCCCGCGACATCGAGAAGCCCCTCAATTTCGAGATGGCCGCGACCGACGAGATGGTGTCGATCGCGCTGCGCCACAGGCCGCATGCCTGTTGCCTGGTGCCCGAGAAGCGGACCGAAGTGACGACCGAGGGCGGCCTCGACGCCATCCGCCTCTTCGACCATCTCTATCCCGTGGTGCAGAAGCTGAGCGCCAATGGCAGCCGGGTCTCGCTGTTCATCGAGGCCGATCCGCG
>JAEULB010000196.1 GCA_016792585.1 Rhodospirillaceae bacterium
CTGTTCGCGCTGCCCGATCTCTCGGCGACCGACGATTCGATCGCCAACGGCACGCGGCACACGCCGCCCGGCCGGCCGAAGCCGCTCGCGCTGTTCGAGGCCGAGCGGGTCGACTACTCGCTCCACCGGCTCGCCCACTACACCGCGACCTCGCCCCGTCACGTCCAGCGCTTCATCCTGCTGACCAACTACCAGCGCTACGTCGATGCCTTCCGGCTCTATGCGAGGCAGGAGGTCGAGGAGCGAGACACCTATACCCACTTCGTCGAGCCCGGCGATGTGGTCACGCCGAACGCGCGCATGGTCCGCGACCATCCGTCCGGCGCGCCGGTCACGCACCTGCCGCAGATGCCGGCATATCACCTGGTGGCGCCCGACCGGTCGGGGATCACGCTCGTCAACATCGGCGTCGGCCCCTCGAACGCCAAGACGATCACCGATCACCTGGCGGTGCTGCGCCCGCATTGCTGGCTGATGCTCGGCCACTGCGCCGGCCTGAGGCGCAGCCAGTTCCTCGGCGACTACGTGCTGGCGCATGGCTATGTGCGCGAGGACCATGTGCTCGACCAGGACCTGCCGGTCTGGGTTCCGGTGCCGCCGATCGCGGAGGTGCAGGTGGCGCTGCAGGAAGCGGTGCAGCGCGTGACCGGCCTCGCCGGCCGCGACCTCAAGACCCGGATGCGCACCGGCACGGTCGCCACCACCGACAACCGCAACTGGGAGCTTCGCTACGCCGAGCTCTATGAGCGCCTGAACCAGAGCCGGGCGATCGCGGTCGACATGGAATCGGCGACGATCGCCGCCAACGGCTTCAGGCTCCGCGTGCCCTACGGCACCCTGCTCTGCGTCTCGGACAAACCGCTGCACGGCGAGATCAAGCTGCGCGGCATGGCGAACGCGATGTACCGCGAACGCATCAGCCAGCACCTGACCATCGGCATCGAGACGATCAACATCCTGCGTGCCCAGGGCGTGCGGGACCTGCATTCCCGCAAGCTCCGCAGTTTCGACGAGCCGGCTTTTCGCTAGTACGTCGGAATGTGCGGATTGTTGAGCCAGTACTCGTCCTTCGGCCACAGGTCGGAGTTGATGTCGGTCCTGGGACCGAGTTCCGACCACACGACCGGCGGGCGCCGCAGCACGAAGGTCCTGAGGTCGTCGAGACTCACCTCGGCTGCCAGCAGATGCTCGCGGATCGCCGGCTCCTCGGTTCGGCGCGCGAGCGCCGCGGGATCGTAGGGAATCGGCGAAGCGCTGCCCATCAGCGCCGGCGCCGCATAGACCACGTGCGGGAAGACGGTGCGGAAGGTGTTGATCGTCCGCTCGGTCGGTGCCCATTGGACGGCGATGCCGCCCGGCGCCAGATGCTCGCGCACCTTCTCGAAATACTCGCGCGAGTAGAGGAGGCCGCTGAACGCCGTGTGCGGCAGGATCGCGTCGGCCTCGATCACGTCGTAGGAGCGTCCAGCGAGGAACAGGTCGTGGCGGCCGTCGCCGACGACGATGTCGAAGCGCTTGTCGTCCCTGAGCCGCTTCATGCCGAAGCGGCCGTCGGAGGCGGCGAAGCGGTCGATCAGCGTCAGTACCGGTGCCACGATCTCGACCGCGCGCACGGTCTCGGTCTTCGGGTTGACGCCGGCCGCATAGGGCGTGCCGCCGGCGCCGACGCCGACGACCAGCACCGACTGCGGCGAGGGATGCACCAGCGGTCCGAGCGCCCCCAGGAACGCGTGAACCGTGCAGACCGGCAGGCAGCTCTGCGAATGGCCCTGGATGTACATCCGATGGAAGCCGTTCTCGAAGCGCCGCAGCACGGCGAGGCCCGTGTGGTCCTCGGCGACGATGGCGGCCTGGCGGGCGTTCACGCCGTGGAGCTGCGACCAGAAGGTCTCGTTCGTCGGCACCAGGAGAACGGCAACGCCCGAGGCGACGACGAGCGCTGTGCCGCGCCGCGAGCGCGGCGCCTCGATCGTCAGCATCAGGGCGAAGGCCGCGCCGGCGGCGAGCAGCACCACCAGCGTGCCCGCCGTGCCGAACAGGCGCAGCAGGACGAGGCCGGCGATCAGGCCGCCGAGGCTGTTCCCGAGGATGTTGGCGAGCTGGATCATGCCGACGCGGTGGCCGACCAGGTGCGGGTCGGTCTGGACCGCGCGCTGCGCCAAGGGGAAGGTCAGGCCGAACAGCACGCTCGCCGGCACCACCAGCAGCGCGGTGACGACGCAGACCGCTATCGCGTTCGCCGTCGGCAGCTGGAAGCGGTCGACGTTGACCAGCAGGCGCTCCAGGCCACCGACTCCGGCGAGCCAGTAGACGGCGAGGATGCCCAGGACCGCGACCAGCACCATCGCCGCCTGCAAGCGGACGAACAGGGTGCGCGGATCGGCGATGCGGGCGACCAGGCGGGCACCGACGAAGAGGCCGACCGCGTCGCCGATCAGCAGCAGGCCGAGGATATAGGGAAAGCCGTAGGCGTTGCCTTGCAATAGCGTGCCGATCAGCCGGTACCAGGCGACCTGGAGCGCCACCGCGAGCATGCCCGACGCGAAGACCAGCGCGCACCAGTGGCGGACCGTCCGCGCTCCGTCGCCGGCATCGATCACGCGCGTGCCGGCGGTTCCGGCGAGTTCGTCGGCCTCGATGCTGCGCGAGCCGGCGGCGACCAGCGCGCCCAGCCCAACGAGGCCGTTGCAGGCGGCCCCCCACAGCACCGCCGGCCAGTAGCCGAAGCTGCCGATCAGCCAGAGGCCGGCAACCAGCGCGCCGATGCCGGCGCCGAGCGTGTTGATGCCATAGAGGACCGAGATGCGTCCGGCGGCCTTGTCGATGTCCGAGACCAGCGCGCGGGCGAGCAGCGGCAGCGACAACCCCATCAGCACGGTCGGAACCAGGAGCGCCACGAAGGCGGCGGCGAAGGTCAGCGCCCGCGAACGCGACAGCTCGATCAGCATGCCGAGCAGCACATCGTGGAACAGCGGGATCGAGATCGCGGCATAGGCGCCGATCAGGATCTCGACCAGCGCGAAGAGCAGCAGCGCGTGGCGGCGCGTGAGGCGGTCGGCGAAGAGGCCGGCGGCGAGGCTGCCGATGCCGAGTCCGGCGAGGAAGGCGCTCACCACAAGCGACGCCGAGACCGTATCGGAGCCGCCGAACAGGCCGAGCAGCCGCTGCCAGACGGTCTGGTAGATCAGCGCGCTGAAGCCGGAGAGGAAGAAGAGCGCGGTGACGATGAAGCGACTTGTGGCCGAGACCAGAACCGACGTCACCGGGGGTTCCCTGGGGATATGGCGGGGCCCGATCCTAGCCTCGGAGGCCGGGCCGACGCACGAACAGTCTGTTCATGTCAGCGGATCTGCATCCGGCCGATGGTGAGGCCGATCAGCTTCTGCGGCTTGACCGCATCGGATGCCAGCTTCTCCATCTGCTTGCGGAGGGCCTCGACGGACGCCGCCGTGTAGAGCGTGTCGGGATCCTGCTTCCGGAGGAACAGGATCAGGGCGCTCTGCACCTTGGGCAGCTCGGCCTGCACCAGCGGGCGGGAATCGGCGAGCTCGAGATGCATCGTCACCTGCATGATCAGGAGGCGCGCCGAGCCGTCGGCGCCGCGCATGTTGATGATCAGGTCGGGCACGTCGACATAGCCGCCGGGCAGCTTGGTCAGATCGATCTTGGGCGGCGGCGGCGGCTCGTCCGGCTTGTCGCCTTTCAGCAGGCCGGACGTCATGACGCCGACCGCCGCGCCGATCAGCAGCACGAGCGGCATGAAGACGAACAGGATCAGCCGCTTTACGGATAGCTTACGCTCCGCCATGACCCCACCTTAGCATCGGGTGGGGCCGGCTGCCGATGGTCAGGACCGCGGCTGCTGCGGCAGGCAGGCGGCCTCGAAGAAGCCGTCGGCGGACGGCAGCGGCGGGATCGGCGAGGCGGCCGCCTTCGTCGGCATCGATGGCAGAAGCGAGGCGAGAGTCGACCACCAGCTCTCCTCCGGCTTGGTGCCGGCCGGCTTGATCAGCTCGGCGCGCCGCGTCGGGGTCGCGACGACGCGGATCGGGATCGTGGTCCAGACCTTGTTGAAGCGCGGGTTGGTAAGCTCGAGCTTGTACTCGCCGCCGGCCTTGGCGACGAACTCGAAGTCGAAGGTCTCGCCGATGCTGATCATCTGGCGCGATGCACGCTCGGTCTGGCGGCTGGCCGGCAGATCGCGGCCGTCCTTCGCCAGCGCGCGCCAGACGCCGAAGGTCGAGCCTTCCTTGAGCTCGGCCGTCAGGCCGGTCTCGAAGGTGTGCAGGTTGATGAAGCGGAGCCGATGCTTCTGGCCCGCGACCACCTCGATCGCCTCGGGCGTGGGCAGGCCGTTGATCAGCATCACGCGGCCCTGATCGGCGAAGTTGCGCGCCGGCGTCGCCAGGATCACGTGGTCGCGGTTCGGGTCGAACCTCTCTCCCGGCTTCAGCACGACGATGGGGCCGGAGAGGCCGCCCTCGCCCTGCTCCGCCTCGATCATGTGCGTGTGGTACATGAAGGTTCCGGCGCGCGGCGGCGTGAACTTCGCCGTGAACTCATGTCCGGTGTGGATCATCGGCGACTGGCCGCGCTTCGGATCGCCGCCGAACTCGCCGACGCCGTCGAAATAGGATTCGAGCTCGATCCCGTGCCAGTGCACGGTCGTCATCTGGCTCATCCGGTTGCGGATGGTGATCTGCGTCGGCTCGTTCTGTGTCAGCACCAGCAATGGCCCCGCCGCGCGCGAGAGCGCCTCCGGGCGGCGGTCGTTGTCGACGACGTAGCGCAGCGACGGCACCTGGTCGGTGGTCTCCGGCGTCGCCTCGACCGTCATGTCGATCTTGCGCCGTCCGTCCGGCGTGCGCGGGCTGTAGCGCGGGCCGTCCTTCGGCTTGACGGTGACGCCCAGCACCATGCCGGCCATCTCGCGGGTCGCGGCCAGCGCCGTGAAGAACTCGGGCGCCGCGCGCAGCGGGAAGGCCTTCGACTGCAGCAACTCGAAGGGGAAGTGCTGCCGCATGTGATACGGGTTGTGGCAGTGGAAGATCCAGTTGCCGGGCTGGCTCGGGATCCAGGTGGTGGCGATGGTCTCGCCGGTCATCACCTGCTCGGTCACCACCCAGTCGCGCTCGTCGCTCTTTCGATAGGCCTTGTCGGAAAGCCCGTCGCCGCGGCTGTCGACGCGGAAGTAGAAGCCGTGCAGGTGCAGCGGGTGGTCTTCCATCGAGAGGTTGATCCAGCGCCACTTGACCGGCTCGCCCTGGGTATAGGTCAGGCGCTGGTTGTGCGGCCACGACCGCCCGTTGATCACCGCGAGCGCCGCCGAGAACACCGGCGCGCCGTTGGTGCGGTAGGCGTCGAGCCACTCGGTGATGACGAAGATCTCTTCCTTGGGATCCGGCTTGGCGCCGGCCGGATCGACGACGATCGCGCCCGAGAGCTGCGAGTCCACGCCCATCCGCGCCGACATCGGCTTATCGGTGCGCGAGCCCCAGTAGTAGTAGGTGCCGGGCGTCGAGAGGCGGAAGCTGACCTGCCGGGTCTCGCCCGGCGCGATCGTGACGACCGTGTCGCCGCCGGCGGGCCGGTCGTAGAGCCCGTGCATGTGGAGCGGGCCGTCGCCTGCGGTATTGCGGATCGTGAGCTTGACCTCGGTCCCGGCCGGGACTCGGATCGCGGGGGAGGGGATCTGCAGCGGGCCGCCGACTTCGCCGAGGGCCTGCATCTGCGGGCCCGGCTTGTCGTCGCCGTCGAAGCGCCAGGTGCCGGTGCCGGTCTGCAGTGCCAAGGTCAGCGTGCCGCCTTCGAGCTTGCCTGCCGCCTTGCGGTTGTCGTTGATGCTGATGTTGGCGGTCTGCGCGACGGCGAGCCCCGACACGCACAGCGCGGCGATGAACGCGGCCATGATGCTGGCCGCGTGCAATTTCCGGATCATTGGGCGCGCCCCCGCACGTTAAGTCACCCTAAAGCCTACCCACGATAGGCGTTTAGCGGGCTGCCGCCAATTCACATTTAGCTAAAATTTCAGGAATTAAGGCGGCGCAAATGGTCCAGGAAGGTCGGACCCGCGAGGGCCGGGGCCGGCTGGGGCCGCGAGGGCCGGTCGAGCCGCGGGAGGCGGCGGCCGAGCGCCGGCCGTTCCGCCTCGCCAGGCGGGCTGATCGGCAGATGGGCGCTGGCGAAAGCGGCAAGCGAGGGGTGCATCGAGGGGGACGCGAGAACCTGCTGCATGGGCCGTTTCCTTTCGGATCCGATGGCCCATTCTTGCGAGGATGCACGGCGGGGTCTGTGCCCGACCTCACCGTGTGAGCCTCCACACGGTGTGACCCGGCTCACGCCCTGAAACGACGAAGGGCCCCGTCGCCGGGGCCCTTCCCTGAAAGCTCGTGTGCTCCGTCGCCCTACTTCGGCGCCAGCACCATGATCATCTGGCGGCCTTCCATGCGGGGCATCTGCTCGATCTTCGACTTCTCGTCGAGATCGGTCTTCACCCGCATCAGGACCTCCATGCCGAGCTCCTGGTGGGCCATCTCGCGGCCGCGGAAGCGCATGGTCACCTTGACCTTGTCGCCTTCGTCGAGGAAGCGGACCATCGAGCGCATCTTCACGTCGTAGTCGTGATCGTCGATGCCGGGCCGGAGCTTGACCTCCTTGATCTCGATGATGCGCTGCTTCTTGCGCGCCTCGTTCTTCTTCTTCTGCTCCTCGTACTTGAACTTGCCGTAGTCGAGGATCTTGCAGACGGGCGGCTCGGCCTGAGGCGAGATCTCGACCAGGTCGAGGCCCGCGTCCAAGGAGGCCTGGAGGGCCTCGTTCAGGCTGACGATGCCGATCATGTCGCCACGTTCGTTGATCAGGCGGACGCGCAGCGCCCGGATCTCTTCGTTGACGCGCGGGCCTTCCCGGGACGGCGCAGCGTCCAGGGGGGGTCTGGGGGGTATCTACGAATCTCCTGCGTTCAGTTGAGAACGGCCGCCCGTCAGCTCGACGGCGCGGCCGCTTCCTCTTTAAGTTTATGGACGACATCGCTCAGCGCAAGGACTTCCTGCGCGTTCCCGCCGAGACGGCGGAGCGCCACCGTCTTTTCGGCGGCCTCTTTCCTGCCGACGACCAGCAGGGCCGGGACCTTGGCCAGCGAATGCTCGCGGACCTTGTAGTTGATCTTCTCGTTCCGGAGGTCGGCTTCGGCCCTCAAGCCCGCCTTCTTGAGCTCGGCCAGGACCTCCGCCGCATAGGCGTCGCCTTCCTGGGTTACCGTGGCGACCACCGCCTGCACCGGCGCCAGCCACATCGGGAAGCGACCGGCATAGTGCTCGATCAGCACGCCCATGAAGCGCTCGAAGGAGCCCAGAATCGCCCGGTGAAGCATGACCGGTCGGTGCTTGGCGCCGTCTTCGCCGATGTAGCTCGCATCCAGCCGCTCGGGCATGACGAAGTCGACCTGCAGCGTGCCGCACTGCCAGTCGCGGCCGATCGCGTCGCGGAGCACGAACTCGAGCTTCGGGCCGTAGAAGGCGCCTTCGCCCGGGTTCATCGTGTAGGGAAGCCCCGTCGCCTCG
>JAEULB010000208.1 GCA_016792585.1 Rhodospirillaceae bacterium
CGAGGCCTGGCGCTCGGTCCGGGTCGCGAGGTCGTTGCTGCCCTGGCTGATCTCGCTCGCCGCCGCCCGGATCGCGTCGATCGATTCCGTCACACGCTCCGCCGTCTCCGAGAGCTGCGTCAGCATGTCCGACTGCCGCGCGGCCATCGTCTTCTGGTCCTCGTCCAGCTCGCGGTTGCGGAGCGCGTTCTCCTTGAACACCTGGACCGCCTCGGCCATGTCGCCGATCTCGTCCTTGCGCCCGCTGGCCGGGATCTCGGCGTCGAGGTCGCCTTCGGCGAGCCGACGCATCGTCGCCGTCATCTCGCTCACCGGCTTCGAGATGCTGCGGCCGATCAGCCAGCCGCCGACCAGGCTGAGCACCAGGAGCGCCGCAGCGGCGGCAAGGGCGTAGGCGATCATGCTCTGCACCTGTTGGCGCAGCGCGGTGATGTCGACGATCGCCTCGGTGACCCCGGTGATGTTGCCGCCGAAATCGCGCAAGGGCGCGGCGTATGAGGCGAACACGCGGCCGTCGATGGCGAGCGCGGCCACCGCGGGCGTTCCTTTGAGCACGTTCCCGAGCGCGTCGGCGGAATGAAGCTGCGGCAGCTCGGCGGTCTTGGCGCGAATGCCCCAGTTGCCGTCCTTGTCGCGCATCTGGATCCTGAGGTCGTTGCCGATCTCGAGCTGGATCGTCTGCAGCGTGCTGTCGGTGAGGCCGAGGCCGATCTGCACCAGGCCGATCATCTTGCCCTCGTGCATGACCGGGGCGCTGCCGCGCATCGCGATCACCGATCCGCCTTCGCCGCCTTCGAGGCCGGCCGTGGCCTGGTTCCTGCGGAACGACGCGGCGATGGTCGGGACGCCGGTGTCGTCGTCGCCGAAGCGGGACGGGTTGTGGGCGCGGAAGAAGTTCATGCCCGGCGGCGTGTGGAGATGGAGGCGCTCGTAGCCGTAGCGTCCCTTCAGCTCCTCGAACACCGGAACCAGAACCGGTGCCACGAGAGAACGATCGTTCTTGAGGATGGCCTCCTTGACCATCGGCAGGCCCGCCATCGCGGTTGCGAGCTCGAGCGAGGTCCGGTTGGCGCGGTTGATCTCGCCGGTGAGACGTTCGGAGGCGGTGCGCAGGATATTGGCTTCGTTGTCGGCGATGCTCCGCTCGTAGATCACGACGCCTGCGGTCAGGAGCAGGCCGGAGATCACCACGGCCAGCGACGTCGTCGTCGCGATGATGCGCGCTTTAAGTCTCATGTCTTCCACCCCGGCGTCGCGGAACCGTCGCCCGACCACCCGATCGGGGCGAGGTCCTCATGGTAGTTCAGGAAGCGGCCTTGTCGTTCTCGCCGCGGAATCCGGAGGCGACCTGGACGAGCTGTCCCGCCTGGTCGGCGAGGGATGCGGCGGCGGCCGAGCTTTCCTCGACCAGGGCCGCGTTCTGCTGGGTCGCGACGTCGAGCTCGTTCAGCGCCTTGTTGATCTCGGCGATGCTGCGCGCCTGCTCGCGGCTGCCGGACGCGATC
>JAEULB010000215.1 GCA_016792585.1 Rhodospirillaceae bacterium
CCACGGCCTTGTCGACCGGGACCTTCTCGTTGACCACCCGGTTCATCGCCTTGGCCCAGACGTTCTCGTTGTTGAGCACGGTGAACCGGTAGTTCTTGGTGAACTCGAACGGCACCGTTCCCGACTTGAACTGCTGGTAGACGGTCTTGCGGTGGCGATCGGCCTGCCAGAACGGGCTTTCCTGGGCTTTCTTGGTCACCGGGAACCAGCGGCCCAGCGCGCCTTCGACGTAGGGCGTCAGGTTCTCTTCCTGGAGCAGGAAGGCCACGAACTCCTTGGCCTTCGCCTTGTTCTTGGAATCGGAGAAGATGACGCCGACCTTGACCGCCGAACGGTACTTCATCGCCGTCCCGTCCGGCTTCTTGGGGAAGGCGGCAGTGCGGATCACATCGTCGTAGTACTTCTTGGCGAGCGCGCGTTCCTCGGGCTTCAGGTTGGCGTTGTTCGCGTCGTCGAGCCACTTGGCGGCGATCGAGATCGTCGCGTTGTGGGTCATGACGGTGGTGCGGTTGTGGAAGGCGACGTTGTTGTCCGGGTCCTTCCAGCTGGTCGCCGACGGCGGCGCGCAGCCCTTGGTGTAGGGCTGGGTGTAGTCGCGGAGCGCGTTGACCAGGCCCGCCTTCACCTTGGGATCGTCGACCAGCAGCTTGCCGTCGTCGTCGACCAGCTTGACGTTGTAGGCGTCCATGAAGGTCAGGAACGAGTAGCTGGCGTCGCTCGAGTCGACGCCCATCGGCATGCCGATGCCGAAGCCGCGTGCGCCGGTCGCCTTGCGGAAGCCCGGCTGCACCTTCTCGCACCAGAAGGCCCAGTATTCCTTCCAGGTGGTCGGCACGTCGGCATCCTTGAAGCCCGACTGCTCCAGCAGGTCGCCCCAGTACTGGATGTGCATCGTCTGCTGCTTCAGCGGGAAGGCGTAGTAGGCCTTCTTCTTGGCCTTGTCGTTGTAGAGGAAGGTCGTGGCGAGCGCGCTCGCCTCGAAGCTGTCCTTCATCGGGTTGATGGTGTCGGAGATGTCCTCGAGCTTGCCGTCGAAGGCCCACTTGCCGGCGGTCTGGAAGTCGTAGACGTCGGCGTAGGCCACGTCCGGCGGCGTGCCGGAGTCCATCGCCGCGACGGTCTTCGGGATCATGTCCTGGACCGCGTACTGCGACAGGTCGACCTTGATGCCGCTCTTCTTCTCGTAGTTGGCGATCGCGGCGTAGAGCGCGTCGTCCTCGGCCTTGTAGAAGCCCTTCACCCAGAAAACGGTCAGCTTGTCCTGCGCCTGGGCCTGCGCTGAAAGCAGCAGGGCCGAAAGCGCGATTGCACTGGCAACGACTTTTTTCATCGAGTTCCCTCCCATGGAACTCGAATGCTACCCGATCGCTCTGTTCTGAAACAACTTTTCCCGCCTGCGATCTTGGTCGCAAGCGCGTGAGCCAAGCCTAAAAAATGGGCATCGCCTAGGTGAGGAGGCCGCGCTTGGCGAGGTTCCGCATCAGGGCGCTGGCGCCGAAGGTCCAGGGCGGGGCCTTGTCGGTGTGGACCACCCGGTTGATCAGGGCGCCCAGGCGCTCCGCCCGGATCGTCACGGTGTCGCCAAGCGCATGGGTGAATCCCAGGCCGGGCTTCGAGCGGTCCTTGATCGGCGCGAACATGGTGCCGGAATAGAGGCAGACGCCGTCCGGATACTGATGGTGGCGGCTGATCGTCTGCGCCACCAGGTCGGTCAGGTCGCGGCTGATCTCGGCGACCGAGGAGGCGCCTTCGAGCACGAACTGGTCGAGGCCGTCGACACGGAGCTCGACCACCGTGTTGCGGAGGTCGTCCAGCGTGTAGCCCTCGTCGAACAGGCGGATGAAGGGACCGATCGCGCTCGAGGCGTTCTGGTCCTTGGCCTTGCCGAGCAGGAGGCCGGAGCGGCCCTCGACGTCGCGCAGGTTGACGTCGTTGCCGAGGCTGCCGCCGACGATCTTTCCCTTGCCGCTGACGATCATCACGATCTCGGGCTCAGGATTGTTCCAGGTGGAGATCGGATGGATGCCGATCTCGGCCCCGGTGCCGACCGAGGCCATCGGCGGGCACTTGGTGAAGACCTCGGCGTCCGGACCAATGCCGACCTCCAGGTACATCGACCAGCGCCCGCGCTTGATCAGCAGCTCCTTGAGCCGCATCGCCTCCTCGGATCCCGGCTTCAGGGCCTTGAGGCTGGTGCCGATCTCCTTCTGGATCTCGGCGCGGATCGCATCGCCCTTGGAGGGATCGCCCTTGGCCTGCTCCTCGACCAGGCGCTCCAGCATGCTGGTGACGAAAGTGACGCCGCAGGCCTTGACCGCCTGCAGGTCGACCGGCGCCAGCAGGCTGGGCTTCATCGGGTCGATCGACCCGGCCTCGCTGTTCGCCAGCAGCTCCTCGACGCTGCCGATGCGCTCGCCCTTTGCGGCGCGCACCCTGGCCAGCGGGTCGGGATCGTTGCAGAGATCCGACATCGTCGGCGCCGCCCGGCTGATATCGAAGACGCCGTCCGGTGTCACCCGGATCACCGAGGGGCCGTCGACGGCGGGCATCCAGGCGCGGCCGACCAGCGTGGCGCGGGTCCAGTCGACGGGAAGCGAATTGGCGATGTCGAGGGTCATGGTCAGAACTTGCCGTATTTGAGGTAGGCCTTCTCGGGATCCATGCCGGCCAGGATCGACTTCCGCATGTCGCTCTCGGTCGAGATGACGTGCTCGGTCTCGGCGACGGCCTTCGCCGCGATCTCCTTCGGCAGCACGACGATGCCCTCGCGGTCACCCAGCAGGTAGTCGCCGGTGCGAACCGTGACGCTGCCAAGCGTGACCGGCTGGCCGAAAAGGTGCTCGTCGGGCGTCCACGTCTCGACGATGTCCGCGGGCGTGTTGTGCGTGCAGAAGACGGGGAAGCCCATCTCGAGGATGAAGTCGGTGTCGCGGCAGGCACCGTCGACGATGTAGCCCTTGGTGTCCTTCACCATCAGCGCGCGGGCGGACAGCTCGCCCATCAACGCGATGTCGTAGGTGTTGGGCTGACAGACGATCAGCTTGCCGCGAGGAACCTTGGAGAGCACCCGGGCCCAGCGGTGCAGAGATTCGTGCTTGGAGATCGTGCGGTCGACGCGGCCGGAGATCGTATAGGCCTCGCCCGCGACCTTGCGGCTGGGATCGAGCGCCTTGATCGAGGGGGGCAGCACGCAGTTGCCGTGGCCCATGCCCTTCAGCACGTCGTGCACGGCGGACGCGTAGCAGCGCAGCAGGCGATCGGAGAGATCGGTCGTCGATTTCTTGCGCCCCGCCATGTCCGCGCTATCCTCCCTCAATCGCAATCGGCGAGGCATTAAGAAGGGCGCGCATGACGGCCGTCAAGCAGAGCACGGATGCGCGCGGACCGGCGCGCCTGATCGGCGTCGACTGGGGCACCTCGAGCTTCCGCGCCTATCTGATGGACGGCGCGGGCGCGGTCCTCGACCGGCGGGACTCCGCCGACGGCATCCTCGCGGTCCAGGATTTCGACGCCACCTTCGAGCGCCACTGCGGCGCCTGGGCCGACGCCCATCCGTCGGCGCCGATCCTGCTCTCAGGCATGATCGGCAGCCGCCAGGGATGGGTCGAGGCGCCGTACTGTGGGTGTCCTGCCGGAGCCGGCGAGATCGCCGGGAAGGCGATCCGGCACGTGACCGCGCGCGGCCGCGGGGTCGCCTTCATGCCCGGGCTCTCCTGGCGCTCGCCGACCGGTGCCGACGAGGTCATGCGCGGCGAGGAGACCCAGATCCTCGGCGTCGCCGGATCCGGCCGACGCATTCTGGTCCTGCCGGGCAGCCACAGCAAATGGGCCGAGGTGGTCGACGGCCGCGTCGCCCGTTTCGCCACCTTCATGACCGGCGAGGCGTTTGCCGCGATGTCGAAGCACACTATCCTCGGCCGGCTCATGACCGGCGAAGGGCATGATCCGAAGGCCTTCGCTGCCGGCCTCGCGGCCTCCGGCGAGCCCGGCGGCCTCCTGCATCATCTGTTCCGGGTACGCACCGGCGGCCTGTTCCAACGCTGGCCGGGAGAGGCGCTGTCATCGCTGCTGTCCGGCCTCGTGATCGGCCATGAGATTCGCGGCGCTCGCGATTTCTTCGGCGTCGAGCAGGTGCTGGTGGTCGGCGGTGCCAGCCTGGCCGCGCGCTACGTCGAGGCCTTGAGCGCGCTTGGGATCGAAGCCGATGTGGGGCCTTCCGACGCCGCGGCGCATGGCCTCCGGCTGCTCGCCGCTCAGATCTCCGCGCCGGATGCGTCGCGATGAATGGCGCCGCCGAGGATGAAGTTGACCGCTCCTGAGTCTTCGGTCACCGGCAGCAGAATCCGGTCCGTGGTCAGGAAGGCGAAGTCCGGGTCGAACATCGTGTGGCCGCGGTAGTAACGGACGGACGCCTGCTCGGTGCAGGCGAGATAGTCGAGGTAAGTGGCCTTCTCACGGATGCCGGGATAGGCCTCGTCCATGGTGCGCCCGGTCATGTTCGCGCGCGACACGTCGATGATCGCCGATCCGATCAGCCGGTAGCGAAACCTGATCGGATCGCGCTCGACCGACACCAGGAAGACGTTGCTGAGCAAGGATCCGATCTCGACCGGATCGATGTCGCGCTTTCGCGGCAATCCCGCCGGCGCGTGCTTTGAGCGCCAATAGTCGTGCAGGCTCCGGAGCTTCGGATGCCACACCAGCTGGTCGACGTCGGCGAGCATGGCCCATCATGGGCCAAGCCGGAGGCGGCGGCTATAGCTCGCGCCCGTCCGCGTCGAAGAAGATCGAGAGGCCGAGGATCACATCGACCTTCCTGCCGTCGCTCGCCAGGGGGAGAAGCAGGCGCTCGATCAGCACGTGCTCTCGGTCCCAGTCGAAGACCGGAGACCCCAGCCGGCGGCTGACCCGATGCTCGCGCACGCAGGCCGGATAGTCGGCATAGGGCGGCGCGACGAAAAGATTGGGATGAGCTTCCTCCATCAGCATTCCGGTCAGCTCCCGATCGCCGGCATAGAGAAGCTTCGTGCCGGCGAGGCGATAGCGGAAACGCAGCGGATTCTCGATCACATCAAGCATGAAGATGTTGGACAGGAGATTCGGGATGTCGGCCGCGTCGATCATCGACCGTGCCGGAAGGAGGCCGACAGCGGGGGCCCGCGACCGCCAATAGGCATGAAGCGCTTGTGTCTTCGGATGCCACGTGGCGACGTCGTCCATGGTCGGGATCATGCCGACCGCAACCCCGGCGCTGGCAAGGGCAATCGCTCGGCATTTCTCCGGCATTTCGACCAAACTCTTGCCGGCGTTCGCCGTCCGCCGCATCTTGCCGGTCCCGGACGCTCTTACTTCGAGGATCGAGATGGCTGACGCCTTCGCCCGCTTTCGCCTGGACGGCCGTGTCGCCGTGGTCACCGGTGCCGCTTCCGGCATCGGCTTCGCCAGCGCCCGGGCTCTGGGCCTCGCAGGATCCCGCGTCGCGGTCTGCGACATCAATGCCGAAGGCGCCGACAAGGCGGTCGCCGCGCTGAAGGGTGACGGCATCGACGCCGTCGCCCACGTTTTCGACGTCGCCGACGAAGCGCGCGTGGTCGCCGCGATCGGAGAGGTCGCAAAGGCGTGGGGTCGCATCGACGTGCTGATCAACAACGCCGGCCTCGCTGCGCGTCAACCCTCCGAGGCGCTCGATCTCGCCACCTGGGAGAAGGTGCTCCGCATCAATCTCAACGGCTCTTTCCTCTGCGCGCGCGAGGCGGGGAAGGTGATGCTGGCGCAGAAGCGCGGCAGCGTCGTCAACATCGCCTCGATCATGGGGCTGGTCGGCGGCGGACTCTATCCGAACCTCGCCTATCACTCGACCAAGGGCGCCCTGGTCAACTTCACGCGCGCGCTGGCCGTCGAGTGGGCGGACCGCGGCGTTCGCGTCAACGCGGTGGCGCCGACCTTCGTCAAGACGCCGCTGACCGCGCGGCTCCTCTCCGATCCTCAGATGAAGTCGGCGATCGAAGGAATGACGCCGCTCGGCCGGCTCGCCGAGGCGGACGAGATCGCAGATGCCATCCTTTACCTTGCTTCCGACGCGTCTGCGATGGTCACCGGCCATACGCTGCCGGTCGACGGCGGCTGGGTCGCGCGCTGACGCCGGATGGCGACGGAGATCGTCTGGAACCAGGCGACCGTCGCCGACTGGCGCCGTCTCATCGCCGGTGCCGCCGGTGCCACCCTGCCGCAGAGCGGGGCCTATGCCCGGGCGATGGTGGTGACCGAGCGCCAGGTGCCGTATTTCGGCGTCATCCATGACGCGGCCGGCGAGGCGGGATGCATCCTGGTGCTCGAGCGCCGCGCGCTGAAGGCCTTGAGTCGCGTCTCCATCCATCGGGGGCCGCTCTGGCTGCGTCCCGAGGTTCCGGGCGAAACCGTCACCGGCACGCTGGCAGTCTTGCGCCGCCGCTGGCCGACGCGGCCGTGGCGGCGGGTCTCATTCATTCCCGAGCTTGCCGCAGGTGCGACGAGCCACGCTCTTCTTGCCGACGCCGGCTATCGCCGCGTCGGCGACGGCTACCGCTCCATTGTGGTCGACCTGCCCGCGTGCCGAGATGCGTTGCGCGCAACGTGGCGGCACGATCTGCAGCGCGCCGAACGCGGCGGGCTGAGCGTCGAGATCGATCGCCATGGCAAGACGACGTTGCCTTGGCTGCTCCAGCTAGCCGATCTCGACCGCAAGCTGCGGGGCTATCGCGGACCGTCGGCGAAGCTGGCGTTGCAGCTGATGCTCGCCGCCCGACCCGACGGCGATGGGTTGGTGCTGGTTGCAAGCCACGGCGGCGAGAGAATCGCCGGCATCCTGGTCGTCCGTCACGGCGACACCGCGACCTACCTGATCGGCTGGACCGGTGCCGAGGGACGGCGGCTCTGCGCCACCCACCTGCTGCTGTGGCGGGCGATGGACGTGCTCGCCGCCGACGGCGTCCGTCGCTTCGATCTCGGCGGCATCAATCCCGAGGAGGCGCCCGGCCTCTCGCTGTTCAAGCGAGGCCTCGGCGGCCGCGAATACGAGCTGATCGGCACCTATACGTGATATAGAGGGGCGATGCTGACCTTTCTACATACGGCCGAATCGAACGTGGCCGCCGTCACCAAGCTGATGTCCGAGCTGGCGCCGGAGATCCCCATCCGCCATCACCTGCACCCCGAGCTTCTGGCCGAGGCGGTGAAAGCCGGAACCGTCACCGACGCCGTCGCCGCCGGCGTGCGCCAGCGCATGTCCGACGCGGCGAAAGATGCTTCCGTCGTCGTCTGCACCTGCTCGACCATCGGGGCGGTCGCCGAGGCGACCAACGGCAGCTTCCCGGCGCCGGTGCAGCGGATCGACCGCGCGATGGCCGAGCTCGCCGTCTCCAAGGGCCGGCGTATCCTGGTCGCGGCCTGCGTCGCCTCGACCGTCGGGCCGACCTCGGACCTGATCGCCAAGGTGGCCAAGGAAGCAGGTCGCCCGGTCGACATCCGCGTCGTGCTGATCGCCGAGGCCTGGCCCAAGTTCCTTGCCGGCGACGTGAAAGGCTACGAGGCGACGATCGTCGAGCGCCTCGTGCGGGAGAGGGGCGATGCCGACGTCGTCGTGCTGGCGCAGGCCTCGATGGCAGGTGCCGCGACCGATGCCGAGCGTCGTCTCGGGCTTCCGGTGCTGACCAGCCCGCGTCTCGGCGTCACCGCCGCGATCGCCGCGTGGCGGCGGGCCAGGGGCTGATACGCCGATGCCGGTCATCCAGTTCGGTGCGATGCAGCCGAAGCTCCGGGAGCTCTATGCTTTCTGGGACGACCGGCGGCAGAGATCCGACGGCAAGCTTCCTTCGATCATGCGGGTTCATGCGGAGAGCCTGACGCCCTGGCTCAAGAACCTGGTGATCATGACGGTCCGCCGCGAAGGCGAGTTTGTCTACCGCTACTATCCGAAGACTTTCGTCGAGCAGTTCGGCGTCGACATGTCCGGTCGCGACACGACCGAGCTGCCCGAGGCCCAGCGCGCCCTGATCGAGCACGAGTACGACTACGTGCGTCAGAAGAAACGCCCGACCTGGCGGATGTACACTGGCGAGTTCGACAACGAGATCGTCACCTGGGAGCGGCTGATCCTGCCCTTCGCCGCCGATGGCGAGACCATCGACACGCTGATGATCGGGGTCTACGAGGCGAAGAACGCCGGCCTCTTCGAGATCGCCTAGGGGTTGAGATCGCCTAGGCCCGGGCGCGTCCCGCCCGCATCATTTCGGCGCCGATCCTGAGGAACGCCATCCGGAACGGGATCGAGACGTCGGGCAGCAGCGGCGTTCCCATCACGTCCTCCATCGCCTTGAACAGGCAGGTGACGAAGGCCTCGAAGTGCTTCGGCTCGATCGGGAAGTGACCGTGCTGCGGGCCCAGCGCCCGTGCCGGACCGGCCACGTCGTGCCATTCCGGCAGGTTCTTCAGCGGCACGCCCTGGGTCTTTACCAGCTTGCGGTTCTGCTCGACCGTGTCCTTCGGAAACCACTCGCGCACTTCGGGCGCGATGGCGAAGAGGTGGGCATAGAAGGCCTGGGCGAACTGCGGCCCCTTGCCGTCTCGGATCATGCTGTCGAAGGCACCACGGACGAGTTTGGCCTCGTCGTGGCTCATCACCAGGAAGTCGTCCATCGTCGATCTCAGGTCGGCAGCTTCGCCCGCGAGAGGGGACCGGCGACATGCGGTGCTATGGGCCCGCCGAGCGGCATGCCGCTGTCTGGCCGGCGCTTGAACGGCAGCTCGACCGAGGTCGGGATCGGGCAGGCATAGGGCCGGCCGGCCATACGTTCCTTCAGCTCGGCTTTGGCCTCGGCCAGCAGCGCCGGGTTCTCGATCGCGTCGATCGCCGTCGCTGCCATCGCCTTCGCGGCGTGAAGCATCCCCTTATGCGCCGCAGGCAGCTTGCCCTGGGTCACGAGCTGCCAGGAGTGGCCGGGCGTGCCGACGGCGAAGCAGGCGCCCCATGCCTGTACGGTCGGTGTCACCAGCGATACGTCACCGACGTCGGTGGATCCGAACAGAACCTGCGGCGTGCCGTCGAAGGGCAGGATGTCGTCGTGCATGACATTCGGATACTTCTGCAGTCCGGCCGATCGGAGGCTGGCGGCGACGTCGGCCGGCGTCAGCGCCGCCTTGCGGAGCTTCTCGGCGAAAGCGCGGTCGTTGTCGTCGAACGGGGTGGGGCCGAGCTTCTGCGCGTTCCGATGCAGCGCCATCTCTAGTGCCGTATTGGGGAGCACGTTGGAGCAGGCCTTGTCGAAATCGACGACGGCCTGGGTCTCGGTCATCAGTGCCGCGCCCTCGGCGATCTTCTTCACGCGCTCGAAGAGCTCGACGGTCTCGTCCACCTCGGGCGCACGAACGAGATAGAGCACCTCGGCCTTGGCCTGGACGACGTTGGGCGAGATGCCACCGGTATTGGTGATCGCGCAATGGACGCGGGCATCGGGCGGCATGTGCTCGCGCATGTAGTTCACGCCGACGTTCATCAGCTCGACCGCATCCAGCGCGCTGCGGCCGAGATGAGGCGCGCCTGCGGCATGAGCGGCGCGGCCGGTGAAGCGGAAATAGGCCTGGATGTTGGCGAGAGAGCGGACCGACATCACGCCGAAGAAGTTGCCCGGATGCCAGGTCACCGCCGCGTCGAGGTCGGCGAACATGCCGGCGCGCGCCATGAAGGTCTTGCCGGAGCCGCCTTCTTCGGCGGGACAGCCGTAGTAGCGGATGCGGCCGGAGAGGTTGTTGGCCTTGAGATAATCCTTCACCGCCGCCGCCGCGAGCAGCGCGCCGCAGCCGAGCAGGTTGTGGCCGCAGCCTTGGCCATTGGGGCCGCCGGCCGAGATCTTCTCGGTCACGCCCGATTTCTGGCTCAGGCCCGAGAGCGCGTCGTACTCGCCGAGAAAGCCGATCAAGGGCCCGCCGTTTCCGACCTGGGCTTCGGCCTCGAAGGCCGTCGGTATGTCGGCGACGCCCGCCTTGACCTTGAAGCCTTCCTGCTCGAGCGCCTCGATCTGCGCCTTAACCGACTTCTCCTCCTGGTAGCGGAGCTCGGCCAGGTCCCAAACCTTATCGCTGAGCGCGATATAGGCCGGGGCCTTCCCCTCGATCAGGGAGGCGATGCGCTTGATGTCCTGCATGGATGGGTCCTTGAGACGGCGGGTACCCGACCATAGCGCCGGACCGCTCCGGGAACCAACCCCGTCAGCGTGGAGCCTTGGTCTCGTAAGCCCGGTGCAGGTCGCTCTCGAGTTGCGAGGCGCGCGTGCCGAGATTGCGGAGATGGTTGGTGTACGCCAGGACCAGCGCCCGCAAGACGGGCTCGGCGCTGGCCAAGACCCTGTCGAAGACCTTCTGGTCGATGATCAGCGCGATCGTCTTGGCGGTGGCGGTGACCGTGGCGCTGCGTGGCGCCCGGTCGATCAGGGCCATCTCGCCGACGATGGATCCGGATCCGAGCGTGTTCAGGACGATGCGTCGACCGTCGGCCATCTTCGAGACCTCGACGGTGCCGCTCTCGATCAGATAGGCCACGGCAGCGGTGTCGCCCTCTTTCAGCAGCACGTCGCCGGGGACGAAGGTCACGGCCTGGAACTGGTCGACCATCGGGTTCTCCTCAGAGGTTCCGGATCGCCGCGGCGAGGCGGCGGTAGTCGTCCATCTCGTTGTAGAGCTGGGCCGAGATGCGGACCCAGATTCCATCGGCAAGCGCATTTACCGGCACGTCGATGCGGTGATCCTGCCACAGCTTGAGGCGAAGATCAGGGGCGGTGCCACCCTTGACCGGCAGCTCGATCATCCGCATCGAGCCGGCGAGCGATGCCGACGAGCCGAGGCGGGTCTTCCAGGTCTCGGCAAGGTAGCGTCCGGCCTCGTCGGCGAGCGCGCGGTTGCGCGCCTTGATCCGGGAATCGCCGAAGGTCTGGCGGAAGGCGAGCGCCGCCGGCACGGCGAGGTACGACGAGGGATCCTTGGTTCCGGTCCAGTCGAACTCGGCGACGAAACCCTTGCCGAGCCCGTGAGAGACGACCGGCGGGTGGATCCAGGGCTGATGCCCTCGCTTTGCCCAAAGGAAGGCGGCGCCCTTGGGTGCCGAAAGCCACTTGTGGCAGTTTCCGGTGTAGAAGTCGGCGCCAAGCGTCGCGAGATCGAGGTCAACTTGGCCGGGCGCATGGGCGCCGTCGACGAGCACGAGCGCGCCTGCCTCACGCGCCGCAGCGATCAGGCGCTCGACCGGCATGACGACAGCGGTCGCCGAGGTGATGTGGTCGAGCAGGGCGAGCCGGGTGCGCGGGCTCAGGCCAGCCTTGAAGGCGTCGAGGATCGACGTGCCGTCGTCCTCGACCGGGAAGGGGAGCGTCACCTCGACGACCTTGGCCCCGGCGCGGGCCGCCTCGTAGCGGGCGATATTCTTCACCGCGTTGTAGGTCTGGTCGTTGATCAGGATCTCGTCGCCGGGCTTGAGCTCGATCGAGCCGATCACCGACTGCATGCCGGCAGTCGCGTTGTCGACGAAGACGACATCGTCGGTTTCCGCGTCGAGATATCCGGCGAGCTCAGCTGCCGCTGACCGCATCCGTTTGGGCAGCTGGCGGTTGAAGAAGTCGCCGATCGTCCGTTCCATCTCCTGGCGAACCGTGTCCTGGGCGGCGAGCACCGGCTTGGGCGTAGCACCGTAGCTGCCGTGGTTCAGATGGGTGGCGCTCCAGTCGAGCGTCCAGAAGTGACGGACGGCTTGGCCGAACTCGGACACGGCGGCTCCTTCTAGAGAGTGCGGCGAGGGGCGAGGACGGCTTCCTCGGCACGAATGCGGACGGTGAGCAGGATCAGGTTCGCCGCCGAGAAGATCAAGGCGATCGCGACGGCGCCGAAGGCAAGCGGCAGGAGCGCGATCTCGGCTATCACGATCGCGTAGTTGGGATGCCGAATCCAGCGATAGGGGCCGCGTCGGACCAGCGGGGCCCCCGGGAGCGTCAGGATGCGCGTGGTCCAGAAGCGGCCGAGGCTCGCCACGGTCCAGATCCTGAGTCCCTGCAGGGCGGCGTAGACACCGATCAGGATCGGATCCGGAACGGTCTCCGGCGCGATGAACAGCAACTGGGCTGCGAGCCAGGCGGTGTGTAGCACGACGAAGAAGGGATAGTGCCCGTGCCCCGTCTCCACCCCGCCCGCCGCCCGGAGGCGCCGCTCGTTCCGCCGCGACCACAGAAGCTCGGCCAAGCGCTGGAGCGCGACCAGGCCGATGACCGGATAAAGCCAGTTCATCTGGCACCGATCGCCAGGAACCCGGCCGTGAATCCGGGGCCGAGGGCCGTCATCAGGATGCGCCCGCGCCAGGGCTTCAGCCGGTCCAGGACGAACATCACGGTCGGCGCCGACATGTTGCCGAACTCCCGGAGGATGGCGCGCGTTTCCGGCAGCGGTCGGTCGAAGACGAGTTCCAGCGCGTCGATCACCTTGGCGCCGCCGGGATGAGCTGCGATCGCATCGAAGCCTGACAGACTGAAGTCGTGGCGATCGAGGAAAGCCTCGAGCACCGGCGCCATGTCCTCGCGGATCAGCTTCGGGATGTCGCGCGAGAAGCGGACGCCGAAGCCGTCGTCGCCGATGTCCCAGCCCATGACGTCGAGGCTGTCGGGAAAGCTGTGCTCGCCCCAGGGTCCGAGCGCTGGACCGACGCCGTCGGTCGAGATGATCGCGGCCGCGGCGCCGTCGCCGAACAGAGCGGTCGCGACGATGTTGACCGGCGACGCGTCGGCCGGGCGGAAGGTTAGGCTGCAGAGCTCGACCACCACGCAGGCGATCCGGGATCCCGGCTCCGCCGTCGCCATCGCCGCCGCGCGTGCAAGGCCGAGGACGCCGCCCGCACAGCCGAAGCCGAACACCGGCAGCCGCCGAAGGTCGCGGCGCAGCCCGAGCCGTTCCTGCAGCAGCGCGTCAAGCGATGGCGTCGCTATGCCGGTGGTCGAGACCACAACCAGCCCGTCGATGTCGGACAGGGCTAGGCCGCTCTCGGCGAGGGAGAGACGGATAGCTCGCTCGGCCAGCGCTAGAGCCTCTTGAACAAAGAGGCGCGACCGCTCGGCCCAGCCGTGCGGCGCCATGTACCAGTCGATGGGAACGCACGAGTGCCGCTTGGCGATCCCGGCATTGCCGTAAATCTGCGCTAGCCGTGCGAAGGCCTCGGTCCGGCCCGCGAACAGCCTCTCGGCCCGAGCCGCAACGGCCTCCTGGCCGAGCACATGGGGGGGGACGGCGGTCGCGAGCGAAAGGAGTCGAGGCTTCATGGTGCGGGGCACTTCCTGACGTCAGTCGTCGCCGGGCGCCATCGATGCCCCCGCATGTTCATCCGATCCGGATGACGATGGCGCCTGTCGAACCGAACATAGTTTAACGCGACATACTAGGGTGCCGCGACCGTCACATCTCTGTGACAGCAGTCACAGCTTTATAGGTAGCGAGATAACACGATGGCGCAGTTTCCTTGGGACATGAGCCATGACCTCAACGCGCTGCGTCTACGAACTGCTCCCGACCTTGTGCCGGAGCACGCTCGCGAGCTGGATCGCCGGCGTCGGCCTCTGGGCGACGGCACTCGCCCTTCTCTCGATCCCGTAAGGGCGAGGGCTTTTGCCCTTCCTCCCGCCGCGGGAACCGACGCCATCGGCCGTGCGGTCTGGGAATCGGCGGTTCGCGCACGGCGGCTCGGAGACACGGTCACCCTGGTCCAGGACAGCAACGACGATGCCCTTCTCGACGATCGTCCGGGGCACGCCGTGGTCACCGCGTGGCTCGCCGGCCTCAGCCTCTGGGCGATCGTGCTCTTCCTAATCAGCATGGAGTAGGGCATAAGCTGTCGGAGGAATGACCGACAGCGCCCCGGCCGGATCCAGGCCTCCCCGGTTCCATCAAAGCATCGGACGACGTCTGCGCGGCTGGCTGGTCGCGGGGATCCTGGTTGTCGTTCCGCTGGCGCTCACCGCCTATATCGTCTGGGAGCTGATCGGATACTTCGACTCGCTGGTCGAGCGATGGATTCCGGCGCAGCTCAACCCCGGCACCTACCTTCCGTTCAAGATCCCGGGCTACGGCGTCGTCGTCGTTGCCCTTGGGTTGACCGTGATCGGCGCGGTCACCGCGAGCCTGATCGGCCGCTGGGCGGTCGGCATCGGCGACCGGATCATCGCGCGCACGCCGCTGATCAGCGGCATCTACGGCGCGATCAAGCAGATCGTCGAGACCGTCTTCGCCCAGAAGTCAGAGACGTTCCGTCAGGTCGTGCTGGTCGAGTATCCAAGGCGCGAGTCGTGGACTATCGCCTTCGTCTGCGGGCAGACCCATACCGAGGTCGTGCGCGAGGTAGGCGAAGAGCTGGTGCCGGTCTACGTGCCTACGACGCCGAACCCGACTTCGGGCTTCCTGCTGTTCGTGCCGAAGTCGCAGGTGAAGCCGCTCAGGATGACGGTCGAGGAGGCGCTCAAGCTGATCGTCAGCCTCGGCATCGTGCTGCCGCCCGATCGCGGTTTCGACCCGGCGAAGGATTAGCCCGATCTGAGATAGCGGACGGCGGCGTCCCGCTCGAACAGATAGAGCAGCGTGCGAAGCGCCTTGCCGCGCTCGCTTTCTAGCTCGGGATCCTTCGCCAGGATCAGCTTCACGTCGTCGGCCGCGATCGGCAGGAGGTCGCTGTGGACGGCGAGGTCGGCGGCGCGGAACTCCGGCATACCGCTCTGACGCTTCCCCAGCACCTCGCCGGCGCCGCGAAGCCGGAGATCCTCCTCGGCGATCCGGAAACCGTCATCGGTCTCGCGCAAGGTCGCGAGCCTGGCCTTCGCCGCCTCGCCTACCGGCGTCTGGTAGAGCAGCAGGCAGGTCGCCGGCTTGTCACCGCGGCCGATGCGGCCGCGAAGCTGGTGCAGCTGGGCGAGTCCGAAACGTTCGGCGTGCTCGATCACCATAACCGTTGCCGCCGGCACGTCGACGCCGACCTCGATCACCGTGGTCGCGACCAGCAGCTTGGCGACGCCTTCGGAGAAGGCGCCCATCGCCTTGTCCTTCTCCGCCGCCTTGAGCTTGCCGTGGACGAGCGCCACGCGGTCGGCGCCGAAGCGCGCGGCGAGCTCGGCATGGCGCACCTCGGCGGCGGCGGTCTCGTCCATAGGGCTGTCGGGGTTGTCCTCGATCAGCGGGCAGACCCAGAACACCTGTCCGCCCGACGCCATTGCGCGGCCGACCGCATCGATCACCTCCGCGAGCCGCTCGAGCGGCACGGTGCGCGTGTCGACGGGCTTCCGTCCTGCCGGCTTCTCGGTCAGGCGCGAGACATCGAGGTCGCCATAGGCGGCCAGCATCAGCGTGCGGGGGATCGGCGTCGCCGTCATCGCCAGCACGTCGACCGCCTTGCCTTTCGACGACAGCTCGACCCGCTGGTCGACGCCGAAGCGGTGCTGCTCGTCGACCACGGCCAGCGCCAGGTCGCGGAAGGCGACGCCTTCCTGCACAAGCGCATGCGTGCCGACCGCGATCGGGATCGAGCCGTTCTCGAATCCCGCCAGGATCTCGTCGCGCTTCTTGCCTTTGTCGCGGCCGGTCAACAGCGCCACCGGCACGCCCGCGGCGGTCGCCAGCGGCTCGATCGTCGCGAAGTGCTGACGCGCCAGGATCTCGGTCGGCGCCATCAGGGCGGCCTGCGACCCGGCCTCGACCGCCGAGATCATCGCCAGCAGAGCCACCACGGTCTTGCCGGAGCCGACATCGCCCTGCAGCAGCCGCAGCATGCGCTTGTCGTCGGCCATGTCGCCGGCGATCTCGGCATCGGCCGTGATCTGGGACTGCGTCAGAGAATACGGCAGTGCCTTCAGGATGCGCGCGCGCAGCTTGCCGTCGCCCTTGGTGCGCCGGCCGGCCTGCTTCTTCTGGTGCGCGCGCATCAGTGCGAGTGCCAGCTGGTTCGACAGCAGCTCGTCATAGGCGAGGCGCACGCGGGCGGACGCGGTCGGCTCCAGGTCGCCCGGGCCCGAGGGGCCGTGGATGAAGCCGATCGCCTGGCGCCAGCTCGGCCAGCGGCGCTGGTCCTTGAGCGGCCCGTCCATCCATTCGGGCAGCTCGGGTGCCCGCTCGACCGCAAGCTCGATCGCCTTCCGGAGCGTGCCCGCGGGAAGGCCGGCGGTCAGCGGATAGGTGGGCTCCAGCTTCAGCAGCTCGTCCGCCTGGTCCTCGCCGACGATGCGATCCGGGTGCGCCATCTGGACGTGGCCCCGGAAGCGCTCGACCCGCCCGCTGACCAAGCGGATCTCGCCGATCGGCAGCGCCTTGGTCAGCCAGTCGCCCCTGGCATGGAAGAACACCAGTTCGACCGTACCGCTCGAGTCCCGTGCAAGCACCCGGTACGGACGCTTCGGGTTCGGTGGCGGCACATGCTCCTCGATCCGCACTTTGAGGGTGCAGACCCGGCCCTCGGGCGCGTCGGCGACGCTGGGCTGGAACCGCCGGTCGATCAAGCCGAACGGCCGGTGCCAGAGCAGATCTGCGACCTTCGGCCCCGCCAGCTTGGCGATCAGCTTGCCGAAGCGGGGGCCGATCCCCGGGAGCGAGGTCACGTCGGCGAACAGAGGGAAGAGGACGGCTGGCCGCATGGGGTCGCCAATGTATCCGATTCCGGCCGCTGACATCCGGGCCTGGAAGGCTTATATCGGGGCTCTCCCGGCCCCGCGAAACCGATGCCCCAAGATCGCCTGAAGCGCCTGATCTACCGAAGCTGCTACACCGGCACCAAGGAGCTCGATCTGGTGCTGGGCGGCTTCGCCCGGACGCGCCTGGCCGGGCTCGACGCCTCTCAGCTGGATCGCTACGAGGCGCTTGTCGATGCCGAGAACCCGGAGATCTACGCCTGGGTGATCCAGCGCGAGACGCCGCCCGCCGAGCATGACACCGACGTCCTCCGGATGATCCAGGACTACGCGCGGACGAGCCAGGCGTGATGGATCTGAACCGCGACCTTGGCGTCGCCGGGCGGATCGAGGTCGGCGGGGTCCCCGAAGGCGTCGATGCGCGGCTGGTCGCGGGTCTCGTCCGCGCGGCGCCGAAGCGGCCGGTCCTGCACGTCGCCCGCGACGACGCCCGGCTCGCCAGGGTCGCGGAGGCGATCGCCTTCTTCGCGCCCGAGGTCGAGGTGGTGGCGCTGCCGGCCTGGGACTGCCTTCCCTACGACCGCGTCTCGCCCAACCCGGAGATCGTTGCCCGGCGCATCGATTCGCTGACGCGGCTTGCGACGACCGAGGCGCCGGCGTCGGGCCGTGTGGTGGTCTCGACCGTTGCCGGCGTGCTGCAGCGCCTGCCGACCCGCGAGGTCTTCAAGGCGACGGTCCGCCGCCTAGCCAAAGGCACGCGCGCCAACGTCAACGAACTCGTCGAGTTCCTGCGCCACACCGGATACCGCCGCGCCGACACGGTGCGCGAGGCCGGCGAGTTCGCGCTTCGCGGCGGCATCCTCGACGTCTTCCCGCCTGGCGCCGCCGAGCCGCTCCGCCTCGACTTCTTCGGCGACGACATCGACGGCATCCGCTCCTTCGATCCGATGACCCAGCTGACGACGGCCAAGCACGATCAGGTGCTGTTCCAGCCGGTCTCGGAGGCGATGCTGGACCCTGCCTCGATCCAGCGCTTCCGCTCCGGATATCGTGGCGCATTCGGCGCCGATACCGCCGATCCGCTCTACGAGGCGGTCAGCGCCGGCCGGCACCACGCCGGCATGGAGCATTGGCTGCCGCTGTTCCACGAGAAGCTGGAGCTGATCCTCGACTATCTGCCCGATGCCCGCATCACGCTCGATCCGGAGGCCGAACCGGCCGTCGCTGCGCGCTTCGAGATGATCGCCGAGTACTTCGATGCGCGGAAATCGATGGGCAAGCTCGGCAGCGACGAAGGGCTGCCCTACAAGCCGCTGCCATCAGACCGCCTCTATCCGACGCCCGAGGAATGGCAGGAGCGTCTGCTGGAGCGGCCCTATGCCGCCTTCACGCCATTCGTCGGACCCGGCCGCGATGCCGGCGGCCGCGCCGGCCACGACTTCGCCGCCGCTCGTGCGGCGCCCGAGATCAATCTCTACGACGCCGTCCGCCAGCATCTCGCGATGCTGGCGGCCGAAGGCAAGCGCGCCTCGATCGCCGCCTTCACGCAAGGCTCCGCCGACCGGCTGTCGCATCTTCTGAACGAGCACGGCGTCGAGAACCTGGTTCCGGTCGCCGATGGAAAGGCGCTCGATGCCCTGACGCCGGGCCAAGTCGGCATCGCGGTCCTCGGGCTCGAACGCGGCTTCACGCACGAGGGCGTCGCGCTGGTCGCCGAGGCAGACATCCTTGGCGAGCGCCTGTCGCGACCGCCGCGCCGTCGCCGCAAGGGCGAGGATTTCCTCAAAGAAGCTTCGACGCTCAGCGAAGGCGACTTCGTCGTCCATATCGAGCACGGCATCGGCCGCTACGACGGCCTGGTGACGCTTGAGGTCTCGGGCGCGCCGCACGACTGTCTCCGCGTCCTCTATGCCGGCGGCGACAAGCTGTTCGTGCCGGTCGAGAACATCGAGGTGCTGTCGCGCTACGGCTCCGAGGACATGGACGCCCAGCTCGACCGCCTCGGCGGCGCCGGCTGGCAGGCGCGCAAGGCGCGGGTCAAGCAGAAGATCCGCGACATCGCCGACCGCCTGATCAAGGTCGCGGCCGAGCGAGAGGTCCGCAAGGGCGAGGTGATCAACGTCCCGGAAGGCCTCTACGAGGAGTTCTGCGCGCGCTTCCCTTATGTCGAGACCGACGACCAGCTCCGTGCGATCGGCGACACCGTCGACGACTTGGGCTCGGGCAAGCCGATGGACCGGCTGATCTGCGGCGATGTCGGCTTCGGCAAGACCGAGGTGGCGCTCCGCGCCGCGTTCCTAGGCTTGATGTCCGGCATGCAGGTCGCGGTCGTGGTGCCGACGACCCTGCTCTGTCGTCAGCACGTGCAGATCTTCACCCAGCGCTTCGCCGGATTGCCGGTCCGGATCGGGCAGCTCTCGCGACTGGTCGGCGCCAAGGAAGCGGCCGAGACCAAGAAGCGCCTCGCCGACGGTACCATCGAGCTGGTGATCGGCACGCACGCGCTGCTGGCGAAGTCGATCCAGTTCGCCAATCTCGGCCTGCTGATCGTCGACGAGGAGCAGCATTTCGGCGTCGGTCAGAAGGAGCGCCTGAAGGAGCTTCGCGCCGACGTCCATGTGTTGACCCTGACCGCTACACCGATCCCGCGCACGCTGCAGATGGCACTCTCGGGCGTGCGTGAGATGAGCGTGATCGCGACCCCGCCGGTCGACCGGCTCGCGGTCCGCACCTTCGTGCTGCCTTTCGACCCGGTTGTGCTGCGGGAAGCGATCCTCCGCGAGCACTATCGCGGCGGCCAGACCTTCTATGTCTGCCCGCGGATCGAGGATCTGCCCGACGTCGCCGACAAGTTGAAGAAGCTGGTGCCCGAGATCAAGATCGCCCAGGCGCATGGGCGGCTCTCGCCGACTGCGCTCGAAGCGGTGATGACGGCCTTCGTCGACCGCGAATACGACCTGCTGCTCTCGACCAATATCGTCGAATCGGGCCTCGACATCCCGAGCGCCAATACGCTGATCATCCATCGTGCCGACATGTTCGGCCTCTCGCAGCTCTATCAGCTGCGCGGCCGCGTCGGCCGCTCGAAGATCCGAGCCTACGCGTACCTGACCCTGCCGCCGACCAAGAAGCTGACGCCGACCGCGCAGCGCCGGCTCGAGGTTATGCAGACGCTGGATACGCTTGGTGCCGGCTTCGCGCTCGCCTCGCACGACCTCGACATCCGCGGTGCCGGCAATCTATTGGGCGAGGAGCAGTCGGGCCATATCCGCGAGGTCGGCATCGAGCTCTACCAGCAGCTGCTCGAAGAGGCTGTCGCCAACGCACGCGGCGGCGACGCCGAGATGCAGGAGCAGTGGACGCCGCAGATCTCGATCGGCACGCCGGTGCTCATTCCCGAGACCTATGTCGCTGACCTCTCGGTCCGCCTCGCGCTCTACCGCCGCCTCTCGCTGCTGGTCGACCAGCAGGAGATCGACGCCTTCGCCGCCGAGCTGGTCGACCGCTTCGGCAAGCTGCCGGACGAGGTCTCGAACCTGCTCGAGATCATCGCGATCAAGCGCCTCTGCCGCACCGCCGGGGTCGAGAAGGTCGAGGCCGGGCCGAGGGGAGCGGTGATCACTCTCCGCCACAACACCTTCTCGGCGCCCGAGAAGCTGATCGACTTCATCGGCCGCCAGAAGGGCACCGCCAAGGTCCGCCCCGACCAGAAGATCGTCTTCCAGCGCGGCTGGGAGAACGAGAAGGACCGCATCCAGGGCATGCGTCGCTTGATGGGAGACCTCGCGAAGATGGCGGCCTAACTTCTTTCCATTCCTCGGGAGGTCGCGAATGCCCAAGATCGACGTCGCCGCCGTGCCTGAGCGCAAGGGCGCGGGCTACCCGCCGCCGTTCGACCGACCTTGTGCCGACCGCGTGCGGCAGCGGCTGGGCAATGCCGGCGGTCTCATCGATTTTGGTGTCAACCTGATGCGCCTGCCGCCAGGAAACTGGTCGAGCCAGCGCCATTGGCACTCACATGAGGATGAGTTCGTCTTTGTGCTCGAAGGCGAGCTGATGCTGGTCGAGGACGGTGGCGAGACGATCCTTAAGGCCGGAGATTGCGCGGCTTTTCCGAAAGGATCAGGTGATGGCCATCACCTGATCAATAGGTCCGATGTGACGGCGGTCTATCTCGAGGTCGGATCGCGCTCGCCCGACGATATGACCACCTGCTCGGACATCGACATGAAGAGCGCCAACTCGGACGGCCGGTTCGTGCGTAAGAACGGCACGCCTTATCCCGGACAGTGAGCTACCGGACCGGGATCTCGGTCTCGAAGCTTGCCTTGTCGAAGTCGGTGACCAGCACGTCGAGGCGGATCGTCCAGGTGCCCGGGACCGCGAGCTCGGGACCTTCGAGCACATAGGCGCCGTTGTCGTTCGTCATCGGGCGGCGGATCGGCTCGATGCCGGCCGCGGGGTTGGACAGCTCGATCGCGACTTCCTTGGGAACCTCGGCCAGGTCGAGCCGAACGACGATCAGGTTGCGGCCGGCCAAGGCCGGCGTGATCTCAATCTCGGCGATGTGGCCGGCTGATTCCATCCGTGCCGCCATGCCGTGCATATGCGCGGGATCAAGGACATGGGCGTGCTCGCTCGCGGGCGGCGGGGTCTGGGTGAGCAACGCGGTGACGGAGAGGACGACGAGGCCGAGGCCGAACTCGGCCCGGATCATCGTCGTCAGGCCGGCTGACGAACGCGGCAGGCGCGGCGTCAGGATCCATTTGTTGACCGCGGCCATCGCGATCAGGCCTGCAACCAGAACCACCTTGACCAGCAGCACGGTGCCGTAGCGCGAGCCGGTGAGGTCGTCCCAGCTCGCCACGTGGCGGAAGACGAGGCCGACGCCGCAGAAGATCAGGATCGGCACCGCGAACGTCGCCAGCCGCGAGAAGCGCGCGACGAGCTGCTTCGTTTCCTTCCTCTTCTCGAGGCCGTCGAGCAGCGGCATCAGCGAGCCGAGCCAGAAGGCGGCGAGCACCGCATGCAGGGCGAGCAGCGGGCTGGAGAGCCAGCGCGGGCTCGCCGTGCCGGTGTGACCGGTGAAGGCGACACTCGATACGGCAACGACGGCCCCCGCGAGCATCAAAGATCGCCCGCTGCGTTTGAGGCCGAGCAGGAGCACGGCGAGGCCGAGGATCGCAACCGTCGCGCTCCAGCCACGTGTGGTCGAGGCGCCGATCTGCCACGTGCTGAGAAAAAGGAGGTCAGTCACCTGCCCGCCACGCAAAAGTCCGCCCTGCACGCCGACGACCACGATCGACAAGCCAATCCCTGCCCAGGCGAAGCGGGCGAGGAGCGGATGCAAGGCCGGCGAGGGCCGCACGAAGGCCAGCGAAAGGGCACCGCCCGCCGCCAGTATCAGCGCGATCGAGAGCGTGGCGCGGACGAGGACGAATGCAGTGCGCCAGTCCTGGTCCGCGTCGGCTTGCGGTTCTATCCACGCAGCCGGCGGCGCGCCGATCGCGAACATCAGGGAGCCGGAGATCGGATGGGAGTCGAGCGAGGTGGCGCGCCAGGAAGCGATGTAGATGCCGTCGGCGAGCTCTGGCGGCAGCGTGATTGCCAGCGTGGCGTCGACCTGCCGCGCTTCACGGGTCACGATCCGTCCACCGCCATCCAGGATCTGGACCGCGATCGGTGTCACGGGCTCGTTGAAAGTCAGTAAGACGGCCCGCGGCGCCGCCGACAGAACCTGGCGATCGGCCGGTTCGGTCGACTGCAGAACCGCATGCGCCGAGACCGGCGCCGCCTGGAGGGCGGCGCCGATCAGCAGCAGCAACGCCGCGAGAAGTCTCACGGCTTCGGCAGAAGCCTCAGGCCCGGTGCCGGCATCTTGTAGTCGCTGGAGGTTTTGCCGGCCTCGGGAATCTCGATCCAGCGGTCGACACCCTTCTCGCACTCGGTGACCACCGGCACGTAGACCGTCTGGCCCGGCTTGTCGGGAAGCGTGCCACGGAACACGAACTCGTCGTAGTGCTCGTCGAGCAGCTTGCCGCCGGTCCAGGCGATCTCTCGCACGCCTTCGGTGATCTGGCCGCCATGGCCGTCGCTGATCGGCTGTGCGAGCTTGCCCTTCGTGGTCGAGAGCTGCCAGCCGGGCTTCGGCATCGGCTTCACGCCGGTCATGCCGTCGGGGACACGAACACGAACCGCCGTGGTGGCGGAACCGCTGCATCCATGAGGTACGCGGAGCACGGCCTTGTAGGTCGAGCCGGCGACGGCCTGCTGGGTTTCGAGGGTGACATGGGCGGCAGCCGGCAGGCTGAGCGCCGAGAGAGCGACGAACGACGCGCAGAGAATGCGCATGCAACGGCTCCTAGATCTGAGTAGTGCGGAAGCCGGCAACGAGCCGGCGACTAAGTCGCGTCAGATCAGGATCGGAGGTGCTCGTGGATTCTGCGGTCTGGGCGCATTGAGCGGCGGTGCCTCGATGGTAACCGCGGCGGCGACGTCGAACGAGGCGAAGACCGGCAGGGGCAGAGCAGGGGCGACCGGTGCTACGCCGGTTCCGGCCACCTGCATGCCGATGCAGATCTGGCAGACGTCGCGAGCGCCGGCGGGCGCGCCGTGATGGCCCTCCGGCGCGCAATGCTCTGCTACTGCCGGAAGGCCGCGCGCGACCTCCATCGGCGTGGTCAGGACCAGCGCAAATACCTGGAAGGCGAGGGCCGAGGCCGCCAGCCAGGAGGTCCACCGGAATCTGGCGACCAGCTCGCGCATGGAAGAGACGGTATCCCCGTAAGGGCTTGGCCGGCAATCGTCCCTCTTGCCGCAGGCACCCCGCTTGCCGCAGGCGAGCCTGCCTGTCAGACTTTAACAAAACTGTCATGTCATGAAAGCGTCGCCGAACCCGCCGTACAGAGCGGGACGAGCAGGGAAGGAAACCGGCATGGCCGGCGCGTCGCTGGAAATCGATCGCGTGGAAGCCGCCTATGGGGCGGTCAAGGTGCTGAAGGCCGTCTCGCTGGCCGTGCGCCCGGGCGAGTTCGTGGCGTTGCTGGGCTCGTCGGGCTGCGGCAAGACCACCTTGCTTCGCGCCATTTCCGGCTTCGTGCCCGTCACGGGCGGACGCATCCTGGTCGACGGCAAGGACATCTCCGGCTTGCCGCCGGACAAGCGCGACATGGCGATGGTGTTCCAGTCCTACGCGCTCTGGCCGCACATGACCGCCGCCGGCAACATCGGCTACGGCCTCAAGCTCCGCGGCTGGGACAAGGCAAGGATCGCCGAGCGCGTCGGCCAGATGCTGGCGATGCTGAAGCTCGACGGCCTCGGCGACCGCATGGTGACCCAGCTCTCCGGCGGCCAGCGTCAGCGCGTCGCCCTTGGCCGCGCCCTCGCTGTCGATCCGCGCATCCTTCTGCTCGACGAGCCGTTGTCGAACCTGGACGCCCGCATCCGCGAGGACGTGCGCCATGAGATCAAGGCGCTTCAGAACAAGCTCGGCATCACCGCGATCCACGTGACCCACGACCGCGAGGAGGCGATGGTGATGGCCGACCGCATCGTCATCCTCGATGCCGGCGAGATCGCCCAGGTGGGTGCGCCGGAAGAGGTCTACAACCGGCCGGCCTCTGCCTTCGTTGCCTCGTTCATGGGCGCCGGCAACATCATCCGCCTCGACGCCCGCAGCGACGGAGATGCGATCCTGCTTGGCGCCGGCGAGCTCTCGAACCAGATCCGCGTGCCGGCAGGTGCCGTCTCCGGCGCGCCTGGCGGCCAGGTGATCGCGCATTTCCGCGGCGAGGCGGCGAGCCTGGGCGCCCCGGATGCCGGGGATCCCGGCACGCTGGTGCTCAAGGGCCGCATCGCCCAGGCCTCATACCCCGGCGGCCACTGGCGCTATGGCGTTGCCGTCGGCGGCCAGCACTTCATGGTCGACGACCCGCGGCGCCTGAGCGTCGGCGATGCGGTCGGCATCGGCCTTCCCTTGTCGTCTCTCCATCTCTTCGCCGGTTCCGTTCACGAAGGAGGTACCTCATGAAACCCGTCTTCAAGCTTGCGATGGCCGCAGCCTTCGGCCTGGCTCTCGTGCCTTCGGGCGCGAGTGCCCAGAAGGTGACGCTCAACGTCATCACCGCCGGCGACCAGAACATGGTCGACTACGTGAAGGACTATCTCGGGCCGATCTTCGAGAAGCAGATGCCGAATGTCAGCATCAGCTCGGTCGGCACCGGTCCCG
>JAEULB010000059.1 GCA_016792585.1 Rhodospirillaceae bacterium
AAATAGCTCCTGGTGCGCGTATAGGAGTCGTAAAAGAAGCTCTTGTTCATCCATTCGAAGTCGAACAGATAGCCGATCGCGCGCCGCACCCGAGCGTCCTCGAAGATCGGGCGGCGCGTGTTGAACACGAAGCTCTGCATGCCCTGCGGCACTTCGTGGCTCACCTGTTCCTTGATCACCGATCCGTCGCGGATCGCCGGGAAGTCGTACTTGGTCGCCCAGTTCTGGGCCGTGTTCTCCTCGTGGATGTCGATCTGGCCGGCCTTGAACGCCTCGAAGGCGACGGTCGTGTCGCGGTAGTAGTCGACCTGGACCACGTCGACGTTGGCGGTGCCCTTGTTGACCGGCAGGTCCTTCGCCCACCAGTCCTTGACCCGCTCCCAGGTGATCGAGCGGCCGGGATCGACCTTCGCCATCCGGTAGGGACCGCTGCCGAGCAGAGGCTCGAGCGTCGGCTTGTCGAACTCGCGAGTCGCCCACCACTTCTTCGGCAGCGGCGTCAGGCCCGCGACCGTCATCGGCAGGTCCCGCTCGGCGTCCTTCTTGAAAATGAACTTGACCCGGCGGTCAGCCAGCGCCTCGGCCTTCTCGACCCCGCCATAGATCACGCGATAGCTCGGATGGCCCTTGGTGATCAGCGTCTCGTAGGTCCAGACCACGTCTTCGGCCGTGATCGGGGAGCCGTCGTGGAAGCGCGCCTCGGCCCGCAGGTTGAAGATCATCCAGCTGCGATCTTGAGGCATCTCGACCGTCTCGGCGATCATGCCGTAGGCGGTCAGCGGCTCGTCCAGCGTGCCGTCCATCAGGCTGTCGAACAGCGAGCCGGTCTTCATCAGGTCGTTGGAGAAGCGGACAAACGACACGCCCTTCAGGATGAAGGGGTTGAGATTGTCGAAAGTGCCGTTGGCGCCGGTCTTGACCGTGCCGCCCTTCGGCGCGTCCGGGTTGACGTAGTCGAAATGCTTGAATTCGGGCGGGTACTTGAGCGGGTCGCCGTAGAGCGAGATGCCGTGGACGGGCTTCGGCGCCTCGGCGGCCGCAGGCAGGACCGGCAGCAGAGCCGCCGCACATGTCAGGACCGCCAGCCACCGCATCTTCCGCCTCCCGTCAGTGTCGCCTTTCGGATACTAGGGCAACCCGCCGCGTCCCGCGAGGCGATGCAATCAAATCTCGTTGAGAGCCCGAGAGCGTCGAGAGGTAACGGCAAGCCGGCCGGCTTCGTTCCTCAGTTCTTCATCGACGCCTTGCGCTGTTCCAGGCTCGCGGCCCTCGCCTGGTCAACCCACCAGGTGTCGGCGAAGCCCAGTGCGTGGGTCGGCGACTTGGCCGGCCGCCCGAACTTGTCCCAATAGGCGAGGAAGGTCCCGGGCGTGTGGAGCTGCGGCACCATGTAGAAGCCCCAGAGCAGGACCCGGTCCAGCGCGCGGGTCCGCTGGATCAGCGATTCCCGGCTCGGGGCGGCGATCACCAGCTCGATCAGCTCGTCGACCACCGGGTCCTTGACGCCGGCGGAGTTGCTGCCGCCGCGGATGCCGGCCGCGGCCGAGCCCCAGTACTCGCGCTGCTCGTTGCCGGGGTTTGTCGACTGCTGAATGCCGCCCACGATCATGTCGTAGTCGTACTCGTCCACCCGGTTCGAATACTGCGCGGTGTCGATGACCCGGAAGGTCGCGGTGATGCCGAACCGCTCCAGGTTCTTCACATAGGGCAGCACGAGGCGGTCGATGCCCGGCTGCGCCGAGACGATCTCGAACTGGAACGTCTCGCCCTTGGCGTTGGTGAGCTTGCCGTTCTTGATCGTCCATCCGGCCTGGCCGAGCAGCCTCAGGGCCGCCCGCACATTGTCGCGGAGATTGCCGGAGCCGTCGGTGGCCGGAGGCTCGAACGCCTTGGTGAACACCTCGTCGGGGATGCGGCCGCGATACCGCTCGAGGATCTCCTTCTCCTCGCCTTCGGGAAGGCCGCGCGCGCCGAGCTCGGAATTCGGCCAGTGGGTCGTGACCTTCGACATTAGCTCGTGCCAGAGCGTCTTGTTCATCCACTCGAAGTCGAAGGCGTAGCCGAGGGCCTCGCGCACGCGGCGGTCCTGGAACAGCGGCCGGCGCGTGTTGAAGACGAAGGCCTGCGGCCGCGCCGGGTTCTGGGTCTTGTAGACCTCGCGCTTGATTAGCCCGGCCTTGACCTGCGGGATCTCGTAGCCGGTGGCCCAGTCCTTGGTCTGGTTCTCGATGCGGAGGTCGAAGGCGCCGGCTTTGAAGGCCTCGAAGGCGACGGCGCCGTCGCGATAATACTCGTAGCGGATGGTGCCGAAGTTGTAGCGGCCGATGTTGATCGGAAGCTTGGCCGCCCACCAGTCCTCGACCCGGCGGAGGCGGACCGAGCGGCCGGCCTCGACCGCTTCGATCTTCAAGGCGCCGCTGCCGAGCGGCGGCTCCAGCGTCGTTCTCTCGAAGTCGCGATCCTGCCAGTAATGCTTCGGCAGGATCGGCATCTCGCTGATGATGCCGGCGAGCTCGCGGTTGTTCGCGACCTTGAAGGTGAACTTCACGCGCCTTGCGTCGAGGACCTCGCCCCTCGCGACGTCGCGATAGTAGGAGCGATATCGGGGCGAGCCCTTCGTCATCAGCGTGTCGAAGGTCCAGACCACGTCCTCGGGCGTGATCGGCTTGCCGTCGTGCCAGCGCGCTTCCGGGCGCATCGTGAAGATCGCCCAGGAGCGGTCGTCCGGCACCTCGACGCTCTCGGCGACGAGGCCGTAGTCGGTCTCGGGATCGTCGCCGACCCGGGTCATCAGCGAGTCGTAGATCGATCCGGCGCCCGCCCCTGGCACGCCGCGAAGGATGAAGGGATTCAACGTGTCGAAGGTGCCGAAGCCGCTCAACACCACCTCGCCGCCCTTGGGCGCGTCCGGATTGACGTAGTCGAGGTGCTTGAAGTCGGGACCGTATTTCGGCGAGCCGTGGATGCTGATCGCATGCAGCTTCTGGGTCTGCTCCGCGGCGGCGGCGGCGCACACCAGCGGCGCGATGAGAGCGAGTGCGAGCAGATGCTTCGACATGACCGCCTCGTTGTTGACCGACGTCGCCCGATCCTAGGCGATATCGGGTAACGCCGTCAGGCGGCGAGGCGATCCAGGGCCTGTATCAGCGTGCGTTCGTCGCCCGCGGCGATCACGTCTCCTTGAGACGCGCCGGTCAGCGGTTTCCCCTGCCAGTCGGCCATGGCACCGCCGGCGCCCTGGACGATCGGGACGAGGGCCGCGAAGTCGTAGAGCTTGAGGCCGTACTCGATCACCAGGTCGATATGGCCGATCGCCAGCAGGCCATAGGCGTAGCAGTCGCCGCCCCAGAGGGTCAGCTTCGAGGTCGAGGCCACCTTCCAGAAGCGCTCGGCCGTCGGCTTCCGGAACATGTCCGGGTGGGTCGAGTTGACGACCGCCTTGGTCAGGTCCGGGCAGGCGCGGACCTTGGCCGGACGGCCGTTGAAGGTCGAGGCATGACCGGTCGCGCCGAGCCAGCGCTCGGCCGTCACCGGCTGGTCGATCATGCCGAGGATCGGCACCCCGTCGCGGAGGAGCGCCACCAGCGTGCCGAACATCGGCTTGCCGGTGATGAAGGCCTTGGTGCCGTCGATCGGGTCGATGACCCACTGATGCGAGGCGCCGGGCTTGGTCGCCCCATGCTCCTCGCCGATGATGCCGTGATCGGGGAACTCGCGCTCGATCAGGGCGCGGACCGCGAGCTCGGTCTCGCGGTCGGCGATCGTGACGGGGCTGGCATCGGCCTTGTCTTCGACCCCGATCGGGGTGCGGAAGTATCTGCGGATGACCGGTCCGCTCGCCTCCGCCAGACGGCCGGCGAAGGCGAGGAACTCGTCAGGGCAGCGCACGAGCCGGCTTTACGGCAGCGGCTTCGGCGCGTCCGACTTGCCGCGGAGCCAGGCGATCAGCGCGGCGCGCTCTTCCGGCTTGGAGATGCCGGCGAAGGCCATCTTGGTGCCGGGCACCGAGGCCTTCGGGTTCGCCAGGAACTTGTTCAGGTGCTCGTAATTCCACTCTTCGGCGGTCGAGGCCATCGGCTTCGAATAGGCGAAGCCGGCGACGGCGCCGGGCTTGCGGCCGACCACGTCGAACAGGTTCGGGCCGATGCGGTTGGGCTCGCCCTTGCCGAAGGTGTGGCAGGCGGCGCACTTCTTCGACGAGGCCTCGCCGGCGGCGAGGTCGGCCTTGGCCAGAAGCGGGGTTACCGGCGGAACCTCGGCCGGCGCCGCGGCAGCCTGGCCGCCGGCCGGCGCATCGGGCTTCTCGACCGCGAACGCCAATTCCTTGAGCGGAGCCGGGTGGACCAGGCTGCGGGCGATGAAGCCGCTGCCCATGGCAATCAGGCCCGCCATCAGAATGGCACCGGCAATCTTGTTCGCTTCCTGGCTCGCCATCTCGAATCCTCTGCCTTGAGCGTACCGACGACGGGAAAATGCCTCTTCGCGGCCGGAAGCGCCACCGTTATAACGCCTCCGCCGGACGGCCCGACAATGCCGTTACCGGGGCTTGCCTCGCCAGCGGCATATTGCCGCATCTGGCGGAAAACAAAGAGGGATTTCGGATGGGCCTGCCCAAGGCGCCGATCGTTCTGATCCCCGCGCGGATGGCGTCGACCCGCCTTCCCAACAAGCCTCTCGCCGACATCCATGGCGAGCCGATGATCGTCCATGTCTGGCGCCGCGCGGTCGAGGCCGCGATCGGCCCCGTCCATGTCGCCTGCGCCGAGCCGGAGATCGCCCGCGCCATCCAAAAGATGGGCGGGCAGGCGATCCTGACCCGTGCCGACCACCCGACCGGCTCGGACCGAATCTTCGAGGCGCTGGAGAAGCTCGACCCCCAGGGGCGTCATGACGCCATCGTCAACGTCCAGGGCGACCTGCCGACCGTCGATCCGAAGACGGTCCGCGCCGCCTTCGAGGCGCTGGCCGACCCGGCGGTCGACATCGGCACCGTCTGCGCCCGGGTCGGATCCGACCACGAGAAGACCGACCCCGCGGTGGTGAAGCCGGTGGTCGCCTTCGCCGAAGGAAAGACCATCGCCCGGGCCTACTACTTCAGCCGCGCGACCGTGCCGGCGCGCGAGGGGCCGATCTACCACCACATCGGTCTCTACGCGTATCGCCGGGATGCGCTGAAGCGCTTCATCTCACTGCCTCAGGGACTCCTGGAGAAGCGCGAGGGGCTCGAGCAGCTGCGGGCGCTCGAGAACAACATGCGCATCGACGTGGCGCTCGTTGACACGGTTCCGCTCGGTGTCGACACTCCCGGCGACCTCGAACGCGCGCGCCTCCTGCTCATGCCGCGCTAGACCCGGATACTCCGTCATGACCCGCATCGCCTTCCTGGGCCAGCCCGGCTCCTACTCCGACCTCGCCTGCCGCACCGCGTTTCCAGGCAACGAGACCATCGGCTGCGTCAGCTTTCCTGAGGTCTTCGCCGCCGCCTCCGACGGCCGCGCAGCGCTGGCGATGATCCCGATCGACAACTCGCTCGCCGGGCGCATCGCCGACGTGCACCACCTGCTGCCGGAATCCGACCTGCACATCGTCGGCGAGCACTTCCAGCGCATCGAGCATCATCTGCTGGCGCCGAAGGGCGCCACGCTGGAGACGATACGCACGGTGAAGAGCCACGTGCAGCCGCTCGGCCAGTGCCGGCGCTATCTGCGGAAGATGGGCTACACGCCGGTGGCCAGCGGGGACTCAGCGACCGCCGCCAAGGAGGTCGCCGAGAAGAACGACCCGACGGTCGCCGCGATCTCCTCGGCGCTCTCGGGCGAGATCTACGGGCTCCAGTCGCTGGCCAAGAACATCGAGGACGAGCCGCACAACACCACGCGCTTCCTGATCATGGCGCGCGAGGCGGACTGGCCGAAGGACGACGGCAAGCCGTTCATCACCTCGTTCCTGTTCCGGGTGCGAAGCGTGCCGGCGGCGCTCTACAAGGCGCTCGGCGGCTTCGCCACCAACGGCATCAACCTGACCAAGCTCGAGAGCTACATGGTCGATGCCTTTTTCGAGGCGGCACAATTCTACGTCGAGGCCGACGGCCATCCCGACCAGCGCTCGATGAAGCTGGCGCTGGAGGAACTCGACTTCTACTGCCGCAAGGGCACCTTCAAGATTCTAGGCGTCTATCACTCGCATCCCTTCCGCCGCGAGAACGCGGGACCGTCGGACGACTGATCCGGCGTTTCGGATCGCCGGCCCGCGGCTTGACTTGCTCACGGACGGGTGATCTGCTTTTTGCAACGCACAATTTCAATTGAAGCGGGAATGGCGCATGTCGCGTCCGTATCCCGCTCTCTACGGAGGCTTGTCGCGACTTAACACTCAGGGAGACCGAACATGAAGACGATGCGTAGAAGCGTGCTTGGTGCTCTTGCATTCGGTGTTCTTTCCGCCTCGCTCGGCTGGTCGCCGGCGGCGGAAGCCCAGCAGCAGCAAAGCGTCCTTTCCGACGTCCTCAAACGCGGCGTGCTCCGCATCGCCACGATCGGCGGCAATCCGCCCTACAGCTCCCTCGATCCGTCCGGCAAGCCGGTCGGCTACGACATCGACATCGCCAACCTGCTCGCCGAGCAGCTGAAGCTGAAGCCCGAGTTCATCGTCGTCGACGTGCCCGGCCGCATCACCGCGCTCCAGACCCGCCGCGCCGACGTAACCTTCGCCAACTTCACCGCCAACGTCGAACGCTCGAAGGTGATCGCTTTCACCGATCCCTATGTCGTGGTCGGCAGCATCTACATGGTGAAGAAGGACTCGCCGATCCAGACGGTCGAGCAGCTCAACGATCCCAAGTACAAGATCGGCTTCGCCCGCGGCGGCACCGCCGAGGGCATCAGCGCGCTGACCGCGCCGAAGGCCCAGAAGGTCCGCTTCGACACGGTCGGCGACGCCTATCTCGCGATGCAGTCCGGCCAGGTCGACTCTCATCTGCAGGACAGCCTGCAGAACGCCTCCTACATGGCGAAGGACGGCGACAAGTATCGGAATCTGCCCGGCAACTGGAGCTACGAGGAGATCTCGATCGGCCTCCCGGCCGGCGACTTCGACTGGTGGCGGGTGCTGAACATCTTCGTGAAGAACCTGAACGGCTCGGGCGAGAACGCCCGTATCTTCAAGAAGTGGTTCGGCTACGACATGCCGCCGATCCAGCAGAAGTTCTGATCTGTACCGGGGCCGCCGCCGACGACGCCGGCGGCCCGCCCTACTTCATGGATCGGCGCACAGACTTTCCGTAACGAATGTACGAGTTCAACCTCGCCGGCCTGCTGCCGTATACCGGCCCGTTGCCGCGCGCGATCGTGCTGACGCTTTGGCTCAGCACGCTCTCGATCCTGCTCTCCGTCGCGGTCGGCGTGCTGGGCGCGCTCTGCCGCACCTCGACCAGCCTGATCCTCCGGTGGATCGGCGGCGCCTATGTCGAGGTGCTGCGCAACATCCCGCTGCTGGTGGTGATCTACCTGATTTTCTTCGGGCTGGCGCAGGTGGGCTTGCGCGTCGATGGGTTCAACTCGGCGCTGATCGCCCTCACGCTCAATGCCGGCGCCTACATGACCGAGATCTTCCGCGGCGGCCTGACCGCGATCCCGCGCGGGCAGTACGAGGCCGCGCGCTCGCAGGGCATGACCGGCTACCAGCTCTATCGCTACGTCGTCTTCCCGCAGGTCTTCCGTATCATCTACGCCCCGCTGGGCAACCTGATGATAGGCATCGTCATCGGCTCGTCGCTGGCATCCGTGATCGGCGTCGAGGAGGTGACGACATGGATGCGCCGCGCCGGTGACGAGACCTTCCGCTACATGGAGTCGTTCCTCGCGGTCGGCGTGATCTACGTCGTGCTGGCGCAGACGATCAACATCGGCCGCATCGTCACCGGCCGCTGGCTCTTGTCGCGCGCGCCGATCGGGCATCGCCGATGAGCCCCCAGGTCGCCGCCTACTGGTACGTGTTCCTCAAGGGGGTCGGCATCACGCTGTGGATCAGCTGGCTTGCGCTGATCCTCGGCGGGGTCGTGGGCCTGGTGATCGGCCTCCTCAGGATAGCGCCCTGGGCGATCGTGCGCTGGGCGGCGATCGTCTACATCGAGGTCTTCCGCTCGGTGCCGCCGCTGGTGCTGTTCTTCGGCTGCTTCTACGGGCTTTCCTTCGCGATGAAGCTCGATCTCTCGCCATTCTCGGCGGCGACGATCGCGCTGACGCTGACCGCCAGCGCGCTGATGGCCGAGGTGGTCCGAGCCGGCATCGAGAGCGTGACCCGCGGCCAGTGGGAGGCGGCTCTTTCCCAGGGCATGACCTATCCGCAGGTGTTCCGCTACGTGATCTGGCCGCAGGCGATCCGCGTCATGCTGCCGCCCTCGGTCGGCGTCTACATCTCGACGCTGAAGGATTCTTCGCTCGCCTCGATCATCGGCTATGTCGAGCTGACCAAGTCGGGCCTGCTGGTGCGCGAGTCGACCGGCATCAGCTTCGAGGTGCTGCTGATCATCGCGATCCTTTATTTCATCATCAACTACTCGATCTCCCTCGTCGGCACGGCGCTCGAAAGAAGGTTCAAGTATGTCCACTGACCCCTCATCGCCGGTGCTGCGCATCGAAGGCCTGGTCAAGCGCTACGGCCCGCATCTGGTCATCGACGGCGTCGACCTGGACGTCGCTGCCGGGCAGGTCGTCGTCTTCGTCGGCCCGAGCGGTACCGGCAAGTCGACGCTGCTCCGCTGCGTCAACGGGCTCGAGGACATCCAGGGCGGCCGCATCCTGTTCGAGGGCCAGCCGGTGCTCTCGCGCTCGAGTGCGATCCATGCGGTGCGCCGGCGCATCGGCATGATCTTCCAGGGCTTCAACCTCTACCCGCACCTGACGGCCCTGCAGAATGTCACGCTGGCGCCGGTCAAGGTGCTGGGCGAGCCGGCGAAGGATGTGGAGGAGCGGGCCCGCGGCCTCTTCCGCAAGGTCCGCCTCGAGCACCGCGCCCATGCTTTTCCGAGCCAGCTCTCGGGCGGCGAGCAGCAGCGTGTCGCGATCGCGCGTGCGCTGGCGATGAACCCGCATCTGCTGATGTTCGACGAGCCGACCTCGGCCCTCGACCCAGAGACCGTCGGCGACGTGCTGGCGGTGATGGAGGATCTCGCCCGCGAAGGCCGCACCATGCTGGTGGTGACCCACGAGATCGGCTTCGCCCGGCACGTCGGCGACCGCATGATCTTCATGGACGGCGGCAAGATCGTCGAAGACCGACCGCCCGAAGAGATGATCGCGAGCCCTGAGAACCCAAGGACCAGGCAGTTCCTTGGCTCGATCCTGCATCATTAATTTAAAAAGTAGTTACTTTTCATATTTCCCGCGCTAGAAACGCGGCCTCATGGCCGCTTCCGAGTCCCCCACCAGCTGGCGCGAGCTGTTCACGCGCGAGAACATGCCGCCGTTGATCACGCTCAGCCTGGGCGTGGTGCTGCATGCCTTCAACGGCTTCCTGGTCGCGACCGCCTTGCCGACGGCCGTGCTCGAGATCGGCGGCATCCAGTTCATGAGCTGGTCGTTCACGGTCTACCTGGTCCTGTCGATCGTCGGCGGCGCCGGGGCGGCCAGGCTCAAGCAGATGGTGGGCGGCAGGCAGGCGATGGTGCTGCCGGCGCTGGTGTTCCTCGCCGGCACGCTGATCGCCGGCTTCGCGCCGTCGATGCCGGTGTTCCTGGTCGGGCGGGCCCTGCAGGGGATCGGCGAGGGAACCATCTCGGCGCTCTGCTACCTCTTCATCCCGGTGCTGTTTCCCTCGCGCCTGATCGCGCGCGTCTTCGGCGTCGAAGCAATGATGTGGGCGCTCGGATCCTTCGGCGGTCCGGTGATCGCCGGCATCCTGACCGAGACCGTGTCCTGGCGCATGGCGTTCTTCGTCAACGTGCCGGTCGCGCTCCTTTTCCTGGGCCTGGTCACGCGCTTCGTGCCGGCCGATCCGGGCAGCCCCGATCCGAAGGCGAAGACCGTTCCCCTCGGGCGTCTTGCCGGAAGCGGCGTCGGCATCATGCTGGTCGCGGTCGCCGCCATCAGCGGCGACACGATGTCGGCGGCGCTGCTGATCCTGGGCGCCTTCGCGATCCTGGTCGGCGTCTTCGTCTTCGACCGACGGCGGCCCGACCGGCTGTTTCCCAGCGACGCCTTCGCGCTGACGACGACGGTCGGCATGGGTCTCTGGATGATCCTCCTGATGCCGATCGCCCACTCCCCGGTCTCGACCTTCCTCAACATCTCGATCCAGAACCTCTGGGGCTATGCACCGACAGCGGCCGGGCTGATCCACGCGACCATGGCGCTGTCATGGAGCGGCTCGGCCCTCCTGATCGCCGGGGTCGATTCCCCTCGTCGTCGCCTGGCGCTGATCCGGCTCGGGCCGGTGCTGGTCGTCTCCGGCCTGACCGGGATCCTGCTTGCCATCCGGCACGACGTGCCCTGGATGGTCGTCCCCTGCCAGATCCTGATCGGTGCCGGCTTTGGCGGCTGCTGGTCGTTCCTCAGCCAGGCGATCATGGAGGCGGCCCGGCCGGGCGAGCGCGACCTCGCCTCGACGATGCTCCAGACAGTCCTTTCCAGCGGCTTCGCCCTGGGGGCCGCGATCGCCGGCCTCGCGGTCAACTCGGCCGGTTTTGCCCCGCAACTCGGGGCCGAAGGCATCGTCCAGCCGATGACCCGCGCCATCCTCATCGGCGTCTCCATCGGGGCCTTCGCGATCCTTGCCGCCTTCGGCGTCCGCCTTAAGCCTAAAGTCGAGGATCCGCCGCCCGCGGCCGGGCGTTGACGGCTCTCGCCAACGGGTATATCTCAAGGGATATCAAGGATTTCCGGGCGCGCGGGGGCGCGCCTTTTTCCCGGGGGAACCCCATGGCATCCGCCCAGCGGCCGCTGTCGCCGCATCTCCAGGTCTATCGCTGGCAAATCACGATGGTCATGTCGATCGCCCATCGGGCGAGCGGCATCGCGCTGTCGGTCGGGTCGGTGGCGCTGGTCTTTTGGCTCCTGGCCCTGGCGAACGGCCCGGATGCCTTCGAGATCGCCCAGGCGATCGCAGGCTCCTGGCTGGGCTATCTTTGCCTCGCCGGTTGGTCCTTCTGCCTCTTCTATCACCTCGCCAACGGCATCCGGCATCTGGTCTGGGACATGGGCTACGGCTTCGAGATCCCGCAGTTCTATGCCTCGGGCTGGATCACCCTGATCGTCGCGGTCGGCCTGACGGTCCTGGCATGGGTCCTCGGCCTGTACTGGCTTCGCTAGGGAGGACAGACATGGCCATGCGCACTGCGATCGGCCGCGTCCGCGGCCTGGGCTCCGCCAAGCACGGCACCGAGCACTGGTGGCTGCAGCGGGTGACCGCCGTCGGCCTGATCCCGCTCACACTCTGGTTCGTGGCCTCCATCGTCATGATGGCCGGGGCCGAGTTCGAGACCGCCTACCTCTGGATCGCGTCGCCCGCGGGTGCGGTGCCGATGATCCTGCTGCTGCTCGCCGGCCTCTGGCACGGCAAGCTCGGCCTCCAGGTGGTGATCGAGGACTACGTCCACGCCGAGGGCTTCAAGGTCGCGCTGCTGATGCTCGTCACGCTGGCGACCGTCGGCCTCGGCATCGCCGCGGTCTTCGCCGTCTGCAAGATCTCGTTCGGGGAGTAGGGCAATGCCCCAGGCTTATCCGATCATCGACCATACCTACGACGTGGTGGTCGTCGGCGCCGGCGGCGCCGGTCTCCGCGCCACGCTCGGCATGACCGCGGCGGGATTGAAGACCGCCTGCGTCACCAAGGTGTTTCCGACCCGCAGCCACACGGTCGCGGCCCAAGGGGGCGTCGGTGCGGCGCTTGGCAACATGGGCGACGGCGACAACTGGCGCTACCACATGTACGACACGGTCAAGGGCTCCGACTGGCTCGGCGACCAGGACGCGATCGAGTACATGTGCCGGAACGCGATCCCGGCGATCATCGAGCTCGAGCATTTCGGCGTGCCGTTCTCGCGCACGCC
>JAEULB010000080.1 GCA_016792585.1 Rhodospirillaceae bacterium
GATCCGCGACTGCGCGCCGGATGCGATCTTCGTGGTGATGCCCGGGACCGCGATGGAACGGGCAGGCAAGCGGGCGAACCTTAGGATGGCGCGCGAGATCTATGCCGACCGCACCTATCAGGACGACGGCACGCTGACGCCGAGGAAGCAGCCGGGCGCGGTCCTGCACGACGCCGAGGATGCGGCCAGGCGCGTGCTCGCGATGGTGCGGGAGAAGGCGATCGTCTCGACCTCGGGCAAGCACGTGCCGGTGTCGATCGACACGATCTGCGTCCATGGCGACAACCCGGAAGCGGTCGCGATGGCGAAGCGGGTACGTGAGGTGCTGGAGGCGGACGGCGTGCGGATCCGCCCGATGGCGGAAATTATCGGTTAGCTCGCCTTCGCGAGGTTGGTCAGCGCCACCGCCGGGCCGGTGAGGCTGCGCTCGGCCGGGAAGCCCATCGCGACGGTCAGCTGCTGATTCTGCGAGGTCTGCAGGTCGAGCCGGCCGCCGTGCAGGCGCATCAGGTCGGAGGCGAGCGCCAGGCTGACCGAGCCGTCGAGCGGATCCTTGACGTAGCCGTCGCGCTGCTCGACCGGGCGGCCGGTGCCTTCGACGACGATGACCAGGCGGCCGTCGACGATCTGGCCGTCGACGGTCAGCACGCTCTGCGGGGTCACGCGCTTGAGCGCGCTGGAGACGACGTTGAGCAGCGTCTGGCGGACCGCGCGCTCGTCGGCGAGCACCAGCGGAAGGTCGGCCGGCAGGCGGGATTCGAGCGTCACCTGCGCGAGGCGCGCCCGGGCGCTGACCATCGTGAAGACCGCATCGACGTTGCGCGCGACCGAGACGGCGCGCTCCTCGACCTGCCAGCGGCCGGCCTCGACCTTGGAGAGGTCGAGCAGGTCGTTGATCAGGTCGAGCAGGTCGTGGCCGCTCGACTCGATGTCGCGCGCGTAGTCGACGTAGCGCTGGGCGCCCACGGGCCCGAACATCTGGTCGCGGATGATCTGCGAGAGGCCGATGATGATGTTCAAGGGCGTGCGCAGGTCGTGGCTCATGTTGGCGAGGAACGACGAGCGCGAGCGGCCGGTGGCGGTGGCATCGCGGCGGGCGCGTTCCAGCTCGCGGGCATGCTCGGCGCGCTCGGTCGTGTCGCGGACGAGGCCCAGGATCTCGAGGGCGCGGCCGGTCAGCTCGTCGCGGCGGAGCCGGGAGCTGAGCTCGACGCTGAGATAGCCGCCGGTCTTGCGCCGGAGCCGGAGCGACGCGGTCGGCATGCCGCCGGACAGCAGGTCGTCGTGCTTCTGGCGGGCGACGGCGAGGTCCTCGGGATGGACGAAATCGTAGTACGAGCGGCCGATGATCTCCTGCCCCTCGTATCCCAGCAGGCGGGTGACCGCGGGCGAGGCTGCGAGGAAGGTCGCGTCCGGCGCCATGCGGAAGAAGAAATCGGTCGAGAGATCGGCCAGCAGGCGATTGCGATCGAGGGTGTCGCGCAGCTCGGCGACGCGATCGACGATGCTGTCGACGGCACGCGCGAGGTCGCCCATCTCGCTCTGGGCATAGGGGCCGCCGATGCGCTGGCCGCGCTCGCCCGACGCGAGCGTACGGAGCACGGCGGCGAGCCGGCTGGTGTCTTCGCCGGTGGCGCGGCCGAGGCCGAGCGCGCCGATCCAGGCGCCGAGACCGGCCGTGACGAGGGCGACGAGAATGAGGGCGGCCCAGCCGGCAGCGTTGCTGCCGCCGTCGAAGGCGTGGTCGAGAGCGACGAAGATCAGCACGGCAACCGCCGGCGCCGAGGCGGCGAGCCCGAGAAGAGCGCCGCGCAGGCGACCGCCCACGGCCTTTCGGCCGGGTGGGAAGGCTGCGTACATCGCCGTGGTCATCGGTCGTTGGTCCCTAGCTGGATCGTCGCGATCTCAAGGCTAGGGGGTGAGGGTTAACAATGCCTTTACGCGCCGCGGGCAATTCGGTGCGTCTTTATAAGAAATTGAGGGTATCACGCGAAATCCAGGGCGACTCCGCAAGCGTAGGCCGATGCCACCCGGATTCCGCCGTTTTCCAGGGTCCGGAACGGCACCCCGTTGGCGTCCAGGGCGGCCTGCGTCGCCCGGCGGTCCGAGACTTTGAAGCCGAAGCCGATCGGGACCGGCCGCTTGTAGTCGAGAACGGGGTCACCGGCGTAGTCGGTCGCCGCCTGGGCGGACGTGATCAGGCGGATCGTCGCCCGGGGGCCGGGAACGTCCATGCCGCCAGGGCGGACGACCGGCGTCGTGCCGGTGACCCGCCCATAGGCGGATGCCGCGGCGACCGGATCGTCGACCGCGATCGTCAGGTGCGAGATCGCGGTCGCGGCGTTTGGGTGGCCGAGATATTCCGGCCGCCAGACCAGCTCGGGCGTGTGGTGAATGCAGGCGAAGAGGCGGATGCCTTCGACCGCGTCCGGCTCCAGGTAGGTCAACGTGAAGCGAGCCTGCTGCGCGCCGCCGGCAAGCTCGACCGGGCGGCTGAAATCCTTGGGCTGGGTCGGATTGAAGCCCGCGCCCTTGAAGCCGGCATAGGTCGCGTTGATGTCGGCGGAGGTGAAGCAGGCAGCCCAGAGGCCTTCGCGCTCGGCGACCGCCGCGGCCCAGGGCCTGTTGAACTCCGTCGGCGTCAGGATGCCGAACAGCTCGAAGAAGTCGTCGGCGAACATCACGCAGTGGTTGGCGGTGCCGGTGTTGTCGTGGCGGCCGATCGGCGTCGTCTTGAAGCCGAGACGTCGATACGTCGACTCCGCGCCGGCAAGATCGCGGACCAGGATCGCCGTGTGGTCGACGCCCTTGAGATGCGTCATGTCAGACCAGGTCGATGACGACGCCGTTGGCCTGGGTCGACGGCACGCGGAGCCCGCCATGCGCGGACTCGGTGAACGGAACCGAGCGCGAGGAGAGCGCCGCCTTCGCGGCGCGGCGATCGGAGACCGCGAGCCCGAGCGCCAGCGGCACCGGATGCTTGTAGGCGAGCACCGGATCGCCGGCGAACTCGGCCGCGGCCTGGATCGCCGACAGCAGGCGGATCTCGGCCTGGCCCGCCGGCACCATGAAACCGCCGGTGATGGGCACCGGCGTCGTGCCGAAGACGCGACCATAGGACTTCGCGGCGGCGTCCGGATCGTCGGCGACGAGCGTCACGTGGGCGAGCGACTTCGCCGCATTGGCTTGGCCGAGATAGTCCGGCCGCCAGACCACGTCGCGGGTGTAGTGCTGGCAGAGGAAGAGGCGAAGGCCCGGCACCGCGTCGACTTCGAAGTAGAACACGGTGAACCGCGCCTCGGTCATGCGCCCAGGCAGCTCGACGGGACGCGCGAAGTCGACGGGCTCGGTCGGATGGAAGCCGGCGGCCTTGAGCCGCCCATGCGCGGCGCGCGCGTCGTCGGTCTGCAGCGCCAGCGCCCAGAGGCCCTCGCGCTCGGCCAGCATCACGCGCTGATCCTCGTTGTAGGGACCGGGCTTGCCGACCGCGAGCACCTCGAAATAGTCGCGGTCGAGCATGATGCAGTGATTGACCGTGTCGAGCTTGGTGTGATGGCCCTTCGGCGTCGGGCGGAAGCCGAGCCGCGTGTAGTTGGCCTCGGCCTTGGCGAGGTCGGCGACGACGATGACGGCGTGGTCGATGCCGGTGATGCCGGTAGGTGAGTTCACGGGGCTGTCTCGCAGAAGCGTGGAAGCGATTGCGGCGGGAGCCGACGGCCGGGTACCGTATCGGCTCCCGCCCCAACCGTCGAATCCAACCATGACCGCCAAAGCCAAGACCGACTCAGCGCCCTTCGTTCATCCGGAGATGGCGAAGATCATCGCCTGGTATGCGAGCCTCGGGCTTCCCGACACCACCAAGATCCCGCTCGCCGAGGCCAGGCCGATCACCAACCGGGTCTCGACCCATTGGAACTGGCCGAAGCCGGACATGGAGGTCGTCGACCTCTTCGTGCCCGGCCCGACCAGGGGCCTGAAGGCGCGCCTCTACCGGTCGAAGGCGGGCAAGCTTCCGGTCATCCTCTATCTCCATGGCGGCGGCTGGGTCTTCTGCGATCTCGACACCCACGACCGGCTCTGCCGGATGCTGGCCGAGGAGAGCGGTGCTGCGGTGCTGAGCCTCGACTATCGCCTGGCGCCCGAGCATCCGTTCCCGGCGGCGCATGACGACGCGATGGCGGCGGTGTCGTGGATCCGCTCCGAAGGTCCGTCGCGCGGCCTCGATGCCGAGCGCATCCTCGCTGCCGGCGACTCCGCCGGCGCCAACCTGGCACTCGGCCTGATGGTGGGATTGCGCGACGGCGGCCACAAGCAGATCCAGGGCGGAGCAATCTTTTACGGCTGCCTCGAGCCCAACCACGAGACCAACAGCCACAAGACCCTCGGCAGCGGCGCCTACAATCTCTCGACCGAGCGCATGAAGTTCTTTTGGAAGGCTTGGCTCGGCGGCACACCCGCCTCGCCCGACACCAGGGCGGCGCCCTTGCTCGCTGACATGAAGGGCCTGCCGCGGATGTACCTCAACGCCGCTGCGCTCGATCCGCTGCTCGACGACTCGATCAAGCTCGCCGAAAAGCTGAAGGCGGCGGGCGTGCCTCACAGGTTCGACCTCTACGAAGGCGTCATTCACGGCTTCCTCAACATGAGCCGCGAGCTCGAGATCGGCCGGAAGGCGATCGCGGATGCCGGCAAGGCGATCAAGGAGATCCTGTCGGCGTGAGGCTCTTCGATCTCAAGGGCAAGGTTGCCGTCGTCACCGGCGGCAGCAAGGGCATCGGCCGCGCCATCTGCTTAACGATGGCCGAGCACGGCGCCTCGGTCGTCGTCTCCTCGCGCAAGCTCGATGCGTGCGAGGAGGTGGTGAAGGAGATCGAGGCCAAGGGCGGCAAGGCCAAGGCGATCGCCTGCAACATCGGCTATCGCGAGCAGGTCGAGGCGCTGGTGAACGGCACCCGCGCCGCCTTCGGCAAGATCGACATCATGGTCTGCAACGCCGCGATCAACCCGCATGCGGGCCCTCTGTCGGAGATCACCGACGCGCTGTTCGACAAGGTGATGGCGAGCAACGTCCGCTCGAACCTCTGGCTCGCCAACCTGACGATCCCGGAAATGGCGGCGCGCAAGGACGGCGTCGTCATCATCGTTTCCTCGATCGCGGGATTGCGGGGCGCCGGCAGCATCGGCCTTTACGGCATCTCGAAAGCCGCCGACTTCCAGCTCGGCCGCCAGCTCGCGACCGAATGGGGGCCGAGCAACATCCGCGTCAACTGCATCGCGCCGGGTCTCGTGCGCACCGACTTCGCGCGGTATCTATGGGAGAACCCGGAGCTCTACGAGAAGGCGGTCACCGGATATCCGCTCCGCCGCATCGGCGAGCCCGACGACATCGCCGGCATCGCCGTGTTCCTCGCCAGCCCCGCCGGCGCCTTCGTCACCGGCCAGGTCATCGTCGCCGATGGCGGCGCCACCACCACCTCCTGGCGCTGACTCACCTTACCTAGGACTGACCTAAGATGCTGGAACGCCAACCGCTGTTTCCCGAGGTAGAGCCGCGCGAAACCGGCAAGCTCGCGGTCGACAACCGCCATACGCTCCACTACGAGCGCGTCGGAAATCCGAAGGGCGTGCCGGCGCTGTTCCTGCATGGCGGTCCCGGCGGCAGCATCCGCCCCGCCAACCGCCGCACCTACGATCCCTCCTTCTTCGACGTGACGCTGTTCGACCAGCGCGGATGCGGTCGCTCGACGCCGCTGGCCGAGCTCGAGGGCAACAACACCGAGAACCTGATCGAGGACATCGAGAAGCTGCGCAAGCATCTCGGCATCGAGAAGTGGCTGGTGACCGGCGGTTCGTGGGGAAGCTTTCTCTCGCTGGCATACGCCGAGCGCTATCCCGAGCGGTGCCTGGGCCTGATCGTCCGCGGCATCTTCACCGGCGGCGATGACGAGATTCACTGGTGGTACTACGGCATCCGCAACCTGTTCCCGGAAGCCTGGGAGGAGTTCGCCAACTTCCTGCCGGCGGAAGAGCGGGGCGACCTGCTCGGAGCCTACTACCGCCGCGTCACCTCCGACGACCCGAAGATCAACTATCCGGCCGCTCTCGCGCTCCGCACCTACTCCGGCTGGACGCAGTCCTTCCGCGCGACCGAGGAGACGGTGAAGGCGCTGCTGGCGCCGGAGATGTGCGTCCCGCTGGCGCGCTTCTTCACGCATTTCTGCGTCAACCGCTTCTTCATGAAGCCGGGCCAGCTGATCGAGAACATCGGCAGGATCCGCCATCTGCCGGGCATCATCGTCCAGGGCCGCTACGACGTCGTGACGCGCGCCGAGATCGCCTACAAGCTCAAGAAGGCGTGGCCCGAGGCCGAACTGCAGATCGTGATCGAGGCCGGCCACAACTCGACCGAGCCGGTGCTGGCTGAGTCGCTGACCGCTGCCTGCGAGCGCATGAAGCAGCGGCTCCAGGCTGCAGGCATTAAGCCGCGCGGATGAGCAACTTCCTCGATCCGCACCCGCTCTACCCGGATCTGACGCCGCATGCTTCGGGCATGCTCCAGGTCGACGGCACGCACTCGCTCGCGTGGTGGCGGCTCGGCAATCCCAAGGGCGTGCCGGTCGTCTTCCTCCATGGCGGGCCGGGCGGCACGACGCGGCCCTTCTACCGGCGCTTCTACGATCCGGCCTTTTACGACATCTGCATGTTCGACCAGCGCGGCGCCGGCGAATCCAAGCCGAACGCCGAGCTCAAGGACAACACGACCTGGCACCTGGTCGACGACATAGAGAAGCTGCGAAAGCACTTCGGCGTCGAGAAGTGGCTGGTCAGCGGCGGCTCCTGGGGTTCGACGCTGTCGATGGTCTATGCCATCGCCCATCCCGAGCGCTGCCTGGGACTGGTGATGAACGGCATCACGATCGGCGAGCCCGAGAACATCCAGTTCTGGTTCCACGGCATCGGCAACATCTTCCCCGACGCCTGGGACGAGTTCGCGAACTACATCCCCGAGGCCGAGCGCGGCGACCTGCTCGCCGCCTACCACAAGCGGGTGATCGATCCGGATCCGAGCGTGAACCTGCCGGCGGCGATTGCGCTCCGTACGTTTTCGGGCAAGACGCAGTCCTTCGATGCGAGGCCCGAGATGGTGAGCGCGCTTCTGGCGCCCGAGCTCTGCGTGCCGCTGGCGCGCTTCTTCACGCACTACGTGACGCAGGATTCGTTCCTGAAGCCGAACCACATTGTCGGCAACCTCGCGAAGATCCGGCATCTGCCCTGCATCTTGGTGCAGGGCCGCTACGACGTGGTGACGCGGCCGCTGTTGGCGTGGCGTCTCAACCAGGCGTGGCCGGAGTCGGAGCTGTTCTTCGTGAACTCGGCCGGCCACAACACGACGGAATCGCCGATGGCCGAGACGATGTGCGCCGCCTTCGAGCGCATGAAGGACCGGCTGTCGGGCCTGGGCCACAAGCCGAAGGCATGAAACAAGGCCCTCTCCCCGGAGGGAGAGGGCTCCATTCTCTTTGTAAGCTACGCCGCGGCCTTGAGCTGGCTCGCCATCGCGTCCTCGCCGCCGATCGTTGCGGCGACGGCATGAACGGTCGCCGCGATGCGGACCGCGGCCTGGATCACCTCGGCGGTGACGCCGTGCTCGCGGAGTGCCTTCTCGTGTGAGTCGATGCACATGCCGCAGCCATTGACGGCCGAGACCGCGATCGACCAGAGCTCGAAGTCGACCTTGTCGACGCCGGGCTTCGCCAGCGCGTTCATCCGAAGCTTCGCCGGCAGCGTCTTGTAGTCCGGCGCCGACGAGAGGTGGACGAAGCGATAGTAGATGTTGGTCATCGCCATGATGGCCGCCGCCGTCTTCGCCGCCTCGAACGCCTCGGCCGAGAGCTTCGGGGCGAACTCGGCGGTGATCGCCTGGATCACCTCTGCGTTGCGGGACGCGATCGCCGAAGCGATGAATGCGCCCGCCCGCTGCTGCTCGGTCAGGGCTGCTTCCGTGCCCAAGGATGAGAGGTTGAGCCTCAGGTCCTTGGCATAGTCGGGAAGCCGCGACTTCAGGGTTTCGATGGTCATGGTCTTCAGGCCGCCTTCAGGACGTCCTCGCCCTTCTGCCAGTTGCAGGGGCAGAGCTCGTCGGTCTGGAGCGCGTCGAGGACGCGGAGAACCTCGGCCGGGTTGCGGCCGACGGAGAGGTCGTTGACGGACGCGAAGCGGATCACGCCGTCCGGATCGACGACGAAGGTCGCGCGCAGAGCCACGCCTTCCTTCCTGTCGAGGATGCCGAGGGTCTGGGAGAGCTCGCGCTTGATGTCGGCGAGCATCGGGAACGGCAGGTCCTTGAGGTCGGCGTGGTTGTTGCGCCAGGCCAGGTGCACGAACTCGGAGTCGGTCGAGACGCCGTAGATCACCGCGTCGCGATCCTTGAACTCGCCGGCCAGCTTGCCGAACGCGGCGATCTCGGTCGGGCAGACGAAGGTGAAGTCCTTCGGCCAGAAGAAGACGATCTTCCACTTGCCGGCATCGCTCTTCTCGGTGAAGTCCGCGAAGGCGGTCTTGATGTCGCGGGAGACGACGCCCTTGAGGGCGAAGGAGGGGAAGGTGTCGCCGACGGTCAGCATGGGGAGCTCCTTGATGCTCAGTTGCGAATTGGAATGGATCCAATATGAGAGCTGAGTCTTGATCGGTCCAATGAGTTATCCCACATTGTATGATCGGAAAATCCGATGACACGCCAGCCGACCCTCCGTCAGCTCCACTACCTCGATGCCCTTGATCGGGCTCGCAATTTCGGTCGTGCGGCCGAGGCGGCGAACGTCACCCAGTCGACCTTGAGCGCCGCGATCAAGGACCTCGAGGCGACGCTCGGCGTGGTCCTGGTCGACCGCGGCACCCGCCGGGTGGTGTTTACCCCGGCCGGCGAGGAGGTGCTGAAGCGAGGCCGGTCGCTGCTCGAGGCGGCAGACGACCTGGTGGCCGCCGCAGCCGCAGCCCGGGCACCGCTGTCAGGCCTGCTTCGTCTCGGGGTCATTCCTACGATAGGCCCGTTCCTGCTGCCCCGGATCCTGCCGGGCTTGAGGCGCGCCTTCCCGAAGATGAAGCTGGTGCTGGTCGAGGACCAGACGGCGCGGATCGTCGATCAGCTCGACTCGGGCGCGCTCGACGTATTGCTGCTGGCGCTCCCCTGCGACTGCGGCTCGGCCGAGACGCTCGACCTGTTCGAGGACGACTTCCTCGCGACCCTGCCCAAGGATCACAGGCTCGCGGCGATGGACGCGGTGCCGCCCGAGCGCCTTGCGGAGGAGCCGCTGCTGTTGCTGCAGGAAGGCCATTGCATGCGCGGCCATGCGCTCTCGGTCTGCAACTTCACCGATCCGGCGCTGGGGCCGGCGGTCGAGGCGACCAGCCTGCATACGCTGGCGCAGATGGTCGATGGCGGGCTCGGCGTCACGCTGCTGCCGAAGATGGCGATCGATGCCGGCATCATCCGCGGCACCGGTCTTGCGACCCGGCCGCTGGATGCCGATCCGCGTTCGCGCACGATCGGGCTCGCCTGGCGGCGCGGCACCGGCCGGCGGGAGGACTTCCTGCTCCTGGGAAAGACGATCGCCGAGCTTCAGCGCGCGAAGATGCGGAACAGCCCTCTCAAGGCCAGATAGCCGGCGAGCCCGCCGAGCGCCAGTGCCGCCATGCCGAGCCCGTAGCGCGCCCAAGGCATCGTCTC
>JAEULB010000101.1 GCA_016792585.1 Rhodospirillaceae bacterium
GTAGTCGACACTCGCCTGCCACGTGCGTCCGGGTTCGCTTGAGAGTCGAACCTCACTCGCCATCCCGGGTCTGATGAAGGTTGCCTGGCTTTCGATTACCTCGGCGATGATCCAGACGCTGTCGAGTTCGGTGATCGATAGCAGCGTCATCTCGGGCTGAACGAACATGCCTTCCGCGACTGCCAAGCCGGATACGATGCCGCCGCGGGGAGCGAAGACCTGGATGCGCTCTGGAATCTGGCGTGTCTGCCTCATCTCAGCGACTTGCCGGTCGGCCAGGCCAAGCGCCGCCAGCTTGCGCCGGGCGACCTCCGCCATGTCGCCGCCGCCCCGCTGCAGCTCGCGCGTGAACTCGGCGGCCGCACTGATCAATTCCGGCGAGAAGACCTCGAACAGTAGATCGCCGCGGGCAACCGTCTGGCCTTCCACCCGCGCCTGCAGGCGGTCGATCCAGCCTTTGGCGCGGACATGGACATGCGAGATCCGGCTCTCGTCGAAAGCGACAGACCCGAAGGTCTCAATAACGGGCGCTAGGCGTGCACGCTCGACGACGACCGTTCGCACTCCGAGATTTTGCGCGGTGGCAGGCGACACAGTGACCACGCCCGCCTCGCCAGTGCCTTGCGAACCCTCGTAGACCGGAACCATGTCCATCCCCATCGGGGACTTTCCGGGCTTGTCGCTCTTGTAGGCGGGCATCATCGGATCCCACCAATAGAGGATCCTGCGATCGTCGGACGAAGGCGCTCCGGCACCTTTCGGCATCGACATAAGGTGCCGCTCCAGCAGCACGCCCCCGCCAAGCCCGGCCGCAAGCACGAGCGTCAGCCCGACGACCATATGAAATCTCATCACACGCCTCCACGCCCTGGACACGCATGGCGACCGTGCCGATGCTTTCGCAACGGAACGCTTGCCGGTTCAGACAGGCGTTAGAGGTGTCTGGGAGGTCGTCGGAGGGGAGAGACGATGTGAGGAACGGGCGCTTCCTTCGTCACATTCTCATCCGTGCTCACGAATGATGGCGAGGGAAGGCTAGACGACGCCGGAGCGACAGCGACGAGCGTCGCGCACACCCCACCGCTCATCATGGGGCATGCAGACTTCTGCTTTTGAGGGTCCGGTTGGACCGGCTCGCCCGATTGCGGCTGCTGCGCGTCTGCCGATGCCATCTCCATCTGACACGGCATGGTGTCGCCCGCAGTGACGCTCGCCGCAAGTGCCAATGGACCGATCAACAGGGCAAACGCCAACAGCAGTGCTACGACCGCGCGCTGCAGTCGTTTGAGGGTCGCGTCTCTGAACAGCAATTGTCTCAAGTCGGCTTTCACTCGGTGGAGCGTACGCCGAGGCCCCTGGCTTGCCAAGATGCAGGGGCGATGCGTCGTACTGCTGCCTCTGGGTTAGATGTATCTAGGTGGCCAAAGGCTGTTCTGGTTTGCCTTCGACTATCGCGACGCGCCTTGTCCGCTGCCAGACTTCGGTGCCGTGAACAGCATCCAACGCGCGCGCCTTGGTGATTGCTGCTTCATCATCAACGCAGTCGAGCTCCGTGCAGGATACGATTTGTCCCTTCTGATTCAGATGAAATAGTCGATCAAGCGGGAGATAAAAAGGCGCGCATGCTGGATGTCCGCTTGTGGCTATGCCCGGCCATCCCGCTTCGTCGACAGGAGGGTCGCTATCGGATGAAAAAGGACCCACGTCACCTTGATAGACCTGCGGTTCACAAATTCGCCTGCACCTCCGCACGCGCCTGGTCGAGATCGCTCGACAGCGGCACCACTTCGCCCTTGATCTCTGCCTCACCCCTCAACTTCGCCGCTCCGGTCCACCCCAGCCGGCCGTCCCTGGTCATCGCCACCGCCGGGTGCGCGTTGAGGTACGCATAGGCCATCGCCGTCACCAGGCAGATGGTCTCGTCCCAATTCGCGATGTCGCCGCATGCTTCGCCATGCGCCTTGAAGACGCCGTGCTCCTCGAGTCAGGTGTCGACGACCGTGTCGGGTGCCGCCTCGCGTTCTGCATAGGCCACGTCCTCGAAAATGTCGGTGCGGACGTCATGGTCCTCTCTCTCGACGACAGCCTGGCGGAGCCTGGCCGTGCAGGGATGGACGATCAGCGTCGACGGATCCCGGTTGGTGTTCCTGGTCGCGGCCGCGCGCGCCGCCTGGAGGTCGATGCCCCAGCCCAGCACCTTCGGTGCAGAGAGATCGCCGGGCAAGTCGCGCCTCTCGGCATCCCGCTTTGCGGAACGCCCGCCGGCCAACGGGTCCACGCAGACCCAGCCCTCGGGCCCCTCTTCGTACTTAGCCCGGAGCTCGACCAGCCAGCCGCGGGGCAGGACGCCAGACTCCGGCCTGAGCCGCAGATGCAGGGGTAGGGGTGCGGTCTTCGAGGCCACTGACCAAGCGGGCCGGGCAGAAGCTGGACGCAGTGACATGGCGGGGGCAGCGGTCATCGGAACCTCGCGGCAGAGCGCTAGAGTTCGCCACCTCGAAGATCGATCCCAAACTTCTCCATCATCGCCGGCGTCCTCGCCCACGATTCTCCCGGCATCAGGGCCACGAGGCGGCCGAACACCTTGCTGAAAGCCCGCGTCGAAGCGTCGGCGGTCATCTTCTCTGCCTGATCGGCGGAGAGGAGCGGCTTCATGTCGGTCAGGAATGTCGAGGCGGCAAGCTTTTTGAACATGCGCTCCTCGGCCTGGGCGCGCGAGATCGCCAGCCCCGTGCCCTTCAGATAGGTGCCGAGGTGAGCGACGACGCGGGCGGCGTCCAGGCCGTCGAAGACGTTGAGGGCATGGTCTAGGTCGAATAGGTCGCGCCCTTTGTCGCGCTGCAGGAGCGCGCGAAGCTTGGTTGCCAGCATCTCCTCGCGCGAGAAGGTCTGGATCTCGGCGCGGCCCGTGAACCACGGATTGTCGATCGCGTAGGGCAGAGCGAGCGGTGCGTCGAGCGCCACGATCTCTCTTGTGTTGATCTCGACCTTGAGACGGATCTGCCCGTCATCTTCCGCCGGCACGCGAAAGGTGAGCTTCGGTGCGACCGCGCTCGCATCGAAGACCGGTTTGCCGAGCCAGGGTTCGAGGACGTCCCGCAATCCGTCCAGAAGCGGCTTGATCGGTCCCGCCGTGGTGCGGACCAGATCGATGTCTTCCGAGTACCTGATGGGTGCCGGGAAGTGGAGCTTGTTGAGAGCCGTGCCGCCCGAAAGCGGACGAGCTTCCCGAGCTCTGGGTTCCTGAAGATCTCGACGATGGCGCGGCTGATGGCGAGGTCCTGCTCGATCTGGCGCGGATCCGCCCATGGAACGACCGTTCCCCAGGCGACGATGTTCTGCTTAGGGATCACGTATCGGCCTCGGGCATGGTCCTCACGATCACACGCCAGTCCTTGTTCCTCTCGACGATGTCGGGCGCGAAGTCCGGATCGCTCGCTTCCCTCGGATCGAGCTCGACCCACGGAACCTGGGAGCCATCGCGGATCCGGTCTTTGAGCAACTCCGCGCGATCGGCATGACCGGAATGCGTAAGTAGGAATCCAAGTCGCTGGACGACTGAGCGCTCGAAGCCATCGGCAAGGACGCGAAGCCGGAGCGCGTCGATCTTCGGTGCGAGGTCGGCCAGCACGGTGACGATGTTGCCGAGGCCGCCGGCCGCTCGCGGATACCGGACGATGTCGAGGGCCGTGAGCTCGACCGAGGCGAGCTTCATCCAGCCGGTGTCGACCTTCCGCTTCTCGATGCCGCTCTCGATCTCCTGGAAGTCCTTCCTGTAGATGAAGGCGATCAGCGACCGGCCGGCACGGATCTCCGGGATCGTCTTGTCGGTGACCACCTGGAAAGCCATCGCGGCCTGGTGCGAGGCGCCATGAAGTTCGGCTGCCTTGAGCAGGCCGACATAGTAGGGACGGTTCTCGCGCTCCATCATCGCGTCGATGAACCAGGAGGGCGGGGGCGCGCCCTGCGCCAGATAGGAGGGCGGCACCACGACGTAGAAGCCGCGGCGCGGCGTCACGAGGAGATGCCGGCGCTGCAGCCTTTCGGCGGCGTCCAGGAACGCGCCCTGGCCGATGCCGAGAGCGGCCTGGGCTTCCTCGCGCGTGAAGGTCAGGCGGCCAGCCGACTGGAGCTGGAGGAGATAGCTCGCGAGGCTGGCTCGCGACGTCAATTCAGATGTTTGCGTCTCTCCGCTCATGGAGCGGATATATATAAACGATCCTATGTTTAGTCAAGTCATGTTCCGTTACTTCCGCTCATTATGCGGATTTATAAACATGTCTCTGCTTCGTTGTATAACTGTCTGCGAAAAGGTGGATAACGGCGCCGGCGGCTCAAAAATTCTCCTGCACCTCCGCCCGCGCCTCGTCGAGCTCGGCCGACAGCGCGACGACTTCCTCGTCGTCATCCACCTCTCCACGCCGCTTCGCTTCCTTCGTCCACCCCAGCCTTCCATCTTCAGTCATCGCCACCGCCGGGTGCGCATTGAGGTAGGCGTGCGCCATCGCCATCACCAGGCAGATGGTCTCGTCCCAGGCGCCGATATCGCCGCAGGCTTCGCCATGCGCCCTGAAGACCCCGTGCTCCTCGAGCCAGGTCTCGATCATCGTGTCGGGCGCGGCCTCGCGCTCGGCATAGGCCACGTCCTCATGGATGTCGGTGCGGACGTCGCCGGCGCCATCCCGACAGACGGCTTCCTGCAGCCTGGCGGTGCGCCTCTCGCAGTCCCGCTGCGCGGGACAGCTGCCGGCCAACGGGGGAGGACGATGAGGGTGTCGGGATCGCGGTTGCTCCGCCTGGCCGCGGCCGCGCGGGCGGTGCGCCGATCGAGGCCCCACCCGAGGACCTTCGGCGACCGGCCATCCTCCGGCAGGTCCCTTTCTGCCGTGACGAACCCATAAGGCCCCTCGAAGTACCGGTCGCGGAGCTCCTTTAGCCAGCCCCGCGGGAGGATGCCGGACTCCGGCCGCAGCCGGTGGTGCAGGGCGAAGGGACCCTGGGACGGGGAAAACGGGACCTCTTCCCGCTGAGGGGAGATGGCTATTTGAGGCATCTGGAACTCCGGGCGCCTGGCGCTTCGTGTTCCTGTATTGTTCTTAGTTAACGCGGGACGGTCAAGCCCCCTGCCTATAAGGCCGATGCGATCGCTGGCGCGCGTGATGTATCTGACATGATGCTGCGTCAAATGCCCCTTATGAAGATCGCAAGTCATTGCATATTATCGAGATATCCACTTTCGCTTATCTGACTTGAAATCTGACATTTAACCCGCCATATCATCCGCTATGAGCACCGTCGACCGCGGAACGCGATCCAACCCCGCTTCCCTGGAGCTGATGCCCAGGGAAAGCGCTGGCGGCTATCGCGAAATCGCGGATCTCGGGATCGAGCTGATACAGGAGTCCGCGCGCACCGGCGCGGGCCTGCATCCCCTTGTAGCCGCAGCCGCCGGCGATCTCGTCCGGCTGATGAACTGCTACTACACGAACCTGATCGAGGGCATCGACACGCGGCCGATCTCGATCGAGCGCGCGATGCAGACCAATTATGCGCCTGACACCGAGCAGCGGAACCTCCAGATCGAGGCGCGGGCGCATGTCGAGGTCCAGCAGCTGATCGATCATGGCGAGCTCGACGGGATCGGCCTCGGCGAGGAGCTCGTAAGGCGGCTGCACCGCGAATTCTTCCGGCGCATGCCGGAGGAGATGCGCTGGGTTGTCGACAAGGAAACCGGAGACCGGGCAGAGATCCTACCGGGCGAGTGGCGGACGCGCGACGTCAAGGTAGGGCAGGGGAGCGACCCCGGCATCAGCGGACACATCCCGATCGTCTCCGACATGGTGCCGTCGTTCATGAGACGCTTTGCCGAGGTCTACGACGGCAAGAGCGTGAGTGCATCGACGGCGGCGATCGCCGCCGCCGCGAGCCATCACCGGCTGGTCTGGATCCATCCCTTTATCGACGGTAACGGCCGCGTCGCCCGCCTTTACAGCCATGCCTTTCTTCGGCGCTGGCGCCTTGGCTCCGAGCTTTGGTCCGTGTCGCGCGGCCTCGCGCGCAGCATCGAGGGATACAAGACCCATCTCCGTCGTGCCGACGCTCCACCTCAGAAAATGACCGATGGCCGCGGCACGCTCTCGGAAGGAAACCTGGTGGATTGGTGCCGCTACTTTCTCGAGACGGCGCTCGACCAGGCGCGCTTCATGGCGCGGCTTCTCGACACCGAGAGCCTGAGCCGCCGGTTCCGTCTCTTCCTCGAGAACGAGAACCTGCAGCCCTCGCGTCCGCGAGGCTCGGTCATGGCGGGCTCGATGCTTTCCGGATCAATGTCGCTCGCCAGCGAGCCGATCGATCGGCGAACGATCCGTCTGATCGACCATGCGCTCCTCCATGGCGAGGTGCCGCGTGCGATCGTTCCAGATCTCCTGGGCTTGACCGAGCGCCAGGCCCGTCGCCTGGTGCTGCCCCTGGAGAACCGGAAGATTTTCTGGTCGTCGGGCAGGCATGCGCCCTATCGGCTGCAGTTTCCGATCGCCGAGTGCGAGCTCCTGTTTCCCAGGCTATTCGCACCGGCTGAGATGGCGCTCACGGCGACGCCCTCAGGCGACGCGGCCGAGGAGCCTGTGCCCGCCTCGTCTTCCGGGCCGTCGATCTAAAGCCGGCGAAAGGCCACGCCAAGGTTCAGTCTCGCGCGACAGCGGACCGGGGCGCGATGTGTCGCCGGCTGGTGCAGCAGACTCAGTCCCCCACCTTCGCCACGATCTTCTCGTCGTCGTTCCTGACGTTGCCCACGCGCTTGTCGACGGCCCAGGAGACCATTTTCTCGGCCGGGTAGGGCGCCAGCAGCTTCTTCCTCTCCTCGGGCGTCGTCGCAGGCGACAGCCACGCGGCCCAATCTTTCGGCTGCAGCATTACCGGCATGCGATCGTGATAAGGAGCGACGTGCGCGTTCGGCTCGCCGGTGATGATCGTAAAGGTCAGCAGCTCCTCGTCGCCTTCCTTCGGCCGCCAGCTCTCCCAGAGCGCCGCGAAGGCAAAAGGCTCGCCGCCGGTCGGCGATCGCGGTGCCGCCGCATCCGCCGGCGGCGCCGTCGTGAACAGCCGCGGGCTCAAGCCCTTCGGCCATTCGAAGAACGACGACACGGTCTTGAGCGCGAAGCGCTGCTTGTAGGCGCCGCGGAAGGCCGGCGACGTCGCGACCGTCTCGCATCGCGCGTTGATCGTCTTGAAGGCGAGCTTGTCGTCCTTGGCCCATCCCGGGACGAGACCCCAGCGCATCTTCACGAGCTCGCGCTCGCCGGAGGCTGTCAGCCGGACGACGGCGCCGAACTGCTTGGGCGCGAAGTTGTAGCGCGGCGGCAGGTTCGGGGCGGGCTGGTTGTGGATCGAGTAGAGGGCGTGGAGCTCGGACCAGGTGTAGAGGTCGGAGAAGCGGCCGCACATGACCGGATCCTGCTGTGAAGCGCCGAGAGCATACGCTCGATCGTGTCGAATCGACTGCGGTAGCGCTCGAGGTCGCGGACCTGGTGCTTAGCATCCAGGGTCTTGGGGTTCTGCGGCGTCCTGAAACGGCAGATGTAGAAACCTTTGGCTGTCTCATTTCGCCTGGCATGGGCGAATTCCGACAGCACCTCGTCCTTGCTGAAGACATAGAAGGCGACGTGAGGTTGCCTTGGTACCTCCAGATCGGGAATGAGGCCCAGCGGATCCATTGTGATGCCGACGTCGACAAGGATCAGCGCATCATAGTCCCAAGCCTTCTTTGAGAGATTCGCAGGCGCGTGCCACTGCGTCATCGCGATGTAGGTACAGCACTTGACCGATATCCGCAGATGCCGGCCCAGAGTTCCTGCCCGATAGACGGCGATGTCATAGCCAGGGTTGTTGCTCACGATCTTATTTGCGTCGATGGCCTGCCACTGGGGGCTCAGGCTGGCGAGGAGACGCAGGGCCGCTGATTCGCCGATTCTCTTCGAGACATCGGTCCGTTCCTTGGTTTGCGACTTCGTGAACGACTTTCTGAGCACAAGCTCCTGATGAGTACGGCTGGCTAGCAAGGCCGCATCAGCAGGTTCGATGACGTAGTGCGGATCGACGATCCTCCATGCTGTTGCCCCGGAGTCACTCATCGCTGGATAACCTCGTGCGAAGTAGACAAAGCCATTGCGCTCAAAACTGCATCGTGCATTTTAGGCATTATGTGGATCGCAACCGCCATATCCAACTCGCGCCGCTTCCCGGCGCCGGCGGCCGTTGCGGATTCCCAAGTCCTCCAGGACTGACAGCCGCCTCGGCCGCAAGGTCGGTAGCAGCTTGATCGAGGCCCGAAATCATTGGGCTTCCTGTCGTCCCGGAGTGTTGTCATGAAGGTCATCTTCCTAGATATCGACGGCGTCCTCCTTCCAGCGCGCGCTCGCGTGCTGCCGGAGAACCTGCGTCGCCTCGGTAGCATTGTCGCCAGCGTCAGCATGAACCTGCCGCGGAGCGAGCGTTATCCCGTCGACTTCGACACGGTCGCCGTCGCCCTGGTAAACCGCCTTTGCGAGCTGAGCGATGCCCAGATCGTCATCCATTCGGATTGGCGGCGCGTGTCCAAGCGGAACTGGCTGCGCCAGCACCTGATTGCCCAAGGCATCCTGCCAGGCCATCTCCATGAGCATTGGTTCGCGCTCATGTCCGGGCTGACTTCGACCAAGGCGGACGACAT
>JAEULB010000010.1 GCA_016792585.1 Rhodospirillaceae bacterium
GTTCAGCAGCTTCAGGATCTGGCCGGCGTCGCCGATCGCGTCGCGGCCGCGCGCGATCGTGCCGGAGATCGGGCAGGTCTCGATGCGCTTGCCGTCGACGCGGACGAACATCTCGGGCGAGGCCGAGACCAGGAACTCGCCCTCGCCCAGGTTCATCAGCGCGCCGTAGGGGGCCGGGTTTAGATCCTTCAGCACGTCGAAGACGCGCGAGGGCGAGGCGGTCGTCGCCTCGCCGAAGGTCTGGCCGGGCACCACCTCGAACAGGTCGCCGCGGGCGAAGCTCTCCTTCGCGACGTCGACGATCTTCGGATATTCGCCCGGCGCGTGGTCGGTGGTGACCGCGTCGCCGCCATTGCGGAGACGGAACGGATGGTCGCCGCCGTCGCGCGGCAGGTCGGCGGTCTGGTAGCCGTCGACGACGAAGTCGTAGCGATAGAGCATCGCCTGGTGGCGCTGGTGGTCGATCGCCAGGATCTCGTCGGGCAGGTAGACGACGAGGTCGCGCTGATCGGCCGAGCGCGTGAGGCGCTGGCGGATGCGCTCGAACTGGAAGGCCAGGTCGTAGCCGAAGGCGCCGTAGAGACCGAGATGCGGCTCTTCATCCGAAGAGAACAGGTCGACCAGCTTGCGCATCACCGAGAACAGGCTCGGCTGGCGCGAACGCTGTTCCTCGGGGAAGCGCTCGGCCGGCTCGCGCACACGGCCCGAAAGCTCGCCGTCGCCGGCAATGAGCGCCTCGACCGTGTCGGCGGTCTCGAGCGCGCCGCAGATCGCGCGCATCAGGATCTTGCCGCGCGCGTTCAGCGCCTGGACCTTGAAGGTGCGGCCGCGGCCCGTGATCATTACCGGCGGGTTCTTGAACCCGATGTCCCAGCGCGAGTAGCGGCCCGGGAACTCGACCGACGAGGAGAAGAAGCAGCCGAGCTTGTGGTCGAGCGCCCGCACCAGCGGCTCGGCGACGTCGCCCTCGGGCAGGATCAGGCTGTGGCGCTCGACGGCGATGCCGCCCTTGGTCGTATAGCGGTCGAAGCGCGGCTCGGCAGGACGGGACATGATACGAAATCTCCCAGTTACGACGGTTGTGAGCCGTTCGGTCGACCGGGAGGCTTGGATTTCAGGGAGGGTCTAGAAACTTTAAAGGCCGCCCGGTCTCCCTGGCGGCCCCTTTCGATCGATCAAAGTCGTTCGCGGCGGCCGCCTGTCAGCTCCGCCACCACCAACGACGCGCGATCATGATCGACCGGTTCATGGCGGGAAGGATGCACATGGGCGGCGCGCGCGTCAAGTGACGGCGTTGTGGCAGGTGCACGGGCTCTGTACGCTCGCGCCCGATCCTTCCCGGCAAGAGCTCCGAGGTACTCGCCCGTGTCGAAGCTTGCAATGGTGGCGCTGGCGGTCCTCGTCGCCGTGTTCGCCTGGACCGTTCACTGGTCGTGGGGCGCCTGGACCGAGGTCCGCCCGCAGGGCGGCAACTACCGGCTCCTGATGCCGAGCACGCCGGAAGTCGAGCAGCTCCAGCTTCCGCTTGCCGATGGACGCACCATCCGGCTGCAGCAGGTCTCCGTCCTGAAGGACGGCGTGGGCTTCTTCGCAAGCCATGTCGACTATCCGGCGGATATGGTGCGCTCGGCGCCGGCCGAGCAACTCCTGGCCAACGTCCGCGACGGCACGGCCAAAGGTCACACGCTCGTTTCGGACAAGCCCATCTCGATGGCCGGGAAGGTCGCCAGGGAGTACGTGATCCTGCGCAGCGACGAGCCGGTCCACACGCTGACGCGAAGCGTCCTGATCGGGAACCGGCTCTACCAGCTCCTCGTCGCCAGCCGCACCGGCCTCGACAACAATCCCGACATCCGCAAGTTCATGGACTCGTTCGCGCTGCTGCCGTAGCGCTCGGGCTACTCCAGCTTCTTCAGGAACTCCTCGACCGGTCCGGTCCACAGCGTGCGGCCGTCGGCGCTGCCGAACATGTCGTGGCCTTCGTTCTTGAACGCGGGCAGCAGGCGGTAGTCGACGTTGCCGCCGCCGGAGCGATAGGCCTCGGCCATGCGCTGCGACAGAACCGGCCCGATATAGCTGTCGTTCTCGGCGTAGAGCCAGAGCGAGGGCGTCCGGACGCCGGCGCCGAAGCCGCGCATGGCCTCGACCAGACGGTCGGGCGCGCAATTGTCGCGGCCGCTCGGGCCCTGATGAGCACCCCGTCCGCCGGCGAAGTTGATCACGCCGATCACGCCGTCGAGGTTGCGCTTGGCGAGCGCCACCACGCCGAAACCACCGGCCGAGTGGCCGATCAGCAGCACGCGATTCTTGCGCGCCGTCGGCAATGTCCCGACATAGCGCACCACCGCCTCGATGTCGTCGGCCGCCGCCTTGCCGGCGGCGGTGTAGTTCGCGTTGTCGCAGGTGCCGTACTTCTCCGGCCAGGGCGATCCCTCGGGCTCGCCATAGCCGCGGCGAAGCGGCAGCACCACCATGTAGCCGCGCTCGACCAGCCATTCGGCGGCGGCACGGTAGGCAGGCACGCGCATTTTCGGCCGGCTGGCCGCGCTCGCCGGCGAGCCGTGGTTGACGATCGCCACCTTGAACGGCCCGGGACCGGCCGGGCGGAACACGCGGGCCTTGAGGATCGCGTCGCCCGCGCCGGGCACGAACCACGCCTCTTCGTTGAGCTTGGGCGAGATCGTCTGAACCAGGCCCGGATTGCGTGCCGCCTTGGCCCACGGATCAGGCTGTGCCGCAGCCGGCGCGGCGATACCGGCGATGAGAGCGAGCACAAGGGCGATGCCGCGAGCGATGCGCATGACGGTCCCCCGAAATTCGGCGCCCGAGTCTAGCGCGATGCTATCTTCCGAGTCATGCGCGCGCTGATCCTGCTTCTCTCTCTTCTGCACTCGCCGCTTGCGCTAGCGGAATCTTGGACCGTGGACCCGCGCACCGGCTGCCGGGTCGCGAACGAGACGCGCCCGCCGGGCGAGGTGCCGATCTGGGAAGGCGCCTGCGTCGACGGCGTCGCCTCGGGCCCGGGGCGTCTCGCCTGGATCGCCCGCAACCGGCCGGTCTTCATCTTCGAGGGCACGCTCGCGCGCGGGCAGATGCACGGCGACGGCGCCTACGAGCTGCCGAACGGCCAGCGCTACCAAGGCCAGTTCGCCGACGACCTGCCTTCCGGGACCGGCGTCTACACCTGGCCGAGCGGCAGCCGCTACGAAGGCGGGTTCCGCAACGGCCTGTTCCATGGCCGCGGCATCCGCACCTGGGGCGGAGACTCGCCCTTCGCCGGCGACCGCTACGACGGAGACTTCGTCGAGGGCAGGCGCACCGGCAAGGGTCTCTACCTCTTCGCCAACGGCCAGCGCTACGAGGGCGACTTCGTCGACGGCAAGATCACCGGCCGCGGCCGCTACGCCTATCCCGACGGCACCTGGTACGAGGGCGATCTCGTCGACGGCCGCTATCACGGACAGGGATTCCGGATCTGGCCGGGCGGCGACCGCTACTGGGGCGAGTTCCTCGACGACGAGCGCACCGGCGAAGGCACCTACATCTGGGCCAGCGGCGAGCGCTACGAAGGCACCTTCATCGACGGCCGGCGCCACGGGCACGGCGCCTATCTGTGGCCGGGCGAGAGCCTCTATGTCGGCGACTTCGTGCGCGACCGGATGACCGGCAAGGGCGTGAGGATCTGGGCCGACGGCCGGCGCTACGAAGGAGCCTGGGTCGACGACCGCCGCGACGGCGACGGATGGTGCACCGATCCGGCCGGCGACAACGGCGCCTGCACCTGCATCGACAACGAGTGCCGCTTCAAGTGAGCCGCTACTCCAGCGCCTCGATGAAGGACGCGACGTAGCGCGCGAAGTAGTCGAGGCCATCGGGGTCGGCGAACATCGTATGGCCGTCTTCCTTGAACGGCGGCAGCAGCACGTAGACGGCGCGGCCGCCGGCGCCGCCATAGGCCGAGACCAGGGCGCGCGACAGGTCCGGATTGAAGTAGCTGTCGTTCTCCGAGTAGAGCCAGAGCGTCGGCACCTTCGCGGTCTTGCCGAAAGTCTCGGCCGCGGCGACCAGGCGGTCGGGGGAGCAGCGCTCCTTCTCCGGCCCGCCGAGGCGCCCGCCGGCGACGTTGATCGCGCCGAACACGCCGGCCGGGTTGCGCGCGGTCGCGGCGACGACGCCGAAGCCGCCGGCCGACTGGCCGACCAGCAGGATGCGATCGGGCCTGGCGATCCGAAGCAGGCGGAGCCTGCCGACCACGCCCAGGATGTCGTCGGCCGCGGCATTGCCGGCGGCGACGAAGTCGGGGTTGTTGCAGGGCCCGGGATTCTCCGGCCAGTCGCCGGTGTCGCCGTAGCCCCGGCGCATCGGCACCGCAACCATGTATCCCCGGCCGACGAACCACTCGGCGACGTGGCGGAAGCTCGGCGGTTCCATGAACTGCCGCGACGGCTCGCCGGGCGAGCCGTGGTTGAGCACCGCCACCGGGAAGGGACCGTTGCCGGGCGGAAAGTACATCCGGGTCCTGAGCAGCGCCGGCCTTCCGTCCTCGCCCGGACCGCCCGGCATCAGCCAGGACTCCTCGATCATCTTCGGCGCCGCGAGCGGCGGAGAGGCAACAGCCGGTGCCGGCGTCGCCGTCGATGCCGGCTGCGGCGCCGGCGGCGTCGCGCACCCGGCGAGAAAGGCGACGAGCAGCGCAGCCGGAAGAAGACGAGCCAAGTTCATGGGTGCCGGAACCGGGGAAGCGGAGGAGAGTGGTACCAGCCGCGGACACCTCTGTCATGGTCCGCGAGATGGCCGAGGCCTATGATGTCGCCGGCATCGAAGGAGCGGATCGACGCATGGCACAGAAGAAGGTCGCGGCGGGGGCATTGGCGCTCGCTCTCGGGTTGGCGTTGACCTCGGGGCAGGCGAATGCGGGCAAGCGCAGCAACACGCTCGAGTTCGCGTTCCAGCGCGAGACCGACTTCGTCGACCGCATCCATACCGACTCCCGCGAGTCGGCGACGCTCTCCTCGGCGATCTACGACACGCTGCTCTACCAGGATCCGGCCACCGGCCAGGCGACCGGCTTGCTCGCGAAGTCGTGGACCTGGAAGGACGACCGCACGATCGAGCTCGATCTCCGCGACGGCGTGAAGTTCCACAACGGCGACGCCTTCGACGCCGACGATGTCGTCTACACCGTCAAGTTCGTGATCGATCCCGAGAACAAGCTGCGCCAGCAGGAGAGCGCCTTCCTGTTCGTGAAGGACGTGGAGAAGCTGTCCTCGCACCGCGTGCGCCTGACGCTGACCCGGCCCGAACCCGTCGCCGAGTTCCTGCTCGCCGCGCGCTTCCTCGTCTGGCCGGGCAAGCACACCGCAGCCCAGGGTCATATGAGCCATGCGACGAAGCCGATCGGCACCGGCCCCTATCGCACGCGCGAGGTCAATCCCGGCAAGGGCGTCGCGCTCCAGGCCTTCGACGGCTACTTCGCCGGGCCGAAGCCGAAGGCGAAGATCGCCAACGTCAACATCCGCATCGTTCCCGACCTGCAGACCCAGGTTGCCGAGCTGATGGCCGGCCGCCTCGACTTCGCGCAGGACATGCCGCCGGACCAGGCCGAGAACCTGAAGCTCAACCCGGCCCTTAAAGTGGTCTTCGGCGACACCATCCGCATCACCTTCCTCAGCCTCGACGCGGCATCGCGCGCCGGCGACAGCCCGTTGAAGGACGAGCGCGTGCGCCGCGCCATCGCGCATGCGATCGACCGCGATGCGATCGCCAACCGCCTGATCGGCGGCGGCTCGAAGGCGCTCTCGGCACAGTGCCATCCGGCGATGAAGCATTGCGTGCAGGACCTGCCCAAGGTCGCCTACGACCCGGCACTGGCGAAGAAGCTGCTCGCCGATGCTGGACAGGCTTCCGCCGTGACCCTGGCGCTCGCCGCCTCGGTCGATCTCAAGACCGTGGCGGAAGCGATCCAGGGCTACCTCACCGCCGTCGGCGTGCGCACGCGGATCGAGACGGCGCCGCTTCCCACATGGCGGGGCAACTTCCTCAAGGGCCAGTCGCAGATGAGCGTGCTGGGCTGGGGCGGGGGCGGCATCTACGACGTCGCCTCGGCGTTGCCGGTGTTCTTCGACATGGGCAACGCCGACTACGCCCGCGACCAGCAGGTCGCCGACTGGGTGAAGCAGGGATCCTCGACGTCCGACCAGACGCGACGCGCCCAGATCTATCGCGACGCGCTCGCGCGCATCGCCGAGAAGACCTACACGGTGCCGCTCTACACCAACACGGTGAACTACGTGATGTCGGCGGAGGTCGACTACACGCCGACCCGCGTCGACGTGCCGGTCTTGAGCCAGATCGGCTGGAAGTAGCCAGCTCCACGTGCTGCATGTCGTCCTGACCCGGTTCGTCGTCGCGATCCTGGTCGCCGTCACGGTATCGGTCGTCGGGTTCAGCCTGCTCCGGCTATCGGGCGACCTCGCCGCCGAACTCGCCGGCGAGGGCGCGACGCCAGCCGAGATCGAGTCGGCGCGCGTCAAGCACGGTCTCGACCGGCCGCTGCTCGTGCAGTTTGCCAGATGGTCCCGCGACCTCGCTTCCGGCGATCTCGGCCGCTCGCTGTTCTCGGGCGAGCCGGTCGCCGACATGATCCTCTCCCGCCTGCCGGTGACGCTCCAGCTCGCGGTCTACGCGCTGATCCTCTCGGTCGTGATCGGCATCCCGCTCGGCATGATCGCAGCGATGCATCCCAGATCCTGGATCGATCGTCTCAGCCTGATCACCGCCGTGCTCGGCCAGGCGGTGCCGAGCTTCTGGCTGGCGCTGGTGCTGATCGTCGTCTTCGGCGTGCTGCTGCGTTGGACGCCGATCTCCGGATCCGACACCTGGGCGCATTTCATCCTGCCGACGGCGACACTCGCGGCATCCTCGTTGCCCGGCCTGATGCGGCTCACGCGAAGCGGCATGCTGGAGGCGCTGTCGACCGACTACGTGCGCACCGCCCGCGCCAAGGGCCTCGCCGAGCGGACGCTGATGGCGGTGCACGCGCTGCCGAACGCGCTGCTGCCGGTGCTGGCGCTCGCCGCGGTCCAGCTCGGCACGCTTCTCGGCGGCTCGGTGATCGTCGAGTCGGTCTTCGCGCTCGACGGCATCGGGCTGCTCGCCTACCGCTCCATCCTGCGGGGCGACTTCCCGGTCGTGCAGAGCATCCTGATCTTCGTGGCGCTGGCCTACACCGCGCTGACGCTTCTCGCCGACGTCGCCAACGCCCTGATCGATCCGAGGATCCGGCTCGGATGACCGACGAGGCCCCAGAGCCGCGCTGGCGCGTGCGCCTCAGGCGCGCATCTCGCCACGGCGGCTTCGTCGCCGGCGCGTCGGTGATCCTCGTCATCGTGCTGATGGCGATCCTGGCGCCGCTGCTGATGCCGCACGATCCCTACCTGCAGGATCTGTCGAAGCGCCTGCTGCCGCCGGTCTGGGATGCCGCGGGAAGCTGGACGCATCCGCTCGGTACCGACCATCTCGGCCGAGATTTTCTCAGCCGTCTGATCCTCGGCAGCCGCATCTCGCTTCTGGTCGGAGTCTCCGCGACCTTGATCGCCGGATTGGTCGGCGCGACCTTGGGACTGATCGGCGGCTATTTCGGCGGCCGCGTCGACGCGGTGATCATGTACGTGATCGCCACGCGGCTCAGCCTGCCCGGCATCCTGACCGCGCTGGCGCTGCTCGCCGTGGTGAAAGGCTCGCTCGTCTCGGTGATCGCCGTGCTCGGATTCCTGCTCTGGGACCGCTTCGCACTGGTCGTGCGCAGCGCCACCCAGCAGGTCCGCGCCCAGGACTATGTCGCCGCCGCGATCGCCGTCGGCTCGACCCAGGCGCGGATCCTCAAGCGCGAGGTGCTGCCGAACGTGATGAGCCCATTGATCGTCGTCGCCACGCTGGAGATGGCGGCGGCGATCCTCGCCGAGGCAAGCCTGTCGTTCCTCGGTCTCGGCCTGCCGCCGCCGAACGCCTCCTGGGGCCTGCTGGTCAGCGAAGGCCGCAACTTCATGTTCTTCAAGCCTTACCTGATAGTGCTGCCGGGCGCGCTGATCATCGTCCTGGTGATCGCGATCAACGCGCTCGGCGACGGGCTCCGCGATCTGGCCTCGCCGATCGACTCCGGCGACGACTAGAGCGAGGCGAGGCCCTTCAGCGCCTTGCCGACCATCTCGCGGCCGCGCTCGATCACCTTCTGCTTCCACTCGGGCTCGTCGGGGCAGAATACGTCCTTGAGCGCCGCCTTGATCTTCGGTGCCTCGGAGCTGTTCGCATCGCCGTGCGCGTGCAGCCAGTGCTCGTGGCGGAGCGCGCGGCGCACGTCCTCGCGCGGTCGCGTGCCGTATTCGAGGCCGATCGGCGTCCACGCGGCCCACGGCGCACCGCCGGTGTAGCCGACCAGGATGCTTGCCTGCGTGCCGGCGTAAGCCGAGTTCGCCGCCTGCGTGTTGCGGAGCTCGTCGCCATACCAGGCGCGTGCGCGCACCTCCTCGGGGCTGCCGGGCGCGAGCGCGGTCAAGGGTTCGCCATACCCATAGGGGCCGAGGCCGGAATGCACGTCGATCAGCGCCGCATGGGCGACGCCGGCGAGATGATCGCGGCAGACCTTGGCCACGGTCTCGCGCGACCAGGTCGGCTTGGTGCCGCCGAAGAAGAGGCCGCGCGGATGCTTGTACTGGCCGCCGCCGGTGCCGGTGACGAAGGCGCGCTCGCCATGCTTCGCCCGATAGGCCTCCAGCGTGTCGCGTGCTGCCGCCAGCGACGCCTCGGTCCAGGTCTTCGGCAGCAGCGCGTCGGCGAGCTCGTCGTAGCCGGGGTTCTCCGGCAGCGGCTTCGAGAAGTCGACGAAGTTGCGGTTGAGGTCGACGTTGTCCTCGGTGACGCGGCGGATCCAGGCGAAGCCATGCGGATTGATCGCGTGCACCAGCAGGATCGCGGTGTCGTCGGGCAGCGCCGGCGGTGACTTCAGCAGCGCCAGCTGGATCGCCGAACCGCAGAAGCCTTCGGCGCCATGCGTGCCGGACTCGACGACCAGCACGCGGCGGGCACCGGTCGGTCCCAGGCGCGCGATGTCGGTCGCGAGGTCGCCGCCGTCGGGTCCCTTCAGCGGATGCGGATAGCTGCCGGCGAGATTGGCGCCGGCGGCGGCGAGGAAGCGCTTCCGCGCCTCGGCGTAGGTCGGAGAGAAGAGGTCATCCATGGACCGACCCTATCACACGAGGTTCAGCTGCCAGGAGACGCCGAAGCGGTCGTTGACCCAGGCGAAGAGACGGCTGAAGCCGTAGTTGTCGAGCGGCATCAGCTCGCTGCCGCCCTCGGCCAGCGCCGGGGCGACCTTGCGGATCTCCTCTTCCGAGGTGCAGTCGACGAACAGCGAGACCGACGGCGTGAAGGTGAAGCCGTGCTTCGCCGGGCTGTCGAAGCACGTCACCGTCAGGCCGCCGACGACGAAATGTGCCAGCTTGAATGTCCCTTCCGGACCCGGTTCGCCCGGCCTCCAGCGCTCGATGTCGAGAATCCTCGCATCCGCGAACAGCGAGACGTAGAAGCGCATCGCCTCCTCGGCCCTGCCCTCGAACATCAGGAACGGCCGGATCCTCTGCGTCATTGCGTCTCTTCCTCTCCGGGATCCAAAACCCCGGGCGTCCTGATCTGGATCAAACCTTCTTAAGCGGGCCGGTTCTAGCATCGTTCGCCGCCGGTGCATTCCGCTTCGGCGAAGGATCGCGCAGGAAGCCCGGTGCGTACACTCAAAGTCCTCTTCTGGCTGGCAGTCCTCTCGGCCGCCGGCGGCGTCGGTGCCTGGTGGCTGCAGCGTCCGGTCGAGGTCGAGGTCGTGCGGCCCCTGCGCGGCACCGCCGCCGAGATTGTCTATGGCACCGGCGCCGTCGAGCCCTACCACTGGGCCAAGGTGACGAGCCTGATCCGCGAGCGCATCGTCGAGCTCTGCGATTGCGAGGGGCGGCCGGTCGCCAAGGGTGCGGTTCTCGCCCGGCTCGACGACCGCGAGCAGCAGGCCCAGCTCCGCGACCTAAAGGCACGCGAGGAGTTCGCGCGGCGCGAGCTTGCGCGCCAGACCGACCTGATCGGCCGTGACGTCACCACCCGCCAGGCGCTCGAGCGCGCCACCAGCGACCTGCGTCAGATCCAGGCGCAGATCGCCGTCCAGCTGGAACGGCTCGCCGACTACGTGATCCTCTCGCCGATGGATGGCGTCGTGCTGCGGCGCGACGGCGAACTCGGCGAGGCGGCCGAGGCAGGCCAGATCCTGTTCCGCGTCGGCGTGCCGAAGCCGCTGCAGGTGGTGGCCGAGGTCAACGAGGAGGACATCCCGAAGGTCGCCGCCGGGCAGGCCGTGCTGTTTCGCACCGATGCCTTTCCCGACCGCCGCCTCGACGGCCGGCTGCGCGAGATCACCCCGATGGGCGACGCGGTCGCCAAGACCTATCGCGTGCGCATCGATCTTCCCGACGATACGCCCCTGATGGTCGGGATGAGCGTCGAGGCCAATATCGTCACGCGCGAGAAGCCGGGCGCGCTCCTGGTTCCGGTCGTCGCCATCCGCGACGGCGCCGCGTTGGTGATCGAGGACGATCGCGCCCGCCGGCGACCGGTGACGGTCGGCATCCGCGGCAGCCGCATGGTCGAGGTGACCGAGGGCCTCGGCGAAGGCGATCGCCTGGCGATCGCGCCCGAGGGCGGCGTCGCCGACGGCGCCCGCATCCGCGCCTTCCCGCGGGTGCCATGATGCTCGCTGCCGAGATCGCCTGGACGCACATCCGCGCCCGCGCCCGCCAGACCCTGGTCGCGCTCAGCGGCGTCGCCGTCGGCGTCGGATTCTCCATCATGATGGCGGCTCTGATGGAGGGCTCGCAGGAGGACTTCATCCGCCAGCTCGTCGACGCGCTGCCGCACATAACCGTGTCCGACGAGCGGCGGGCACCGCCGCCGCAGCCGGCCGACGCCGCCTACGCCGCCGCGGAGATCCACGGCCTGACGCCGGCGGTGCGCCGGCGCGGCATCAAGAACCCGCTGGCCACCCTCGACAGCCTCGACGGCTGGATCCGGGGTTCAGCGGCGCCGTCGGTGCAGACCCGGGGGATCATCCGCTATGCCGGCCGCGACGTCGGGGCCGCCGTGATCGGCATCGACCCGCACAAGGAGCCCCGGGTCTCGAACCTGGTCGCGAAGATGCGCAAGGGTTCGCTCGCCTCGCTGTACCGGGCGACCAACGCCGTGATCCTCGGCGATCGCCTGGCGGAGAAGCTGGGCGCGCGCGTCGGCGCCAACATCACCGTGCAGGGCGACAAGGGCCGGATCGGCGCGCAGGTGGTCGGCATCTTTCACACCGGCATCCGCGCCGTGGACGAAAGCACCGTCTATGCGCTGCTGAAGACCGCGCAGATCCTCGCGGCGCAGACCGGGCTCGTGAACGAGATCCGCGTCCGCCTGGGCGACCCGATGGCCGCGCTGGAGACGGCGCGCCGCATCGAGGACGAGACCGGCTACAAGTCGGTCTCCTGGCAGGAAGCGAACGAGGACCTGCTCTCCACCTTGGTCATCCGCAACGTCATCATGTACACCGTGGTCGGCGCGATCCTCCTGGTCGCCAGCTTCGGCACCTACAACATCATCTCGACGATCACGCACGAGAAGGCGCGCGACATCGCCATCATGAAGTCGCTCGGCTTCAGGGAGTCGACCGTGCGCGGGATCTTCGTGGTCGAGTCGGCGCTGATCGGCCTGTCGGGAGCGATCCTCGGCTGGGGGTTGGGCTACCTGCTGTGCCTCGCCCTGGGCTCGGTCCAAATCAAGAGCCCGTTCATGGATACGAGCTACCTGCCCCTCGCCTACTCTCCGCTGCACTACGCGATTGCGACCGCGGTCGCGGTCGGATCGTCGCTGATCGCCGGCTTCGTCCCGGCGCGCAAGGCGGCACGCGTGCATCCGGTCGAGATCATCCGCGGGGCGACATGAGCGGCGGCGCACCGGTCATCCGCGCACGCGGCATCACCCGCGTCCTGCCTGGCGTGGTGCCGACGACGCTGGTCCGCGACATCGACCTCGACATCGGCGCCAACGAGTTCATCGCGGTCACCGGCCCCTCGGGGTCCGGAAAGTCCTCGCTCCTCTATCTGCTGGGGCTGCTGGACGTCCCCACAGCGGGCGAGATCCTGATCGACGGCCGGGCAACGGCGGCGATGGACGAGGATACGCGCGCCGGTCTCCGGCTCTCCACCCTCGGCTTCGTCTTCCAGTTCCACTTCCTGCTGCCCGAGTTCTCGATCCGCGACAACGTGATGCTGCCGATGCGCGCCCTCGGCCGGCTGTCGCCGGAGGCGGCGCGGGCAAGGGCGGAAGAACTGCTGGCCTCCCTCGGTCTCGCCGAGCACACGGCCAAGCGGCCCGACCAGCTCTCGGGCGGCCAGCGCCAGCGTGTCGCCGTCGCGCGCGCGCTGGCCAACGACCCGCGCGTGATCCTCGCCGACGAGCCGACAGGATCGCTCGACTCGAAGTCGAGCGAGCAGGTGTTCGCCATCCTCCGCGATCTGGTCGATCGCCAGGGCCGGACCGTCGTTGCCGTCACCCACGACCTCGACCTGGCGGCAAGGACCGACCGCCGCGTGCATCTGGTCGACGGAAGGATCGTCGAGGACCGGCCGACGCCGGGCGGCGAGGTGGAGGCGCGCGTCAGCGGCTGAGGCGAGGCGCGCCGCCATCGGCGATCGCCTCGCCATGCCAGACCCGCGCGATGCCGGCCCAGGCGGCAGCCGCCTCGCACATCGGGCAGGGCCGGAAGGTGGTGAAAAGCTCCGCGCCCGAGAGATCGCGCGTGCCGAGCCGCTTCGCCGCGTCGCGGATCGCCTCGATCTCGCCATGCGCGGTCGGATCGGGGCGGGTGATCACCGCGCTGATCCCTTCGCCGACGATGCGGCCGTCCTTCACCACGACCGCGCCGAAGGGCTGATCGCCGCGGCGGACCGCCTCGGCCCGCATCTCGAAGGCGCGGTCCATGAAGCGCCGGCGATCGGCGGTCTCCGCGCCGGCGGGGATCGCGGCCGAGGCGAGAAGCCCGGCGAGGACCGCGCGGCGGCCTAGAAGCGCGCGTTCGCCCATTTGGCCGTGTAGTCGAACATGTTCTTCATCGAGTTGGTGTACTGCCCCGGCGTCTTCTCGCACGGGCGGCACGGGGTGAAGCCGTGGGTTGCGCCCTCGATCACCAGGAACTCCTTGTCCTGGCTCTTTGCCGCCTCGAGATAGCGCTCGCCGTCGCCGACGTAGTAGTGGCCGCCCATCGCCATGAACAGCACCGGCACCGTGATCGACTGGATCGCGCAGACGGTCGAGTTGTTCGATGAGCACCAGTCGATGCCGTCCTTCGAGTTCGTCGACCTGATCGCCTGCGCCGAGAGGAACGAGCGTAGCGTGAAGATCTTGGTGCCGGTGCGGAAGCCCCGCATGATCTCGCCTGCCCTGGTGTTCGGCACCAGCACGCTGTCGACGACCTCGACCGAGATCGTGCCGTCGTTCTTGAGCAGCTTCTGCGGCTTCGAGGTGGAATTGAAATAGGGCATCGACGTCTGCGTGACGTAGAGGCCGGACTCCGAGCCGCCGGCGCCCGATCCCGGATTGCCGCTCCACGGGATGATCACGATGTCGTCGTCGGCATAGGGATAGTCCTTGGCGCGGATGCGCTGGAGCTTCTCCTGCGCCGCCGCGATCAGCCGGTTCATCCGGTCGGACTGGCCCTTGAAGTAGCGGGCCTGGAATTCCTCCGAGTACTTCGACTCGCCGCTCGGGTTGAAGCCGTTCTTCGGATCGAACATGTCGAGCTCGGCAACCGCCTTCGGATCGGGCGGGCTGTTCTCGTGCTGAACCGCCGGGTTGATGCGCCGAAGCGTGTTGACCGAATTGCCGGGATTGGGATCGGCGAAGATGATGCCGTCGGCCTTCGGCAGGTTGGCGAGATCGTCGCCGCATTCGCTGAGCTTGTTCGGGCCCTTGCAGTAGCCCGGCCCGTTCTCGGCGACCGCCTGGTAGAGCGACATCAGGGGCCCGCCGCCCGAGTGCCCGAACAGCAGCACCTTGGCGATGCCTGGCTGCTTGCGGAGGTACTCGACGCCTTCCTTCACGTCCAAGGGCAGGCGCTCGAAGTTCACCATCACCTCGTTGTTCTCGTAGCGCGTGTTCATGCACAGCATCAGGAAGCCGCGCTTCGACATCTCGGTGCACGAGGGGTGATTGAGATAGTCGGCGGTCCGATGCATCACCACGATGCCGACACGCGGCTGCGGCCCCGAGTCCGGCCGGTAGAGCGCGCCCTTCGCCTGCGGGAACTTGATGTACTCCGGCTTGCTCTGGGCCGAGGCTGGCGCGGCGAAAGCCAGCGCGAGCGCAGCCACGATCGCGAGACGCATCTTCTTCATTCGTTTCCTCCCGGAAGCGCCTTAAGCATGAAAGGATGCAGACGCCAGTCAACTCACCTCCAGGCGATTTCGCCAGGCGGGCATGCTGTTTCGCCCGGCGGACGAGATTGTGGACGCGGGCCGCGTCGGAGCCCCATCCTTCCGCACCGGTCCCGAAGGGAGAAGCACATGGCCGACGACACCGCACCGACGTTCGGCTCCCGCGACCTCCGCCTGCCTGACGAGCTGCGCGGCCCGCTGAAGGCGCATCTTGCGGACCTGAAGCAGGCCTACAAGGCGCGCTCCTGGGCCGGTCGCGTCGGCTTCGGCAAGCGGCCGGCGGTGGTCGTGATCGACCTCGCCGCCTTCTGGACCGACCCCAGGCACACGATCGGCAGCAACGTCGACGTCGTCGTCGAGGCCTCGGCCCGGCTGGCGAGGGCCGCCCGCGCCGCGGGCGCGCCGGTCTTCTTCACCTGCTTCGCCCACGACCCCTCGCACCCCAAGAGCCCGCACGACCTCAAGCAGCCGATCAGCATCCCGAACGACGATCCGCGCGTCTGGGAGATCGACCCCAGGCTCGAGCGGCGCCCGACCGAGAAGATCGTCTGGAAACGCTATGCCTCGGCGTTCAAGGGAACCAACTTCCACGACATGCTGACCATGTCGCGCGTCGACACGCTGATCGTCGTCGGCGTGTCCACGAGCCACTGCGTCTACGCGACCTGCCGGGACGCGACCGACGCCTTCCACGTGATCGTGCCGCGCGAGGGCGTGGGCGAGCGATGCGAGCTGGCGCACGAGGTCTTCCTGCACGACATCGACGTCGACCTGGGCGACGTGATGTCGATGGACGAGGTGATCGGCTATCTCGCCACGGTCAGGAACGGGGTCGCCGGCGGCCAGAACGATTGAGGCCAGGTCGCGGGCGATGTAGACCAGCGCCCGATGGCTGCGACGATTACCGCAATCGGCTTCGATGCCGACGATACGCTCTGGCAGAACGAGCAGTTCTTCAAGCTGACCGAGGGCCGCTTCAAGGCGCTGCTCGCGGGCCACGCGGCGCCGGAGGATCTGGGCCAGCGCCTGCTCGCGGTCGAGCGGCGCAACCTCGATCACTACGGCTACGGCATCAAGGGTTTCACGCTGTCCATGATCGAGACCGCGGTCGAGATCACCGAGGGCCGCGTGCCTGCGAAGGTGATCGGCGAGATCCTGGCGGCGGGACGCGAGATGCTGCGCCATCCGGTCGAGACGCTGCCGCATGTGCGCGAGACGCTGGAGCGGCTGGCCGGATCCTATCGCCTGATCCTGATCACCAAGGGCGACCTGTTCGACCAGGAGCGCAAGCTGGCGCAGTCCGGCCTCGGCGACCTGTTCGATGCGATCGAGATCGTCAGCGAGAAGAACGCCGCCACCTATGGACGAATCTTCTCCCAGCATGGCGACGGCGCCGCGCAGAGCGTCATGGTCGGCAATTCCCTCAAATCCGATATTCTCCCCGCCCTCGAAGCCGGCGGCTGGGCCGTGCACATTCCGCACGCGCTCACCTGGGCGATCGAGCACGCCGAAAAACCCCTGGAAGCGCCGCGTTTCCGGCACGTCGAGCACATGGGTCAGTTGACCGCGCTGCTGTCGACGCTGTCCTAAGGGCAACGTCCGACGCCACGCCGCGCCTGACGGCGGTTGAACGTGCCGTCGCCGATTGATATTCGGTATCGGCAATAGGGACATGCACCTGCGACGCGGCCTTCCGAAGCTATGCCTGACTCAGCGGTGACCGCCGTCACGCCGCGCGCCGCTCTGCGCTCGCCCGTGTTCGATATCGGACGCCATGGCCGGCTGATCCTGATCGCGCTCGTCGCGCTGCTGGTCGCAGCGTCCGGGACCTATCTCGTGGTCGACTACAACGCCTATTGGCGCGAGAGCGAGCGACGGCTCGAAGCGACCACCGACGTCGTCGTCGAATTCGTGCATCAAGTCTTCACCATCATCGATCTCACGCTGCACAGCGTCGACGAGGATCGTCTGACGACCGAAATCGTCGTCACGCGCTCGCCGGAGGACATCTACCCGATCCTTCGCAACGCCCAGGCGCAGTCGCCCATCCTCCAGGGCCTGGGCATCACCAATGCCGAGGGGCGAATCATCGTCTCGGCCCTGCAAGGCACGAACTCCTCCATCGATCTTTCCGATCGCGAGTTCTTCCGGACGCATCGCGACGACCCGTCGGTCGGTCTCCTGGTCAGCCGCCCGGTCGTCGCGCGCCCACAGAACATCGTCACTTTGCCGGTGTCGCGCCGCGTCTCCACCCTGGGCGGCAGCTTCGCCGGCGTGGTCGCCGCCCGCATCGATCCGGCTTATTTCAGCTCGCTCTTCCACGCCGCCGGCGCCGACGTCGTCACCCTGCTCCGGACCGACGGCGTCGTTCTCGCACGCTTTCCGGAGATCGACCTCGTCAACTCGCCCGCGGTCCCTTACTCGCGCGTCCTGGTGCGCGCGCGCGCGCAGCCGCGCGGCACCCTCATCTCGCGATCGTCCGTCGACGGCACCCAGCGTCTCGACGCGTATCGCGCCATCCCCGAAGTGAACGTCGTCGTCACCGCCGGGTACGAGTCGACCACCATCAACCGGGCATGGCTGGGTCGCACCTACCCGTTCCTGATTCTCCTCGCCGGAGGGATCGCCTTTCTGATTTCCGTCGCCTGGCTTGTGCAACGCCACGCGCGCGCGACGGCCGTCGCGCTGGCCGAGACGGCGGCCGCGCGGGCGACTGCCGAGCAGCTCGCCGACGTCAAGGGCGCCTTCCTTGCCAACATGAGCCACGAGATCCGGGCGCCTCTCGGCGGCATGCTGGGCTATGCCGATCTGCTGCTTAAGAGCCCGCTCGACCGGCAGCAGTTCGACTGGGCGATCAAGCTCAAGTCGGCCGGCGACCAGCTGCTCGCGGTCATCAACGACATCCTCGACTACTCGAAGCTCGAGTCCGGCAACTTCCATATCGACACGAAGCCGATTCCGCTCGAGGCGGTGGTCGACGAGGTGCGCTCGATGATGACGCCCCAGGCCGAGGCGCGCGGGCTCGAGCTCCGGAGCACCTTCGAGCCGACGCTGCCGCGCTGGATCCGCCTCGATCCGGTGCGGCTGAAACAGATCCTGATCAACCTCCTGAGCAACGCCATCAAGTTCACCGACCGCGGCGTGGTCGCGATCAACGTCGGCCGCGGCGAGCAGCACGGCGCGAGCAGCGGGCTCAGGATCGACGTCGCCGATACCGGCATCGGCATCGCCGACGACAAGATCGCCTCGGTGTTCGAGCGCTTCACCCAGGTCGAGACCCATGCCGCGCGCGGCCGCGGCGGCACCGGTCTCGGGCTTTCGATCTCGCGCCGGCTGGCCGAGCTGATGGGCGGCTCGCTGACCTTGGAGAGCCGGCTCGGCATCGGCACCACGGTGCGCCTGACGCTGCCGCTCGAAACCGTCGCCGAGCCGCCGCCCCAGACCGCGAACGTCGTCGCCGGAGGCCGCACCGGCAGCATCCTGCTGGTCGACGACCTGCCGATGAACCTGGAGATCGCCGGCGCGATGCTGCGTTCGCAGGGCCACCAGGTGACCACCGCGATGAGCGGCACCGAGGCGGTGGATGCAGCGGTCGCCGGCAGCTTCGATGCGATCCTGCTCGACATCAATCTTCCCGATCTCGACGGCTACGAGGTCGCGCGCGAGATCCGCAAGCTGGAGCCGCCGGAGCGCCGGACCCCGATCATCGCGCTGACCGCCAATGCGCTGCCCGAGCATGTCGCCCAGGCGCTGGAGGCCGGCATGGACGGCCATATCGCCAAGCCGATCGACGAGCGCGCGCTGACGGCACAGCTTGCCGCCGTGCTCGGCCGCCAACCGGCAGAGCGCGCGCAGCCGATCGAAAGCCCGCTGATCGACCGGCAGGCGACCGACACGCTTCGCCGTGTCGTCGGCGCCGAACGCATGGACGCGCTCAAGGCGACGTTCTGGATCACCTGGGCTGGCTTCGTCGCCGGGATCGATCGAGGCGCGCTCGACCGCAAACGCCTCGCCTCCGACACCCACGACATGGTCAGTCACGCCGGCAATGTCGGATATCGGCGCCTCGCGGACATCTGCCGTGAGGTCTCGCACGTCCCCCGTGACGAGGCGGCAGCGGATCTTCTGACGAGGATCGACCGGATGCGCGAGGTCGCCGACGAGACCCGCCGCGCGGACGGACGCTGAACATGGCCCGCTTCGTCGACCGCTTCGTCCAGGACGGGATCGACCAGCCGATCGAGGTGATCATCGATCCGGACGAGAAGGATCTCGTCGACATCCGCCACAA
>JAEULB010000046.1 GCA_016792585.1 Rhodospirillaceae bacterium
TGCACGTCGGACTTGGCGGGCGCCACCTTGGAGAGGCACGGCACCCGGCGCGAGAGCCGGTCGATATCGGCCATGGTGAAGTCGAGCTGCGCCTCGTAGGCCGCGGCCAGCAGGTGCAGCACCGTGTTGGTAGAGCCGCCCATCGCGAGGTCGAGGCTCATCGCGTTCTCGAAGGCCTTGAAGCCGGCGATCTGCCTCGGCAGCACGCTGGCATCGTCCTGCTCGTACCAGCGCTGCGCCAGGTCGACGACCAGGCGGCCGGCCTCGACGAACAGCCGCTCGCGGTCGGCGTGGGTGGCCAGCACCGAGCCGTTGCCCGGCAGCGACAGGCCCAGGGCCTCGGTCAGGCAGTTCATCGAGTTGGCGGTGAACATGCCCGAGCACGAGCCGCAGGTCGGGCATGCCGAGCGCTCGATCGTCGCGACCTCGCTATCGGTCATCGTCGAGTCGGCGGCGGCGACCATCGCGTCGACCAGGTCGACCGCGACCTCCTTGCCCTTCAGGATCACCTTGCCGGCTTCCATCGGCCCGCCGGAGACGAAGACCGTCGGGACGTTGAGGCGCAACGTCGCCATCAGCATGCCGGGCGTGATCTTGTCGCAGTTGGAGATGCAGACCATCGCGTCGGCGCAATGCGCGTTGACCATGTACTCGACGCTGTCGGCGATCAGCTCGCGCGACGGCAGGCTGTCGAGCATGCCGTCATGGCCCATGGCGATGCCGTCGTCGACCGCGATGGTGTTGAACTCCTTGGCGACGCCGCCGGCGCGCTCGATCTCGCGCGCGACCAGCTGGCCCAGGTCCTTCAGGTGAACGTGGCCGGGCACGAACTGCGTGAAGGAGTTGACGACGGCGACGATCGGCTTGCCGAAGTCGGAATCCTTCATGCCGGTGGCGCGCCAGAGGCCGCGGGCGCCGGCCATGTTGCGGCCATGGGTCGAGGTGCGGGAGCGAAGGGCAGGCATGGGCTTTACTCTGAAGAACGGGAGGAGAGGGGAGGGTATCCGAAAAGCGGCCGCGAGCTAACCCCGCGTCTCCAGCCGATACCGGTCTGCCCATTCCAGACTATCGGCGTTGGCGAGCTTGGCGGTCTGAACCAGCATCCGCTCACAGGCCTTCGGGTCTTGGCCCAAAGCCGACAATATCTCCGTTAGGGCCTTTTCAGGGGCGGCGGTAAACGTCTCATAGGTCAGGCGAAGAGGGGCGATCCCGCGTGTCGAAAAGAAATCCGTCCAGGCAGCGTCGTCGCTCTGCAATTCTTCCAGGAGTTCAGCGATGCGGCCAGCGTCATAGGTTGGTGTCTGAGATGGCGCCGTTCTCTCGCGCTCCGTCCCATCGGCGGCGAGATGCCAAAGGCCGCTCTGCTCGGCGCGGACGAGCGAAATCGCCTGGGCCAGCTTGTCCTGTCGCGAGAGGTGAATGTAGAGCGTCGGCCCGAAAGCCCGGGCGAGTCGGATGGTGACGTCGACATGATTGCCCTCGATCGCGTCCAGACGCTTGGACGCGTCGGCAATGCTGGGCCACATGATGCGAAGGCCGAAGGTGCCGGTTCCGGCTGTGCCTTCTCGGATCATGGCCCCGAGATACGCTTTTTCGAACACGGGATCGTCCAGCCGGTGGGGGCGAGGCACGCCCCACAGCTCTGCCCAATGCGACGCGTCCTCGTTCCGATAGTAGGAGTGAGGCTTTCCAGCTACGCCGGTCGACGCCAGCAGATCGCATAGGAGCGTGCTGCCGGATCGCGGCGTGGCGCAGATGATGTAGGACGCGAAGCGCATATACGCCGGCTACCGCCTGGCGAGCTGCGGACGCGAGGAGACATAGGCCTCGATCGCGCGGCCGAGGCGGCGCACGCCCTCGCGGATGGTCTCAGGCGCGCTGCGGGTGAAGTTGACCCGCATCGCGTGGCGGTCCTTGCCGGTGAAGTCGAAGACGCTGGAGGGAACGAAAGCGACCTTCTCCTCCATCGCGAAGCGATAGAGTTCGTCGGTGTCGATCGCGTTCCCCTTGGACCGCATCCAGACGAACATGCCGCCGGGCGGCACCTCCCATTCGAACCAGTCGCTTAAGTGCCGTGCCGCCTCGCTGCACAGCGCATCCCGGCGCTCGCGATAGGCCGGCACGATCCCGGCCGAATGCACGACGTCGACTTTCCGGTCGAGCAGCTCGAAGGCGACGGCCTGGGCGAACATGCTGCCGGAGAGGTCGGTCGCCTGCTTGGCCAGGACCAGCTTCTGGATCATGTCCGGCTCGGCGAGCGTCCAGCCGACGCGAAGCCCCGGGACCAGGCTCTTCGATACCGTGCCGAGATAGATCACCGGTCCGTCATAGGGGCGGCCGCCGCGCCGTGCGGCGGCGCTCAGGATGCTCGGCGGCGGCGGGCCGTCGAGCTGCATGGTGAGATAGGGGTCGTCCTCGACCAGCCAGGTGCCGGCCTTGGCGACGGCGTCGAGCAGTGCTACGCGCCGGGCTTCGGGCACCAGCACGCCGGTCGGGTTCGAGTAGTTGGGAACGCTGTAGACGAACTTGGCCTTCGCCATCAGCGCGACGTCGGGTTTGTTCCAGTCGAGCGGCTCGTAGGACGGCCGGCGCGGCCGCCAGGCATCCAGCGCGCCGAGATATGTCGGCGCCTGCGCCACGATCAGGTCGCCCGGATCGATCAGGACCTTGCCGATCAGGTCGAGCGCCTGCATCGAGCCGGACGTCAGCAGGACGTTGGACGCGGTAAAGCGTCCGCCGGTCTCGGCCGAGAAGCGCTCGGCGATCAGCGCGCGCAGCGGCGGGAAGCCCTCGACCGCGCCATACTCGAGCGCGGCCGATCCGTGTCGCTCGAGCGCCCGCTTGGTTGCCTGCTCGATCTCGGCGATCGGGTAGAGTTCGGCCGCCGGCAACCCGCCGGCGAGGCTCACCACGTCGGGCCGGCCGCCGGCGGCGAGGAACTGCTGGGTGATATTGTTCGTTGCTCCAAGCCACGTCGCCGGAGCGGGCCGTTTCGTCGTCATAGCGTTGCGACTGCCAACTTTCTCGGATACGCCAGAGAACATAGCCTTTATGAGCGCCGGATCCCGCATAATCCGCCCCTCGTGCTTCAGGGCTCCCGCATGATGCGGCGGCGCGCCGAGCGGACGGTCTGGGACGAGCAGGCCGCGGTCCCGCAGATGCGCGATCTGGCGGCGCGGGCCTTCTCGCGCGCCGCCGGGGCGCCGCTGATCGACGGTAACGGCGTCCGCATCCTCAAGGACGCCGGCGAGAACTTCCCGGCATGGCTGGCGGCGATCCGGAAGGCTCGCCACTGCATCCATTTCGAGAGCTACTTCATCGTCGACGACGCGGCCGGTCGCGAATTCGCCGAGGCCCTGGCGGCCAAGGCCGGGGAGGGCGTGGCTGTCCGGGTCATCTATGACTGGTTCGGCAATTTCGGTAAGGCGTCGCGCGGCTTCTGGCAGCGGCTGCAGTCCGCCGGCGTCGAGGTCCGCTGCTACAACCCGCCGCGCTTCGACAGCCCGTTCGCCTGGCCGTCGCGCGACCATCGCAAGATGCTCGAGGTCGACGGAGAGGTCGCCTTCATCTCGGGCCTTTGCGTCGGCAGCGTCTGGCTCGGCGACCCGGCGAAGGGAATCGCGCCGTGGCGGGATACCGGCGTCGAGATCCGAGGTCCGGCCGTCGCCGAGGTGAGGCGCGCCTTCGCCCGGGCCTGGTCGTCGATGGGAAGCGCGCTTCCCGACAATCCCGGCGTCGCGCCCGCTCCCGCAGGAGATGTCAGCCTCCGCATCGTCGCGAGCGAACCGTCGACGGCCGGCATGCTTCGTCTCGACCAGCTCGTCGCCGCGCTCGCCCGACATCGCCTGTGGCTGACGGACGCCTACTACGCCGGCACCGCCTCCTATGTTCAGGCGCTGAAGGCGGCCGCGCGCGACGGGGTCGATGTGCGGCTGCTGGTGCCTGGCGCCACCGACATTCCGCTGCTGCGCCCGGTGACGCGCTCGGGCTACCGGGCGCTGCTCGAGGCGGGGATCCGCGTCTTCGAGTGGAACGGCTCAATGCTGCACGCGAAGACCGCGGTCATGGACGACCGCTGGGCCCGCGTCGGCTCGACCAATCTCAACGTCGCGAGCTGGCTCGGCAACTGCGAGCTCGACGCGGTGATCGAGGACGCGTCTTTCGCCAGCGAGATGGCGCGCATGTACGAGGAGGATCTCGGCAATGCGACCGAGATCGTCCTCGATGCGAAGCACCGCATGCGGTCTCCCGGCGCGCCGCATCGGGTTCGCTTCCAGACGAGCGGCGGCGGCGGCAGCACCGGCCGGGTGGCGGCCGGTGCCATGCGCCTCGGCCGCGCGGTCGGCGCCGCGCTCACCGATCGCCGCGTCCTCGATGCCGTCGAGGCGCGCATGACGATGGGTACGGGACTTGCGCTGCTGGTGGCGGCGCTGGTGTTCGCGATCTTCCCGCACGCGCTGGCCTATCCGCTGGCGGCGATCGCCGCCTGGGTCGGCATCGCGCTTCTCTCCAGGTCCTATCGGCTGCGCCGCGACCGCAAGCGCGGGGACCGGCTAGGATAGGGCGCCCCGATTTTCCGGAGACTCCGATGGCCGAGCCCTCGTCCTTCCCGATCACCCGGCGCTGGCCGGCGAAGCATCCGGACCGCCTGCAGCTCTACTCGCTGCCGACGCCGAACGGTGTGAAGGTCTCGATCATGCTGGAGGAGACCGGGTTGGCCTATGAGCCGCACCGGATCGACATCGGTGCCAACGAGACCTGGACGCCCGAATTCCTGTCGCTCAATCCCAATGGCAAGATCCCGGCGATCATCGATCCGGACGGTCCGGGCGGGAAGCCGCTGGGTCTCTTCGAGTCCGGCGCGATCCTGGTCTATCTCGCCGAGAAGACCGGCAAGCTGATGCCGTCCGATGCCGCCGGCCGCTACGAGACGATGCAGTGGGTGTTCTTCCAGATGGCGGCGATCGGCCCGATGTTCGGCCAGGTGGGGTTCTTCCACAAGTTCGCCGGCCGCGAGTACGAGGACAAGCGGCCGCTCAAGCGCTACGTCGATGAGTCCAAGCGCCTGCTCGGCGTGATCGAGACGCGCCTTGAAGGGCGCGATTGGATCATGGGCGAGTATTCCATCGTCGACATCTCGATGCTGGGCTGGGTGCGCAACCTGGTCGGCTTCTACGGTGCCGGCGACCTCGTCGACTACGGCTCGTTCAAGCGCGTCCCGGCCTGGCTGGAGCGCGGGCTCCAGCGGCCGGCCGTGCAACGCGGGCTCGAGATTCCGAAGAAGGCCTAGCGCCTCATCGTCTTCGAGTACTCGACGAGCTGGTCGATGCAGGTGCCCCAGCCCTCGAAGAAGCCCATGGCTTCGTGCTTCTTCCGGCCTTCCTCGCTCTTGTGCAGGCAGGTCGCGTTGTAGCGCGTGCCCTTGCCTTCTGGCGTGAAGGTCAGGATCGCGGTAAGCGGCATGTCCTCGGGCAGGAAGCCCTTGCCCGAGGGCCTGTAGCCCTCGTGCAGCGTGTCGGTCCAGATCAGGCGCTGGTGCGGCGTGACCTCGAGATAGCAGCCGTGGTTCGGGAACTTCTGGCCCTCGGGCGACTGGAAGACGGTGAAGAACTTGCCGCCCGGGCGCACGTCGAGCTCGCCTTCGACGACCTGCCAGGGGCGCGGCACGAACCAGTGCGGAATATGCTCGGCCTTGGTCCAGCACTCCCAGACCAGCTCGCGCGGCACGTCGATGACGCGCTCCAGCACGAGGTCGAGCTTGGGATCGGTCTTGACGATCATTTGCGCTTCTCCTTGAGCGACAGGGCATAGGCGTCGAGCCGGTCGAGGCGCTCCTCCCACAGCGAGCGCTGCTGGGAAAGCCAGTCCTCGGCCAGCCGAAGCCGCTTGGATTCGATCCGGTAGGTGCGCACGCGCCCGGCCTTCCGGGACGACACCAGCCCGCATCCCTCCAGCACCTTCAGGTGCTCGACGAAGGAGGGAAGCGCCATCTCGAACGGCTCGGCGAGCTCGCTGACCGAGGCGGGGCTCCGGCTGAGGCGCGCGATCACCTGGCGCCTTGTCGGATCGGCGAGCGCCTTGAAGATGCCATCGATCGGCCGTGCGGCTGCGGCGTGCATGCCGCGGAACATCGGGTGGAAATATACTTAGGTCAGGTCCCAAGTATTGAATCCTGAGTGGCGGGACACGCTCGTCTCAGGTCTTCGTGGTTTTCTGAACGATGCCCTTGGGGTCGCCGTAGGGCGTGGTGATCACCTCGAGCAGGTGACCGTCCGGATCCTCGAAATAGACGCCGCGGCCGCCCCAGTGGTGATTGATCTGGCTTGGCTGCGATCGCGCCGGATCGGCCCAGTGGTCGAGGCCCTTCTTCCTGATGCGATCGAGCACCTGGTCGAACTCGGCCTCGCCGATCAGGAAGGCGTAATGCTGGAGCGCCGGCTTCTCGGTCTGTTGGTAGAAATCGAGCGAGACGCCGTTGTCCATGTCGACGATCAGGAAATGCAGGAAAGTGCGGGGCGCCGGGCGCCCCAGCATTTCGGCGAGGAAGCCGGCGGACCTGACCTTGTCGGTGCACCAGACGATCGTGTGGTTCAGCTCGACGGCCATGCGTTTCTATTGCCAGAGCGTCTTCATCGGCCCGCCCTTGCCGGCGACGGGATCGGAGTCGGGGAAGGGGAGGCTCTCCATCCGCTCGATCATCTCGGGGCTCGCCGCCTCGCGGCAGGTGCGCCAATCCTGGCCCGGCGGATAGGCGCCGACCACCATGAAGTCCGGACTCGCCTGACGCTGGCAATGGCCGATGCCGGCGGGGAGCAGGACGACGTCGCCGGCACTGACCTCGATGTCGTGGCCCTTCGGGCCGCCCAGAATCAGTCGCGCGGTGCCGCTGGCGACGCCCAGCACCTCGTGCGCGGCGGCGTGATAGTGGTGAAAGTCGTAGAGGCCCGAGCGCCACTTCGGCGGCCAGCCGTTCTTCTCGAACAGCGTCTCGAACGCCGAGGCGGGATCGTCGCCGTCGACGTCAATCACGCCGCGATAGATCAGCACCGGCAGCCGGTGATTGTTCGGGACCCAGGCATGCGGTTCCAGCAGCAGAACCTCGGGGTCGATTTTCCTGGCCATGGCGAAGTTCCTAGCATGGTGCCGAGCGACGCGGCGGCTCCGTAGTGAAAGGCTTGACGGCCGCGAGGGTTTCGCGGTGTGATAGGAACAAATAGAGAACAATCACGAGGCCGCCTATGTCGCAATTCACGCTCCCGGGTTTCGAGCGCGCGCCTGAACCGCCGGCGAGGCCGAAAGGCTCGCCGCAGCCGACACCGCAAGCGAAGCCGCCGAGGAAATTCGGCGGCCTCAAGGATCGATTGTTCTTCGGGATTCGCCTCGCTGCACAGGCTGCCTACTCCGCGCGGCAGACCGCGTGGAATCTTCGGAACCGTCATCATCTGAAGTCCTGGCCGCAGCAAAGCTCCATGCTCCATGTCATGCTCAGGCATGTCGGCGACTTCAACGGGTTTCCCGGTGGCCTGATCGAGAAAGTGACCGAAGCGGCTGCGTCGGTTCGCGCGCGACCCTTCGAAGTCGCGTTCGACCGCGTCACGAGTTTTCGGTCCTGCATCGTCCTGACCGGAGACGACGGTGCGGCCGGAGTTCGACGATTGGAAAATGCGTTGAGCGAGGCTTTGGAAAAGGGGCGGATCCGCGAGCCGAGCCGCAGCTTCAATCCCCACATTGCTCTGATGTATGAAAAGACGCCGATCCCCACCGAGCCGCTGCGTCAACCGGTTCGCTGGAAGGTCGAGGAGTTCGTCCTGATCCACAGCCTGCTTTCGCAGAGCAAGCATGTCGTATTGCAAACTTTTCCGCTCGGTGGCGGACCTCGGGAGTTCACATCATGGCCAAGTCCGTGACCATCTACGGCATCAAGAATTGCGACACGATGAAGAAGGCGCGCGCCTGGCTCGAGGCCAAGAAGGTCGCTCACGACTTCCACGACTACAAGGCGGTGGGCATCGATCGTGGCCGGCTCGATGCCTGGGCGAAATCGGTCGGCTGGGAGACGCTGCTGAACCGCGCCGGCACCACCTTCAGGAAGCTGCCCGACGCGGACAGGGAAGGCATCACCGAGAAGAAGGCGCTGGCACTGATGCTGGCGCAACCCTCGATGATCAAGCGTCCGGTGCTCGACGTCGGCGGCAAGCTCCTGGTGGGATTCAAGGCGGACGAGTACGAGAAGACACTCGGGCGCTGAATGGTCGCCAGCGACGACTTCGTCGCGTTCCTGGCCGGGCAGCTGGCGCCGCTCGGCCGCATCACGACGCGGCGCATGTTCGGCAAGACCGGCGTCTTCCTGGGCGGCGTGATGTTCGGCATGGTGACCGAGAACACGCTCTATGTCCGGGTTGACGACCTGAACCGCGTGACCTTCAAGGAGGCCGAGGCTTTTCCGCCGCTCAACTACGAGAAGAAGGGCGAGACGATCGACCTTGCGTTCTGGCGCGTGCCGGAACGCCTGCTGGACGAGCCCGACGAGCTCGTCGCCTGGGCGCGGGCGGCGCTGGGGGCGGCGCGTCGGGTCGCTGCCAAGCGCCCGGCCCGAAAGCGCTGATCACGCGTCCAGGATCTCGCGGATCTTCCTGGCGAGTTCCTGGGTCCGATAGGGCTTGGTCAGGATCAGGTCCGTCTCGCCGAGGCCTTCGACCTCGGCGAGCAGCGCGCCGGGGAAGCCCGAGGTGAAAAGCACCTTGAGATCCGGTCGTCGCTTCGTCGCTTCCTGGGCGAGGGCATGGCCGCTCATGCCGCCGGGCATCACGATGTCGGTGAAGAGCAGGTCGACCGGCTCGCCCCTGTCGAGGATCTCTAGCGCCTCGGCCGCGTCGTTCGCTTCGAGCGTGCGGTACCCAAGCCGTGTCAGCTGGATCAGCACGAGCTGGCGGATCGCATCATTGTCCTCGACCACAAGGACACGTTCGTTCTTGCGCGCCTCGTCGCGCATGACGGTCTCCGGCGGGGCCTCGCGCGCCGTCGCATCCTTCGCCCGCGGCAGATAGAGGCGCATCGTCGTGCCGTGGCCGACCTCGCTGTAGGCGCGGATGTGCCCGCCCGACTGCTTGACGAAGCCGAAGACCATGCTGAGGCCGAGGCCGGTGCCCTTGCCGGCTTCCTTCGTGGTGAAGAACGGCTCGAAGATCCGGTTCAGCACTTCGGGCGGCATGCCGCTGCCGGTGTCGGAGACGATCACCGCGACATACTCGCCGGGAAGCGCGCCCGGGTTGTCGCGCGCATAGTCGCTGTCCAGCACCTCGTTCCGCGTCTCGATCATCAGCCGTCCGCCGTCGGGCATCGCGTCTCGCGCGTTGACGGCGAGGTTGGTGATCGCGGATTCGAGGTTCGCGGCATCGATGTAGACCGGCCAAATATAGGCGGCACCGGTAAAGCCGACCTCGATGTGCTGGCCGAGCGTGCGGCTCAACAGGCCCGTCAGGTTGCCGACCAGCGTGTTGGCGTCGATCACCTGCGGCTTCAGTGGCTGCTTGCGGGCGAAGGCGAGAAGGCGCCGGGTCAGCTCAGCGCCGCGCTGGGCCGCATGCAATGCGGCGCGTCCGCGCTCGGCGGCCTCCGTCGGAAGCTCAGGCACGTCGAACATGAGGTCGATGCTGCCCATGATGATGGCGAGCAGGTTGTTGAAGTCGTGAGCGATGCCGCCGGTCAGTTGCCCGACCGACTCGAGCCGCTGGGCGTGGCGAAGGCGCTCCTCGGCGGCCATTCGCTCGGTCATGTCGCGGCCGATGAAGAAATGCTGCTGCTCGGGCTCCGACCAGACGCCCATCCAGGCGAGCGGCACCTGCCGGCCGTTCCTGTGGACGTAGCGGCAGTCGAAATGACGGATGCGCCGACCCCGGCGGGCAAGGCGCATCTCGTTGCGCGTGCTCTCGAGGTCCTCGGCGACGATGAAGTCGGCGGCGCTGCGCCCGACCATCGCCTCTGGCGGGATGCCGATGATGCTGGCGGAGCTCGGGCTGACCCTGAGGAAGGTCCCGTGGCGATCGACCACCAGGATCAGGTCCTGCGAGGTGTCGAAGATCCGCTGGTTGATCGAGCGCGCGAGGTCAAGGTTGCGCTGGGTGTCGAGCCTGGCGACATGCGCGGCGCGCTCGTCGGTCACGTCGCGGATGAAGATCGTGTATCCCAGCGGATGCGGATATCCGCGGACCTCGTGCCAGGCCTCGAAGTTCTCCGAGTAGGCGACGAAGACGGCCGGCTCGCCGCTCTTCTTGGAGGCGAGATAGGCGGTGTGGAACGGGTTGGTCTCGTCGACCCTGAGGGCGTCGAAGATCGTCTCCCCGATCAGGCCCTCGGCCTTCCGATTCCACAGGCGCTCGGCGCCGGTATTGAGGTAGACGAAGCGCCAGTCGTTGTCGAAGGCGACCACGCCGTCCGAGATGCTGGCGAGAATGGTCTCGCTGACGTCGGTGCCGAAGGGGCCGGTCACCGGCTCGCCGCGCTGGTTGTCCCTGGGCTGTGCGTCATGGCCACTCGATGCCACCCGGTGTTCTGCCGTTTCCGTGCGACGTTCTGCTCGCCGGCCGGGCGAAGCATTGCCCTCGTTGGGGACGGGGTCAAGCACCCTCGGCTGCCGGCCGGCCCTTGCCGGCGGTCGTCCCGGACCCCACGTAAGTCGCCCCTTTCGGCGGAACTCGCGCATGTTCGATACCGACCTCAGATACCTCGCCGACGGCTTCGCCGCGGACGAGGCCCGACCGTCTTCCCCGTCGCCGGCTGACGACCGCCCGCTGCTCGACGCCTATTCGGAGTCGGTGATCGGGGTCGTCGACGGAGTAGGGCCGGCGGTGGTCCGGGTGGCGACGCCGCCCGACGCGGCGGCCAAGCGTCGCGGCGGATCGGGCTCCGGCGTCATCGTCTCGCCCGACGGCCTCGTGCTCACCAACAGCCACGTCGTCCAGCAGGCGCGCCTCGTGCGCATCGCGGCTTCCGACGGGCGCGAGGCCGAGGCCTCGGTGCTGGGCGACGATCCGCATACCGATCTCGCCGTGCTCCGCGTCAATCACGGTGCTACGTTCCCGGCGGCACGGCTCGGCGATTCCAAGGCGCTCCGGCGCGGCCAGCTCGTGGTCGCGATCGGCAACCCGCTGGGGTTCGACTCCACCGTCACCACCGGCGTCGTCTCGGCGCTCGGGCGAAGCCTGCGTGCGGCGACCGGGCACCTGATCGACGACGTGATCCAGACCGATGCGGCCCTGAACCCAGGGAACTCCGGCGGCCCTCTGGTCTCCAGCAGAGGCGAGGTGATCGGCATCAACACCGCGGTCATCGCCGGCGCGCAGGGCATCTGCTTCGCGGTCTCGTCCAACACCGCGAGCCATGTGCTGACCGAGATCCTGCGGCATGGCCGGGTGCGCCGCGCCTTCATCGGCGTCGGCGCCCAGACGATCCCGATCCCGCGCCGGATGGCGCGCTCGCTTGGGCTCGACAGCGGCTCGGCGGTGATCGTGACGACGATCGATCGGGACGGACCGGCGGCCAAGGCTGGCTTGAAGGAGCGCGACATCATGGTCTCGCTCGACGGCATCCCGGTCACCGGCGCGGACGACATGATCCGTCTTCTCGACCGCGAACGGATCGGCCGGCGCATCGCGCTGGTCGTGGTCAGCTCGGGCCGGCTGCGGACGATCGAGGTGACGCCCGCCGAGCGCGCCGATCGCTAGCGAAACGGCGCCGATATCGAACCCGTGCTAGAAGCCTTCCTCACATGAAGGAAGGCTTGCCGATCGAGGAGGCGCTGCCGCGGCTCAAGGCCGCGCTCGCCGCCGGCCCCAACGCGGTGCTGGTGGCGCCGCCGGGCGCCGGCAAGACCACGCGCGTGCCGCTGGCGCTGCTGGGCGAAACGTGGCTCGGCGACAAGACGATCGTCGTGCTCGAACCCCGGCGTCTCGCCGCCCGCGCGGCGGCACGGCGCATGGCGGCGGGCCTCGGCGAGGATGTCGGCGAGACCGTGGGCTATCGCGTCCATCTCGACAGCAAGGTGGGGCCGAAGACCCGGATCGAGGTCGTGACCGAGGGCGTGCTGACGCGCCGGATGCTGGGCGATCCCGAGCTGGCTCAGGTCGGCGCGATCCTGTTCGACGAATTCCACGAGCGCAGCCTCAACGCCGATCTGGGCCTGGCGCTGGCGCTCGAGACCCAGGGAGCGTTGCGCGACGATCTCCGCATCCTGGTGATGTCGGCGACGATCAACGGCGCTGCCGTCGCACGTCTCCTCGGCAACGCTCCGGTGATCGAGAGCGAGGGGCGCGCCTTTCCGGTCGAGACCCGATATCTCGGCGACGTGACGCTGCAGGAGATCGAGAACGCGACCGTGTCGGCGATCAGGCGCGCGCTTGCCGAGGAGGGCGGCAGCGTCCTCGCCTTCCTGCCGGGCGAGCGCGAGATCCGGCGCGTCGCCGATCGCCTCGGCGAGGTTTCCGCGACAGTGCATCCGCTCTATGGCGCGCTCTCGGCCCGCGAGCAGGACGAGGCGATCCGGCCGGCGGCGCCGGGCACGCGCAAGGTGGTGCTGGCGACCTCGATCGCCGAGACCAGCCTGACCATCGAGGGCGTGCGCGTCGTCGTCGATGCCGGCTTCGCGCGCGTCTCGCGTTTCGATCCGCGCAGTGGCATGAGCCGGCTGGAGACGGTGCGCGCCGGCCGCGCCTCGGTCGACCAGCGCCGCGGCCGCGCCGGCCGCACCGAGCCCGGCATCTGCTATCGCCTGTGGAGCGAGGCGGCCCATCGCGCCCTGCTGCCGGCGCTGCCGCCGGAGATCCTGGTCGCCGACCTGGCGCCGCTGGCGCTCGACCTCGCGGTCTGGGGGGCGGCCGATCCCGCATCGCTCGCCTGGCTCGATGCGCCGCCGCAGGCGGCGACGACCCAGGCCCGCACGCTTCTTGAGCAGCTCGGTGCGCTCGATCGGGACGGACGCATCACGCGGCATGGCCGGCGCATGGCCGAGCTGCCTCTCCATCCGCGCCTCTCCCACATGGTGCTGGCGGGCGCGGAGCAGGGGAGCGGCGGTCGTGCCTGCGAGGTGGCGGCGCTGCTCTCCGAGCGCGACGTGCTGACGGCACAGGCGCGGGATCCCGATCTCCGCCGGCGCCTGGATGCGCTGAACGGTTCCTCCGACCCGCACGCCCATCGCGGCCGCATCGCCGAGGCACGGCAGGCGGCGCAAGCGTGGAAGCGACGGATCAAGGCGGCGAAGGACGATGCCGCGATGTCGGTCGGCGCGCTGGTGGCGCTCGCATATCCCGGGCGGGTGGCACAGCGGCGCGGCGGGCAGGGACAGTATCGCCTCGTCAACGGACGCGGCGCGGCGCTGGCGCCGGAGGATCCTCTGTCGCGTGAGCCTTATCTCGCGATCGCCGATCTCGACGATGCGGGCCGCGATGCCCGCGTCTTCCTCGCCGCGGCGATCGACCGTGCCGAGATCGAGAGCCTGTTCGCCGACCGCATCGAGACGACCGAAGATGTCGTCTGGGACGAGCGCGCCGAGGCGGTAACGGCGGCCAGGCGCGTCAAGCTGGGTGCGCTGGTCCTCGACGAGACGAAGTCGGAGACCGGCGGCGCCGAGGCGCGCGCCGCGGCGATGCTCGCCGGCATCCGCCTGATGGGCCTCGATTGCCTGCCATGGACGCCCGGGCTCAGAACCTTCCAGGCGCGGAACCGTTTCCTCCATCGCCTGGATCCGAGCTGGCCGGATTTCTCCGACGAGGCGCTGCTCGCCGGTCTCGAAACCTGGCTCGGCCCGTTTCTCGGCAGTTCATCCAGGCGTGCGCATCTCGCGCGCATCGACCTCGCGGCGGCGCTGAGCGCTCGACTCGACTGGGCGCAGCAGAAGAAGCTGGAGTCGCTGGCGCCGACGCATCTCGACGTGCCGTCGGGTTCCAGGATCGCGCTCGACTATGATGTCGATCCACCGGTGCTCGCGGTCAAGTTGCAGGAGATGTTCGGGCAGGTCGAGACGCCGACGGTCGGGGGCGGGAAGGTTCCGGTCGTCGTCCACCTGCTGTCGCCGGCGGGACGTCCGCTGCAGGTGACCCAGGATCTCGGCAATTTCTGGCGGAGCGGATATGCGGCGGTTCGCGCGGAGCTGCGCGGACGGTACCCGCGGCACCCCTGGCCGGAGGATCCGCTGACGGCGCCGCCTACCCGGCGCACCAAGGCGCGCATGTAGCATTTGAAACGGCCGTTTCGTTTCGGAAAACCCGTGCTAGAATTTTCCTCCCCCGGCAACGGGCAATCAGGGAGGAACGCAATGAACAGGACGAGGATCACCGCGATCGCCTTCGGCCTTCTGGCCGCGACCGCGCTTTCTGGGCCGGCGGCGGCCCAGAAAGTTCTGAAAGTCGTGCCGCATGCGGATCTGCGGGTGCTCGACGGCTACCAGACGACGGCGACGATCACCGCCATGCACATGGCGGCGGTCTACGACACGCTGTTCGGCTGGGACATCAACATGGAAGCCAAGCCGCAGATGGTGGAGAACTACACCATCTCGCCGGACAAGCTCACCTACACGATGACGCTGCGCCCGGGCCTCAAGTTCCACGATGGCTCGGCGGTGACGTCGAAGGACGTGGTCGCCTCGGTCAAGCGCTTCGTCCAGCGCGAGTCGCTCGGGCGCACGCTCGAGGGCTTCCTCGCCAAGATCGAGGGCCCGGACGACAAGACCGTCGTCATGACGCTGAAGGAGCCCTTCGGCTTCGCGCTCTTCTCGATGTCCGGCATCAACCAGGCCGGTGGCATCTACCGCGAGAAGGAAGCGATGATCGATCCGGCGACGCCGATCACCGAGACCATCGGCTCCGGCCCGTTCAAGTTCAACAAGGCCGAATGGGTGCCGGGATCGAAGCTCGTCTACGAGAAGAACAAGGACTACGTGCCGCGCAGCGAGCCCGCGAACGGACTTTCCGGCGGCAAGGTCGTGAAGCTCGACCGCGTCGAGTACGCGGTCATCCCGGACTCGACCACGGCCTATGCGGCGCTGGCCAAAGGCGAGGTCGATCTGCTCGACCAGCCGTCCCTCGACAATGTGCCGACGATCGAGAAGAACCCCGACATCGTCATCTCGAAGATCTTCAACACCGGCATCTACGGGATGATGCGGCCGAACCACCTGTTGCCGCCATTCAACAACGTCAAGGCGCGGCAGGCGCTGGCGCTGATGGTCGATCAGCGCGAATACGCGCAGGCCTCCTACGGCGGCGAGCAGTTCTGGAAGGACTCGACGCCCTGCTTCTCGCTGTGGATCTGCAAGGCGCCCTTCGGGACCCAGGCCGGGACCGAGGCCTATTCCAAGCAGAACATCGAGCGCGCCAAGCAGCTGATGGCCGAGGCCGGCTACAAGGGCGAGAAGATCACCCTGATCGGCGCCTCGGACATCGGCTTCCTCAAGTCGCTGACCCTGGTGACGGCCGACAACCTCAAGAAGATCGGCGTCAACGTCGACCTCCAGCTGCAGGAGTGGGGCAACGTCGTCGCCCGGCGCGGCAAGAAGGAACCGCCGGAGCAGGGCGGCTGGCATATCTTCCACACCACGGCCGGTGGCGCTTCGCAGGCGCTGCCGTTCTCGAACCTCGGCACGCTGACCGCGTGCGACGCAGCCTGGTTCGGCTGGCCGTGCGACATGGAAGCCGAGAAGATGCGCCAGGCCTTCATGCGCGAGACCGACCCGGCGAAGCAGAAGCAGCTCGCCGACGCCTGGCACAAGCGCTTGTGGGAGAATATCCCCTACATTCCGGTCGGCCAGTACGACCAGCCGATCATCCACCGCAAGAACGTCAGCGGCCTGGTCAATGGCGTGATGGTCGTGTGGTGGGGCATCGACAAGAGCTGATCGAAGCTCGCGCTTCCTTCGAGAACCCCGTCGGCTTGAAGCCGGCGGGGTTTCTCGTTCTCAGAAGGCGAGCTTGCCGCAGGTGTCGGCGAGCGTCGGGAGATCCGGACGCGCGGCGCCGGCGAGGCTCAGGAGCTTCGCGAAGCTCGGGTCGTTGGCGAGAAGCGCACCTCCGACCTCCAGCAGCGCGTCGACCTGCTCCTTCTTGATGTGCCAGCTGGTCGGAATCGACTGGAACTTGCGGCGGCAGGCATCGTCGGCGATCGCATCGAAGTCGATCGTGACGAGAGCCGTGTTCCGCGCAAGGGCGGCGAACCTTCCCAGTCCTCGATCGAGCTTCTGGAACGTCTCCAGCAGGGTTTCGCGGAGTTGAAGCGCGGTGCCGGCGGTCGCGCGGTCGATCGGCGCGTTGATCGACGACATCAGCATGTCGAGCATGCCCGGGGTCGCCTGGGATTCATCGAGGGACGAGGCGGCGAAGGAGCGGGCGTTGATGACGACGAAGATCAGCTTCTTCGCTGTGCCGCTGTTCACCAGGGCCCAGAGGGACGGATCGGTGTCGGCCGTCGTTAGCATCCGGTGGGGCTCGAAGAGGCCGAGATTGTCGGCGATGCCGCCGTCGAGCAGGTGGACGTAGCTCTTCCGGCGGCCCGGCGGCGCGTTCCGGCCCATTGCGTAGGCATTTTCGGCGCGCGCGAGAAGGGTCCGCTGCGGCGCGTCGTACCAGAGGCTCGGCGAGGCGAAGGCGCTGGATGGGTCGTCGAGGTTCACCTCTACCCAGGCCGGCGGCCAGCTTCGCGGCGTGGCCTCGCAGGGCTGATAGTTCGTCAGCGTCACCGGCGAGAGAGCGACCGGAAACGCGGCGGAGGCAGCGACGGCCGTCGCCAGCGGGATCTTCGTAAGCTCGCTGCAGAGCAGATTGAGCTTCCGCTGTGTGAACGAGAAGGGTATGCCTTCGACCATGTCGGCCGCGTTCACCACCAGGAGCGGCCGATGGCCGGCCTCGAGCAAGGTCCGATAGGTGGCCTTCTTGAAGAGCTGCCGGTCGAGATAGTCGATCAGCAGGTCGATGCGTTCGGTTCCCGGCGTAGACAGCTTCGCGAGCCCGAAGGGATTGAGGCCTGCGCTCATGATGGCGGCCATGCCGTTCCGTCGCACGAAGTCGTGCTCGAGCGTGTCGAAGCCGCCGCGGCCGGCGAGCGCGAAATAGGCGGCGGCGACGCTGCCGCCTGAGACCGACGAGATCACGTCGATCTCCTGCGCGAGGCTGCGGCCCGTCGGCAGCCGAACCTTGTCGAGGGCGCGAAGGGTCGACAGCGCGAGCGCCGTCGCGCGCGTGCCGCCGCCCGATGCCGTCACCACGACCAGCGTATCTTCGGCGCCGCCCGCCGCGAGGTTGCCCAGGCGATAGCCGAAGGTCTCGTTGATGACGTCGGCCTTTTCGTTGCGGGTCGGATAGGAGCAGCCGGCGAGCGCGACGACGAGCGCGCATGTGGCGATACCGGGGATCAGCCGACGGATGTCCATCGTCAGGTCTCTTCGGGTGGATCGATCGGGTCGAGGTCGATCGTCCTTTCCTCGTCCTCGGCCGAGACCCTGAACTTCTTGCGATAGTCCACGCGCTTGTCGCCGGTCAGGGTCTCGAACCTGTAGCCGCCTGCAACGAGCTCGAACGTGTCGGTCGAAGAGTTGCCCGCCGCCTGGGTGTAGGCGCCGTTGACGTAGATCAGGCGGTTGCGCGGCGTGCCAACCCGCACGGTGACGAATGGCATGTATCCCCCCGACGGCAAAGCGTCGGCCGATGATCGGCTAGGGATTCTGTCCGTACAAGTATGAGTTGCAGACGGCTGTGGTTGCCGTCATCAGGCGCCGACGAGCTTGGGCCGGCCTTCGAGGACGGCCAGCACGTCGAGCAGCGAGCCGCCGGCCTTGAGCCGTCTCGGACCGGCGAAGACCGCGTAGCTCGACGGGCGCTGGGCGTCCGCCCATTTGGCGATCGAGAACAAGGGGCGGTCGAAGCTGTGGCGGAAGACCGAGAAGATCGCCATCCCGGCCTTGTGGTCGATGGCGTAGTCGCGCCACTCGCCGGCCGATACCTGGCGGCTGTAGAGGGCGAGAAGCTGCATGAGTTCGGGGCGGCTGAAATACACCTGGCGCGGCCGTTTGCGGTCGGCGAGGCGGATCAGCTCGGTCATTACGCTGCGGCACTCGCGGCGAGGCGCCGCAGGAGGAAAACCACCATGTTCGGAAGTCTTCCTCAATTCGGCGCTGGCGTAAAGGGGCTGGCACCGGCCCGGACGCGGTACCATGTTCGGGCCTCCTCCCGCGAAAGGTCCTTAGATGAAGTCCAGGATGAACCGCGCCGATTTCCACAAGCTGGCGCCCGAGGTGAGGGCGCATCTGGGGCCCCTGAACCAGGCGGTGATCGACGCCGGCGGGATCGAGAAATCGCTGATCGAGCTGGTCAAGATCCGGGCGTCCCAGATCAACGGCTGCGCCTTCTGCCTCGACATGCACACCCGCGAGGCCCGCAAGCTCGGGGAGACCGAGGAGCGCCTGCACGTGCTCGCCGCCTGGCACGAGTCGCCGGCCTTCACCGACCGGGAGCGGGCGGCGCTGGCCTGGACCGACTCCCTGACCGACATCGCCGATGGCCATGTCCCCGACGAGGTCTACGACGAGGTGAAAAAGCTGTTTACCGAGAAGGAGCTGGCTTACCTGACCGCCGCCGTCGTGGCGATCAACGGCTGGAACCGGATCGCCGTCGCCTTCCGCTTCCTGCCCGACGCCCGGAGGGCTTGAGGCGTTTGCTCAAGTCCCGCTGCATCGGTATGTTAGCGACCCTTTTTGAGACGGCCGTTAAGGAACCTGCCGGGTGACGGATTTTATCCAGGAAGTCGATGAGGACCTGCGCCGCGATCAGTACAAGCGGCTGTGGGACAAGTACGGAAGGTTTGCCGTCGCGGCCGTGGTCCTGCTGGTCCTGGCGATCGCCGGTACGGTCGCCTATCGCGACTGGCAGAAGAGCCGCCGGGCCGCCGATACCCAGAAGCTGATCGAGGCGGTCGAGCTTTCGGCCACCGACCAGAAGCTGGGGCCGGATGCGCTGGCCTCGCTCGCCAAGAGCGCCGGCGGGGGCGTGGGCACGCTCGCGCGCCTGCATCAGGCGGCGGCGCTGATCCGCGGCGGCGAGACGCCAAAGGCGATCGAGGTCTACGACCAGATCGCGGCCGACGGCTCGGTCGATGCGGTCTTCCGCGATCTCGCCGTTCTCCTGGCCGCCCAGCATCGCGCCGACGGGCCGGAAGCGGCCTCGGCCGCGCTCAAGCTGGCGCCGCTCGTGCAGGACACCAATCCCTGGCGACACCCGGCCCTCGAGCTGACCGGCGCCATCGCGCTCAACCAGGGCGACAAGGGACGCGCACGCGACATCTTCCGTCGTCTCGCCGACGACCCGACGGCCTCGCCGGCGATCCGCGGGCGCGCCGCCGAGATGGCCGCGGCGCTCGCCGACTGAGACGTTCATGAGTCTCGACCGTCGCCACTTCCTCTCGGTACTCGGCGCCTCGGCCTTGAGCGGCTGCGGCCTTACCGACGAGTGGTTCGGCGCCACGCCGGCGCCGCCGCTGCCGGGAACGCGGATCTCGGTTCTGGCACTCGACCAGAAGCTCGAGCCCGACCCTTCGCTCGCCAACACGCCGGTCCGCCTGCCGCGGCCCTTTGCCAACGAGGCCTGGCCGGTTTCGGGCGGCACCCCGAGTCATGCGATGCAGCACCTGGACGGCGCCGACGAGCTCAAGGTCGGCTGGCGCGTCCGCGCCGGCTCCGGAAGCTCGAGTTCGCTCCGTCTTCTCGCCCAACCGGTGATCGCGGACGGCAAGATCTTCGTCCTCGACGCCGATGCGCGGGTCAGCGCCTTCGATGCCAGAACCGGCGCCAGCGTCTGGCGCACCTCGGCGCGGCCGGAGGGTGAGGGCGGCGATCCGGCGCATTGCGGCGGCATCGCCTTTGCCGAGGGCCGGATCTACGCCGGCACCGGTTTCGCCCAGGTCGTGGCGCTCGAGGCCGCGACGGGCAAGGTGCTGTGGCGTACCTCGATGACCGGCCCGGTCCGCTCGGCGCCGACCGCGATACCCGGCCGCGTCGTCGTCGCCACCGTCGACAACCAGTGCACCGTGCTCGATGCCAGCGACGGCGCCCGGCAGTGGGTTCATGCAGGCATCCCCGAGGTCGCTGGCCTGCTCGGCGGCCCGAGCCCGGCGGTCGATGGCGGTACGGTCGTCGTCGCCTATTCCTCAGGCGAGATCTTCGCGCTCCGCGTCGAAAACGGTCGCATCATCTGGCAGGACGCGCTGGTGCAGGTCAGGCGTTCCGACCAGGTCGCAGGCCTTTCCGACATCCGCGGCAACCCGGTCATCGACCGCGGCATCGTGATCGCGACCGGCAACTCCGGACGCACGGTCGGCATCGACCTCCGTACCGGTGCCCGCGTCTGGGATGCGGATCTCGGCGGCGTCGACATGCCATGGGTTGCCGGCGACTTCGTCTTCGTGCTGTCGACGGATTTCGAGCTTGTGTGTCTTACGCGCCGGGACGGACGCGTGCGCTGGGTCGCCTCGCTCGGTCGCTGGAAGGACGAAGCCAGGAAGCGCAATCCGCTGTTCTGGTCGGGCCCGGTGCTGGTGAAGGATCGCCTGCTGGTGGTCGGAACCCATGGCGAGATGGTCGCGGTCTCGCCTTACACCGGACAGTTCCTCGGCCGGCTCTCGCTGCCCTCTGGCATCAGCTTGGCGCCGATCGTCGCCGACCGTGCCGTCTATGCGCTGACCGACTCCGCCGACCTGATCCGGTTGGCTTAAAGCCAAAACTGATGCCGTTCACTCTCGCCATCGTCGGCCGGCCCAATGTCGGCAAGTCGACGCTGTTCAACCGCCTGACCGGGCGCCGCCAGGCGCTGGTCGACGACCGGCCGGGCGTCACCCGCGATCGTCGCGAGGGCCGGACGAAGGTGCGCGGCCGCGAGATCGCCGTGGTCGACACGCCCGGCTTCGAGGAGGCGAAGGGCGACACGATCGAGGCAAAGATGCGCCGCCAGGCCGAAGAGGCGATCGCCGCGGCGGATGCCGCCGTGTTCATGGTCGATGCGCGGGCCGGCGTCACGCCGCTCGACCGCGCCTTCGCCGGGATGCTGCGCCGCGCCAAGCGTCCGGTGCTGCTGGTCGCGAACAAGTGCGAAGGCTCTCTCCATCAGGCGGGCCTGGCCGAGGCGCATGCACTCGGCCTCGGCGAGCCGCTCGGCGTCTCGGCCGAGCACGGGCTCGGGATCGAGGAGCTCTGGGACTGGGTCGTCCGTCATATGCCGAAGGAAGCGGAAGCATCAGGCGACGAAGCCGAGCCGGAGACGGAAGAGGAGGCCGAGGTTTCCTGGGAGTCGAAGCCGGTCAAGCTCGCGATCGTCGGCCGTCCGAACGTCGGCAAGTCGACGCTGGTGAACCGGCTGATCGGCGAGGAGCGGCTGCTGACCGGACCCGAGCCCGGCATCACCCGCGACGCGATCGCCGTTCCGTGGCGCTACAAAGGGGCCGAGGTCGAGATCGTCGACACCGCGGGGCTGCGCAAGCGCCCGCGCATCGAGGACCGCGTCGAGAAGCTCGCCGCCGGCGACACGATCAACACGATCCGCTACGCCGAGGTCTGCGTGCTGGTGCTCGACGGCGACGCGATCCTCGACAAGCAGGACCTGACCATCGCCCGCCACGTGATCGAGGAGGGCAGGGCGCTGGTGATCGCGGTCAACAAGTGGGACGCGGTCGCCGACAAGACCTCGGCGCTGAAGCAGCTCAAGGATCGGCTGGAGGCCTCTCTGCACCAGGCGAAGGGCGTCGCCTGGATCGCGACCTCGGGCCTCAAGGGCTCGAACCTCGACAAGCTCATGGATGCGGTGCTGGATGCCCGCGCCCGATGGAACCGGCGTATCCCGACCTCGCAGCTGAACCGCTGGCTCAACGAAGCGGTCGAGCGGCACACGCCGCCGCTGGTGCAGGGGCGCCGGGTCAAGATCCGCTATGCGACCCAGGTGAAGGCGCGGCCGCCGACCTTCGCGCTCTGGGTCAACAACATCGCTGCGCTGCCCGAGTCCTACGAACGCTACCTCGCCGGCAGCCTGCGCGAGATCTTCGATCTTGAAGGGGTGCCGATCCGCTTCCTGCTGCGCAAGGGCAAGAACCCTTACGCCGACAAGGAGAACTGACGCATGTGGATCATGGTCTCAGGCCCCTATCGCGCCGGCTCCAGGACCGAGGCCGATCGTCGGGCGAACCTGGACGCGATGAACCGCGCGGCCTACGAGGTCTTCGCCAAGGGCCACGTGCCGGTGATCGGCGTCAACATGGCGCTGCCGATCATCCAGGTCAGGGGGATCGAATCCTACGACGAGATCATGATGCCGGTGTCGCTGGCGCTGGCTGACCGGTGCGATGCCTGTCTTCGGATCGGCGGCGCCTCCAAGGGCGCGGACGACGAGGTCGGGCGGTTCAAGGCGGCGGGCAAGCCGGTTTATCGCCGCCTCGACGAGATCCCGAGCGCCTGATGGCCGACAACACACGGCAGAAGCAGTCGCCGAGCTATCGCCTGCCGGTCGAGGACACCGATTTTCTGCTGCGCGACGAGATGCGCGACGTCCGTTTCGCCCTCGAATACGCCAAGGCCGAGCATCTGCTCCGCGACTGGGGCATCCGTTCGACCGTGGTCGTCTTCGGCAGCGCCCGGATCCCGTCGCCGGAGCAGGTCGCCGAGGCCGATGCCGCGGCCACGCTCGATACGCAGAAGGCGGATGTCGAGCGGATGAAGCGGCACGGCGCCCACTACCACGCCGCGCGCGAGTTCGGCCGCATCGTCTCCGAACGCGGCGGCGCCCTGGCGCCCCAGGACCGCTGGCGCGACAACGTCATCGCCACCGGCGGCGGGCCCGGGATCATGGAGGCGGCCAATCGCGGTGCCTTCGAAGCCGGCGCGCCCTCGATCGGCTTCAACATCACCTTGCCGATGGAGCAGGAGCCCAACGCCTATACGACGCCGGACCTGACCTTCCGCTTCCACTACTTCGGCATGCGGAAGATGCATCTGGCGATGCGCGCCAACGCGCTGGTGGTCTTCCCCGGCGGCTTCGGCACGCTGGACGAGCTGTTCGAGATCCTGACGCTGGTGCAGACCAGAAAGGCGCCGGCGATCCCGATCGTCCTCTTCGGGCGGAGCTACTGGCAGAAGATGGTCAACTTCGAGGCGCTGGTCGAAGCCGACATGGTCCGCAGCGAAGACATCGCCCTGTTCGAATTCGCCGACACCGCCGAGGATGCCTGGGCCACGCTGGTCAGGCGCGGGCTCAAGACGCGGCCGTCACAGCGATAGAGGCGACTTCCTGTCGGCCCAGGGCCGTGCCGCCTCGATCTCGGCGGCGAGCTTCAGCAGCGTGACCTCGTCGCCGAGACGTCCGACCAGCTGGATGCCGATCGGAAGCCCGTCCTTCGTCCAGCCGAACGGCACCGAGCAGGCGGGCTGGCCGGTCGCGTTCCAGGGAAAGGTGAAGGCGATGAGGTGCGCGATGCGCTCGATCGTGGTCTCGCCGTGCTTCGGCGGCGGCACCGGCACCACCGGCGAGAGATGCACGTCGCAGGTCTCGAAGAAGGCGCCGATCAGCCGGCTCTGGCGATGGAGCGAACGGCGCGAGCGCTCGAACGCCTCGGCGGTGAGGCCCTGACCCAAGCGGATGAAGTCCCATGTCTCGGGCTCGAGATCGTCCTGCTTCGGCGCGCGGCCGAGGAAGGCGCTGCACTCGACGATGTCGGCCGCCATGTTGCCGGCGACCACGAGGCTGTGGCCGAGCTCCATCGCCGCGTGATCATAGGCGGGGCGGCGCTCCTCGACCGTGTGGCCGAGGCCGGCGAGGAACGTCGCCGCCTCCTGCACCGTGGCCGCGACCTCGGCATCGACCGTGTATCCCTTCGGTGCGGTCCAGGTCGCGGCGATCCTGAGCCGCCCCGGCGGGGACGATATCTCGGCGAGGTATGACGCCGGCTTCTCCGGCGCCGCATAGGGATCGCCCGGGGCGGGGCCGGCGGTCGCATCCAGCAGGGCGGCGGAGTCGCGGACGCTCCGGGTCAGCGCATGGTTGACCGCATGCCCGTTCCAGAGCTCGCCGAGGGCAGGCCCGACCGGGGTCCGTCCGCGGGTGACCTTGAGGCCGAAGAGATTGCAGTGGCTCGCCGGGATGCGGATCGAGCCGCCGCCGTCATTCGCATGAGCGATCGGTGCGATCCTGGCCGCGACCGCGGCTGCGCTGCCGCCCGAGGAGCCGCCGGGCGTGCGATCGAGGTTCCACGGGCTGCGGGCGATGCCGTGGATCTTGGGTTCGGTCGCGACGTTGAGGCCGAACTCGGGCGAATTGGTGCGGCCGAGCGGGATCATGCCGGTCTGCCGCCAGCGTTTGGCCAGGTCGGCGTCCCAGGCCGGCACGTAGTCCATGAAATAGCGGGAGCCTTGCCTGACCGGCAGTCCCTGCCATTCGAGGCCGAGGTCCTTGGCAAGGAACGGCACGCCGGCGAAGGGGCCGGTCAGCGCCTCCCTCGCCCGCGCCCGCGCCATCTCGAAGGCGCGGATCGGCACCGCGTTGAGCTTGGGATCGAGCCTCTCGATCGCGGCGATCGCGATCTCGACCAGCTCGGAGGCCGTGACCTGCTTCCGGCGGATCAGGTCGGCCAGGCCGAGCCCGTCGTGCTTCGCGTATTCCTCTGGCGTCATGGGGCGAGGATGGACGCCGACGTCCCCGCCTTCAACGCCGGCGCGACGACGAGGATTGCGGACTTGGCGGGGTGCCTAGACGTCGAGGTCGCGGGCGGCCTTGGCGTTCTCCTGGATGAACTTGAAGCGCTCCTCCGGCTTCCGGCCCATCAGGCGCTCGACCAGCCTCGAAGTGTCGGTCGCATCGTCCTCGGCGATCTCGACGCGAAGCAGCGTCCGGGTCTTCCGGCTCATCGTCGTTTCCTTAAGCTGCATCGCAGGCATTTCTCCTAAGCCTTTGAATCGACTTATTTCTACCTTGGCATTTGCCTTGAAGTGGGACTTCAGCAACCGGTCCTTGTCGGCATCGTCGCGGGCATAGACCGAGGTCGCGCCGTGGACCAGGCGATAGAGCGGCGGCTGCGCCAGGAACAGGTGGCCCTTCCGGATCAGCTCGGGCATCTCGCGATAGAAGAAGGTCATCAGCAGCGAGGCGATATGGGCGCCGTCGACGTCGGCGTCGGTCATGATGATGACCCGCTCGTAGCGGAGCTGGCTGTCGTCGTAGCGGCTGCCCGGCTGGACGCCGAGCGCCAGCAGCAGGTCGGAGAGCTCCTGGTTGCCGCGCAGCTTCTCGGCCGAGGCCGAGGCGACGTTCAGGATCTTGCCGCGAAGCGGCAGGACCGCCTGGGTGTCGCGCTCGCGCGCCTGCTTGGCCGAGCCGCCTGCCGAGTCGCCCTCGACCAGGAAGATCTCGGTGCCCGTGGAGTCGGTCCGGGTGCAGTCGGTCAGCTTGCCGGGAAGGCGGAGCTTGCGGGTCGCCGACTGGCGCTTGGTCTCCTTCTCCTGGCGCTTCCTCAGGCGATCGTCGAGGCGCTCCAGGATGCGCGCGATCAGCGCGTTCGCGGCCTCGGGATGGCCGGAGAGCCAGTGGTCGAAGCGGTCCTTGACGGCCTGCTCGACCAGCTTGGTCGCGTGCTGGGAGACCAGCTTTTCCTTGGTCTGGCCCTGGAACTGCGGGTCCTTGATGAAGACCGACAGCATCGCCGCCGCACCGCCGACCACGTCCTCGGACTGGACCGCGGCGACCCGCTTGTTGCCGACCATTTCGGCGTAGCCGCGGACACCGCGCAGCAGGGCCTGGCGGAAGCCCTGCTCGTGCGTCCCGCCCTCGGCAGTCGGGATCGTGTTGCAGTAGGAGTGGGAGAAGCCCTCGTCGTCGAGCGGCCAGGTGATCGCCCATTCGACGCGGCCCTGGTTGTCGGCGAGCTTGACCTCGCCCACGAACGGGCTCGGCGTCACCGTGCCGCGGTTCTCGACCGAGGACGCGAGGAAGTCGGCGAGGCCGCCGGGGAAGTGAAGCTTAGCCTCGGCCGGGGTCAGGTCGCCCGGATTGAGCAGCGAGGGATCGCATTTCCAGCGGATCTCGACGCCCTTGTAGAGGTAGGCCTTGGACCGGCACATCCGGTACAGCGTCGAGGGCTTGAACCTGGCGCCCTTGCCGAAGATCTGCGGGTCGGGATGGAAGCGGATGGTCGTGCCGCGCCGGTTCAGCACCGGGCCTGCGTCCTTGAGCTTGCCCGCGGGCACGCCGCGGCTGTAGCCCTGGGTATAGAGGCGGCGGTCGCGTGCGACCTCGACCTGCAGGTCGTCGGAGAGCGCGTTGACCACCGAGACGCCGACGCCGTGCAGGCCGCCCGAGGTCTCGTAGGCCTTTTGCGAGAACTTGCCGCCCGAATGCAGCATCGTGAGGATGACCTCGAGCGCCGACTTGCTCGGGTATTTCGGGTGCTTGTCGACCGGAATGCCGCGGCCATTGTCCCTGACGGTGCAATAGCCGTCGGTGTCGAGTTCGAGGTCGATCCAGGTCGCGTGGCCGGCGACGGCCTCGTCCATCGAGTTGTCCAGGACCTCGGCGACCAGGTGGTGCAGGCCGCGTTCGTCGGTGCCGCCGATATACATGCCCGGGCGGCGGCGGACCGGCTCGAGGCCTTCGAGAACCTCGATATCCTTGGCCGAATAGGCCTCGGCGCGGGCTGCCGAGCCCGACTGGAACAGGTCTTTCATGGCCGGCATAATGCCTCCCACGGACGCAAAATCAAGGCGCTGAAATGGCTAAAACCGCCGATAACCCCCAAGATGTTGTTAGGCAACCCAAAGGCCAGATGGCGATCCGGACGCTGGCCATGCCGGCCGACACCAACGCCAACGGCGACATCTTCGGCGGCTGGCTGCTCTCCCAGATGGATATCGCGGGCGGCGTCACCGCTTTCCAGAGGGCGAAGGGCAGGGTGGTCACGGTCGCCCTCGACGCGATGACCTTCCATACCCCGGTCCTGGTCGGCGATATCGTCTGCTGCTACGCCGACATCAAGCGCATCGGACGCACCTCGATCACGGTCGGGGTCGAAGCCTGGGCGATCACCGGCGCAGAGGGCGGCCGCCGGCTGGTGACCGAGGGCACTTTCACCTACGTTGCGATCGGGCCGGACAAGCGGCCGCGTCCGGTGCCGGGGGACTGATCCGATCTTGGAAAGCTTCGTCGACCTGATGGCGGCCGAGGCGGCGCGCCCCGGCTTCGTCTGGGTCGCCGCCGGCATGATCGTCGCCGGCGTGGTGCGCGGGCTCGTCGGCTTCGGCGCGGCGATGATCCTGGTCCCGATCCTGTCGGCGGTCATGAACCCCGTGGTCGCGGTGCCGCTGCTGACCGTGGTGGACGGGCTCGTCACCCTGCCGCTCTTCGTCGCCGCGACCCGCGAATGCCGCTGGCGCGAGATCGTGCCGCTGACCATCGCCGCGGTCGCGGCGCTGCCGGTCGGCATCGCGATCCTGGTCCATGTGCCGACGGAGACGCTGCGGCTCGGCATCTCGGTCACGATCCTCGGGCTGGTCGCGGTGATCGCCAGCGGCTGGCGCTATCAGGGATCGCCGTCGCTGCCGCTGACGCTGGGGGCCGGCGCCGCGTCCGGCGCGCTCGGAGGGGCCACCGGCATGATCGGCCCGCCGGTGATCCTATTCTGGTTGGGCAGCCAGGCCAACGCGGCGCTGGTGCGCGCCAACATCAACGCCTTCTTCGGCCTGATGATCCTGATCACCACGGTCGCCTACTGGATCGGTGGGCTGTTCACGCGCGAGATCATGGCGGTGTCGGTGCTGCTGGCACCGATCTACGGCGCATCGGTCTGGGTCGGCGCGCGCGGCTTCCGCCACACCTCCGATCTCCTCTACCGCCGCTTCGCTTTCGCGCTGATCACGCTGATCGCGATATCGAGCTTCTTCGTCTAGGTCGCGACGCGGTTCCGGCCGGCGGCCTTGGCGCGATAGAGCGCCTGGTCGGCCGCGGCCAGCAGCGCCTTGAAATCGGCTTGACCCAGGACCTTCTCGGCGACG
>JAEULB010000081.1 GCA_016792585.1 Rhodospirillaceae bacterium
GTCGTCGGCGAGCGCGGCCTCAAGCTCTCCGGCGGTCAGCGCCAGCGTCTTGCGATCGCCCGCGCGCTGCTCAAGGACGCCACGATCCTGGTCCTCGACGAGGCGCTGTCCTCGGTCGACGCCGAGAACGAGGCGGCGATCCCGGAAGCGCTCGACCGACTGAGGGCCGGGCGAACGACGCTGGTCTTCGCGCATCGCCTCTCCAGCGTGATCGGCGCCGACCGCATCCTCGTCCTCGACAAGGGCAAGCTGGTCGAGTCCGGCACCCACCAGGCGCTGATGACGATGGGTGGCCTCTATCACGAGCTGATGGCCGAGCAGACGCGCGGCGGCGACCGCCTGATCGCCGGCGACGCCAAGATCGAGACCGATGGCGTTCTCGAAGGCGGCACCAAGGCGCCGGTGCCGGAGCCCGAGAGCGGAATCATCGCCGCGCATGGCAGCGCCTCGTCGGCTCTCTCCAGCCTCTGGCACCGCGTCGGCCCATGGCGGGGCGGCATCGTCGCGACCTTCGGGCTCGGCCTCGGCCGCGTGATCGCCTTCATCGGCGTCAGCGCGCTGTCGGCGCTGATCGTGATGAACCTGAAGGCCGGCACCGGCTTCGACGCGCTGGTCGTCTGGCTGTTCGCCGCCGCGGTCGCCGCGGGCGTGCTGCACTGGCTCGAGTCCTGGCTCGCCCACGACGTCGCCTACCGGATGCTGGCGGTGATGCGGCTCGACCTCTTCAGGAAGCTGGCGAACCTCGGCCCCGCCTATCTGCTGCGCCGGCGCTCGGGCGACCTCGTCTCGATGGCGACCCACGACGTCGAGCTGGTCGAGTACTTCGTCGCGCACACGCTGGTGCCGGCCGCGGTCGGTGTGCTGGTGCCGGCCGGCGTGCTGATCGGGCTCGCCTGGATGAACCCGCTGCTGGCGGCGGTGCTGGCGCCGTTCCTGATCGTCGCCGCGGCGAGCCCGGCGCTGGCGCGCAAGCGCGTCGACCGTCTGGGATCCGAGATGCGGATGTCCTTGGGCCGCCTCAACGCGCATGTCACCGACACGGTGCAGGGCCTGGCCGAGGTCGTCGCCTTCCAGCGCGAGGACGACCGCCGCCGCGACCTGACCGAGCTCAGCCAGACTCTCGGAACCGCGCGGCTCGCCTTCCTCGGCGACATGGCCCGGCAGGCGAACCTTCTCGAAGCCACGACCGGCCTCGGCGGACTCGCAGTCGCGCTCACCGGTGCCGGCCTCGCCGCTTCCGGCACCATCCCGGCGGGCCTGGTGCCGCTGGCGACGCTGATCGCGATGGCCGCGTTCCTGCCGATCTCCGAGATCGCCCATGTCGGCCGCCAGCTTGCCGACACTTTCGGGGCGACACGGCGGCTCGACCTGCTGGAGCGCGAGCCGGCGACGGTCGCCGACGGGCCGGCGCACCTGCCGGCGGTGCCGCCGGTCGAGACGCCGGCGCTGTCGTTCCGCCAGGTCGGCTTCGGCTATCCCGGCACGCTGCGCCCGGCGCTCGCCGACGTGACGCTGAACTTGAGGCGCGGCGCGACGGTCGCGCTGGTCGGCCCGTCCGGGGCCGGCAAGACGACGCTCGCCCATCTGCTGCTGCGCTTCTGGGACCCGGCGTCCGGCTCGATCCAGGTCGACGGCATCGAGACGCGCGAGCTCGTGCTCGACGATCTCCGCCGCCAGGTCGCCCTGGTCTCGCAGGACACCTACCTCTTCAACGGCGATCTCGCCTTCAACCTCCGCCTCGGCAAGGACGAGGCGACCGAGGAGGAGCTGTGGGACGCGCTCGAGCGCGCCGCGCTCGCCGATTTCGTGCGCGCGCTTCCCGACGGGCTCGCGACCCCGATCGGCGAGCGCGGGCTCAAGCTCTCCGGCGGCCAGCGACAGCGCCTCGCGATCGCACGCGCCGTGCTCAAGAACGCGCCGATCCTGATCCTCGACGAGGCGACCTCGCATCTGGACGCGGTCAGCGAGCGCCGCGTGCGCCAGGCGATCGACGACCTGGCGCGCGGCCGCACCACGCTGGTGATCGCGCATCGCCTCTCGACCGTGCGCGAGGCCGACGAGATCGTCGTCCTCGACGGCGGCCGCGTGCGCGAGCAAGGCCGTCACGAGGAGCTGCTGGCAAAAGGCGGCCTCTACGCGACCTTGGTTCGCCGCCAGGCCGAGGCCGCCGATCCGGGTGCCCGCTGGCGTGGTGCCGCGGCGGGGTAGCCCTCCCCGGCGACCCGGTCTCCGAATTCCGTCTACCACTTCCGGATTTGAAAGTCTCAGGACCAGACACGCAGGCGTTCTCTTCGGCACACAGATTCGGTGACGTGCGGAAACCGCGGGGCTTCCGCCTGCGTTGACCCGAGCAAAAGCTGGTTAACGGCCCCTCCTTTTTCCGGGGAACGCATGACGTGGCACATCTGCGCGATCGGCCGCTTCGAGGGTGACCTCCCGGAGCGGGACGGGGTCGCTTGGCAGGCGAACGACCCCTACGACTGCGACGCGGTGGTCGTCGGCGCGGATGTCGGCTCGTCGGAGTGGCTGTCGACGGCACGCGCGTTGCCGCCGCTGGTGCCGGTCGGAGTGATCGGCCCGCTTCCCTCGCATCTTCCCGCCGATTTCGTGGTGCCCAGCCTGGCACCCCCGGCGATCGAGGAGATGCTCGGCGTATTCCAGCCGATCCGCGACCGCATCGACGAGCTGCCCGGCAATCTCCGGCGCCGCAACGCCGATCTCGACAAGCTGGCGATCCTCGGGCTCGCCTACAGCCGCGCCCGCCCGATCGAGGCCGAGCGCGGATCGGCGATCCCATCGACGGTCTCCTACCCGCTGCTGCGTGGCCGGCCGGGGCTCGATACGCTCGACGCCCGCACCGACCTCGAGGCGCTGGCCAATCTCGACCTGCTCGACCGCCGCTTCTTCGCGCGCGTGCTGACCTGCCCCGGCTGCGCCTCGGGCCGGCTCGCGGCGTTCGAGGCCTGCATCCAATGCGGCAGCGCCAACCTGTTCGAAGAGCCGATCATCCATCACTATCGCTGCGGCTTTCAGGACGGCGAGAGCCGCTTCGTCCAGGGCAGCGACCTGGTCTGCCCGAAGTGCAAGCACGAGCTGAAGCATTTCGGCGTCGACTACGGCCGGCCCGGCACGCTGGTCCGCTGCCGCGCCTGCCAGCAGGTGATGACCGAGCCGCAGCCGGCCTTCCGCTGCCTCGACTGCCAGGCGACGGTGAAGGGCGAGCAGGTGCAGCCGTTCGACTGGCACCACTACGACCTCAACGACCGCGGCGCCGCGGCGACGCGCGTCGCCGACCTGCCGCACACCGAGGTGCCGACCGTCGCCGACGCCTTCCCGCGCACCTATGCGCTGAAGGACTTCCTGCTGCTGATCCGCGAGCAGTCGCTGGTCGCCGAGCGCTACAAGCGGCCGATGGCGATCGGCTCGATCACCGTTGCCAACCTCGACGAGATGCGCGCGGCGCTCGGTGCCGCCGGCGCCGGCGAGATCATGCGGCTGTTCGTCCAGATCGTCGTCGAGTCGATGCGCGAGACCGATCTCGCCACCCTGGTCAGCGACGACAGGCTGGTGGTGGCGATGCCGGAAACCGGCGGTGCCGGTGCCAAGCTGGTGCTGGAAAGCATCCGCGTCGTCACCCGCGCCTCGCTCTCCTACCCTCTCACCCTCGAGATCGAGGTCGCCGAAGGTGCTGCCGCGACGGCGCTCCTCGAAAGCCTGACCTCGTGAACCCGGACGTCACCGCAGGGATCCTCGCCGGCATCCAGATGCTGGGCGAGCTGGACGCGCCCGACCTTGCGCTCTTCTTCTGGTTCACGCTGATCTTCGAGCTGCCGCGATACCTGGTCGGCGGCCTGGTCTTCCTCTACCGCTCGGTCCGCAATGTGCTGTTCGGGGTGCCCGAGCAGCCGCTGCCGGTGCCGAACCGGAACTTCAGCGTCATCATCGCCGGCCACAACGAGGCGGAGTCGCTGCCGGTCTGCGTCCATTCGATCCTGGAGCAGACGGCGATGGGCGATCCGAGGACGGGCCAGAAGCGCCTCGGCGAGATCGTCGTCGTGGATGACGGCTCGATCGACGAGACCCGGAACGTGATCCAGCGCCTGATCAAGGCCGGCGCGATCGACATCGGTCTCTCGATCGAGATGCGCGGCGGCAAGAGTGCCGCGACCAACCTCGCCATCGCGCACTGCAGCCACGACTTCATCATCATCGTGGATGCCGACACCACCTTCGACCGCGACGCCTTCCAGCACCTGCTGGCGCATTTCGACGATCCCGCGGTCGGCGCGGTCGGCGGCAATCTCTTCGTGCGCAATCCCGGCGCCAGCCTGACTACGGTCTACCAGGACATCGAGTATCGGATCTCGATCTCGCTCGGCCGGCGCATCAGCGAGATGCTGGACCTGCTCGGCATCGTCTCCGGCGCGTTCGGGGCCTTCCGCCGCTCCGCGGTCGAGGAGGTCGGCGGCTTCGACGTCGAGGTCGGCGAGGACGCCGACATCACGATGAAGCTGCGCAGCGCCGGCTGGCACCTGGTGTTCGAGCCGATGGCGCGGGCCGGCACCGACGTGCCGGCGACCGTGTCAGCGCTTGTGCGCCAGCGCCTGCGCTGGGATCGCAGCATCGTCACGATCTGGTGGCGCAAATACGACCACCTGCTGAACCCGTTCCACGCCAGCTTCAGCCTGGCGAACGCCGCGGTGATCTTCGACGTGGTGATCCTGCAGATTCTGATCTCTGGCGCGTTCTTCGTCTATCTGGTGTGGATCGTGCTGACCTTCGGCTGGTTCACCATCGTGCTGCTGAGTGCCACGCTGTTCGTCTATCTGTGCCTGAGCCTCGTCTCGCTTCTGATCTCGGGCATCGTCGACGGAAGGCGCGACACGGTGATGCTGGTCGTCTTCCTTCCCTGGTTCGTGCTGTTCGGCTGCTTCGGGATGCGGCTGGTCCGCCTCTACGCGGCGGTCGACGAGCTGGTGTTCCGCCGCTCCTACCGCGACCCCTACGTGCCGCGCCGGGTCATGCAGCAGGTGGAGCGGATCTGATGCGCCGCCTCAAGATCCGCACGCTGCCCCACACGATGGACAACCAGGTCCGCCGCCACAGCGCGACCTGGACCCGGATCGCCTACCTGGCGCTGCTCGGCGCGATCGCGCTCTGGCTGCTCGACCTGCTGTTCGGCTCGTCGCTGTTCCTGAAAAGCGAAGGCATGGTGCTGGCGCCGTCGGCGACGATCGCGACCGAGTATCCCGCGACCGTGCGGGCGATCGAGGTCAAGGAAGGCGACCAGGTGCAGAAGGGCCACCTGGTCGCGCGCATCTCCTCGCAGAGCGTCAACGAGAGCATCGCCAGGCTCACCACCGAGATGGCGACCCTGCGCGCGCGGGAGTCCGAGCTTCGCATCCAGTCGGAGCGCAACGAGTCCCTGTCCCGCCTAGCCGGCTATCGAAGCCAGGTCGCGACCGAGACCCGCGCGCGCTACGAGACCCTGCAGAAGCGCGGCATCCTTCCGGCCGACAAGCGCACCGCCGCGATCGACAGCGAGTACAAGAGCCAGTACGACGCCGAGGCGCTGAAGGCCGAGACAGACGCGATCACCGAGCAGCTTCTCCGCCTGGAGCCGGCGATCGACCGGGCCGAGCAGACGCTCTCCGATCTTGAGAAGACCTATGGCCGCGGCGAGCTGACCTCGCCGCTCGACGGCATCGTCGGCCGCCGCTACGTCGAGCCCGGATCGGTGATCCGTCCGGGCGAGCCGATCGCCGACGTCTATACGCGCGACACCTACGTGTTGGCCTATCTTCCGACCGGCACGCTCTACGAGGTCGAGCCGGGACAGAAGGTGATCATCCGCTGGGGCGTCAAGGCGATCCCCGGGCGCATCCGCACCGTCGAGCCGCTGGCGGTGGCGCTGCCGAAGGAGTTCCAGACCTCGTTCAAGCCGGTCGCGCGCAACCAGATCCTGCGCATCGAGTTCGACGAGCCGGCGGACGCGGCGAGCCGCCCGCCGCTGTTCGCCAAGGTGCAGGTGCGCGGTACCTCGCTGCTCGCGACCGTTTTCGGCTGGGTCTTCTGACGGGAACCCCCCTGGCGGCGTTCCGTTAAGTCGGGGCCTGCCCCGAAGGAGATTTCCCATGGCCAAGAAGCTTCGCCCCGAGGTCCGGGAGACCGGAACCGCGAATGTCGTGACCGGACAGAAGGCGCCGGCGCCGGCGCTGATCCCCCCGGATCCGCAGGATCTCGGCCGCCCGATGACCGACGACGAGAAGGTCGACGAAGCGCTGCTGGAGAGCATGGACGCGAGCGATCCGCCGGCGATCGGCGCGCCGTCCCGCGTCGGCAGCCCGAAGGAACGGAAGACCCCGCCGGTCGAGCAAGCCCTGAAGACCAAGCGGCGGCAGGCGGCAGAATAGCCGTCCAGGTCGGACCTTGATCGAGATCAAGGTCCGATGCCCGCGCCGGCAGTGAAATGCCGCGATCCCGCATCGCAGCGGGGGTCCCGACGGAGGGAGGGCACATGCCGAATCTTGGCGAGGCGCGGAACCGGATGGTGCAGCGCCAGATCGTCGGTCGCGGCATCGTCGGCGACGATATCGTCGCGGCGTTCCGCCGGGTGCCGCGCGAGGCCTTCGTTCCGGAGAACCTCCGCGAATTCGCCTACGAGGACTCGCCGCTGCCGATCGAGGCCGGCCAGACCATCTCCCAGCCATACATCGTCGCGCTCATGATCGAGGCGGCCGCGATCGATGCGAAGGACAGGGTTCTCGAGATCGGTGCCGGATCGGGTTATGCCGCGGCCGTGATGAGCCGCATCGCCAAGCGCGTCTACACGATCGAGCGCCATGAGGAGCTTGCGCGCCTGGCCCGCAGGCGCATCGCCGGGCTCGGCTACGAAAATGTGGAGATCCGCACCGGCGACGGAACGCGCGGCTGGCCGGAAGCCGCTCCTTTCGATGCCATCCTTGCCGCTGCCGGCGGTCCGGCGGTACCGGCAGCGCTGACGCGGCAGCTGAGCGTCGGCGGACGCTTGGTGATGCCGGTCGGCGACGATCTGCAGAGCCAGCGCCTGGTCAAGCTCACGCGCCGTTCCGAGACCGAGTTCGACGAAGAGGACCTCGGCCCGGTCATGTTCGTGCCGCTGATCGGCGAGCACGGGTGGAGCGAGGACGAAGCGGGGCGCGCGCCGCCGCGCCGGGCGGCGCGCCCGCTGTTGACGCGCGAGCCGAAGGCGGAGCCGCTTCCGCTGGCGATCAAGGCCGCCGCGGAGCCGCTTCCCGACTTCGACGATCCCGCCTTCGCCGCCGCGTTCGATCGCTTCGCCGATGCGCGCGTGGTGCTGCTTGGCGAAGCCAGCCATGGCACCTCGGAGTTCTATCGGGCGCGCGCGGCGATCACCCGGCGGCTGATCGAGAAGCACGGCTTCACCATCGTGGCGCTCGAAGCCGACTGGCCGGATGCGGCCTCCATCGACCGATACGTGCGCCATCGCCCCGCCCCGGCCCATGCCGAGCCGGCGTTCCGCCGCTTTCCGACCTGGATGTGGCGCAACACCGATTTCGAGGCGTTCATCGAGCATCTCCGCGCGCACAACGAGACCCGGCCGGCCGAGCGCCGTGCCGGCATCTACGGCCTCGACCTCTACAATCTCAATGCGTCGATCCGTGCGGTCGTCGACTATCTCGACCGCGTCGATCCCGATGCCGCAAGGGTCGCCCGCGAGCGCTACGGCTGCCTGACGCCGTGGAGCCGCGAGCCGCAGGCCTATGGCCGCATGGCGATGACCTCGGGCTTTGCGCGCTGCGAGAAACCCGTGGTGGCGATGCTGGCGGACATTCTGTCCAGGCAGATCGCCTACGCCAAAAAGGATGGCGAGGCGTTTCTCGACGCCAGCGCGAACGCGCGCCTGGTGAAGAGTGCGGAGGCTTACTATCGCGCGATGTACTTCGGCGCCGCCGAGAGCTGGAATCTCCGCGACCGCCACATGTTCGAGACGCTCGAGCAGGTGCTGAAGGCGAAGGGACCGGCCGCCAAGGCCGTGGTCTGGGCGCACAACTCGCATATCGGCGATGCCAGCTTCACCGAGATGGGCACCGTCAGGGACGAACTGAACATCGGCCAGCTCTGCCGCGAGCGCTTCGGAAGCGACGCGGCCCTGATCGGCTTCGGCACACACTCCGGAACGGTCGCCTGCGCCTCCGACTGGGACGCCGGGATGGAGGTGAAGGACGTCCTCCCGTCGCTGCCGGAGAGCTGCGAGCGCCTCGCGCACGATTGCGG
>JAEULB010000132.1 GCA_016792585.1 Rhodospirillaceae bacterium
GTAGCCTTCCGAAATCGTGGTGAAGCCACGGACGTCGCAGAAGAGGAAGGTCATGTCGCGGGCTTCGCCGCCGAGCTTGAGCCGGCTCGGGTCGGCGGCCAGCCGCTCGACCATCGCCGGTGCCAGGTACTGCGAGAAGGCCGTCCGCACCTCGCGCTTCTCGCGCTCAGCGGCGAGGTAGCTCACCAGCGTGCCCGAGAGATAGACCGCGAGCGTGGCGCCGACCGGCGTCACCGGATCGACGAGGAGGCCGAAGAAACGGAAGGCCTGCCAGGATGCGGCGACCGCCAGGACCGCCGCCGTGCCACCTGCCACCGCCGACCACGCCGCACCGATGCGCCCGAGGGCCAGGATCAGCACGAAGCCGAGGCCTGTCACGTAGAGGAGCTCGGCGCCATCGGCCCAGTCGGGACGGCTGAGGAAGCGCCCGGCGAGGATCTGCTCGATCGCCTGCGCGTGCACCTCGATGCCCGGCAGCGCCTGGTCGAGCGGGCTGGTCCTCAGGTCCTTGAGCCCGGCGGCACTGGTGCCGACAAGCACGATGGTGCCGTCGACCTCGTCCTCGCCGGCCTCGCCCGACAGCACCTTCCAGGCCGCCAGCGTCCTCGCCCGCCCGGTCTCGGCGAAGTGGAGCCAGAACTGGCCGCGGGCATCGGTCGGCACGACGAAGTCGCCGATCTTGATCGAGTCGATCCCGGTCTCGGCACCGAAGCTCGCCGTCGCCTGCGCGCCCGAGGCGCGGATGATCGAGGTGCTGGCGTTCTGGGCGACCCTGAGCGTCTCGGTCACCAGCGAGGCATAAAGACGGTCGCCGAGACGCACCACCAGCGGTACCCGGCGAAGGATACCGTCGCGATCGGTGACGCTGTTGAGCGCGCCGTTGCCGCGCGCGGCACGCTCCAGGATCGGAAGCGAGGCGACCGAGCCCGAGAACGCAGGCACGAACGGCGCCGGGTCGATGCCGACTTGGGCGAAAGTTCCCTTGCGCACGGGCACGCGGCCGTTGGCCTCGGAAACCAGTGCGAAGCCGGTGATCGCGGGCGAGGCCGCCAGCGACGCCGCCAGCGTCTCGTCGTGATCGGGAAGCAGCGACAGCAGAGGCTTCAACGCCTCGGTCTGCGGCAGACGCTTCAGGATCTCTCCCGGCGAGGTCCGGTCGGGCTCAGGGAAGAGGATGTCGAGGCCGATCGCGACCGCACCCGACCTGGTAAGACGATCCACCAGCTCGGCCACGACCGTCCGCGGCCATGGCCACTGCCCGATGCGGGAGAGACTCTCCTCGTCGATGTCGATGACGCGGACGGCGGAGGCCTCGGCTTCGCGCGGCGCGATACGCTGGTAGCCGTCGAAAACCCGAAGCCTCACCTCTTCCAGCACGCGACCGGGATCGACGATCCGGAACGTGAGGATCAGCGCAAGGACCGCGCCGGGCACCGCAAAGGATGCGGACCGGCGCAGCCTCGCAAGCATCACTGCTTCTTGCCGACGAAGACGCCGATCGCCGCGTAGTTGCCCGAGGTGCCAGCCTTGCTGGCCACGGTGAACTGGCCGCCGGTCTCGCGCGTCGCATCGCCGTTGCCGGAGAAGAACGAGCCCTGGGCCCGGCCCGCGAGGTCGGCCTTGCCGGTGATGTCCAGCGTCGAGGAGTAGTCGCGGCCGTTGGTCGAGGCGACCGTGCCCGTCATGGTGAGGCCGTCGAAGTTGGTGATGCTCATGTTGCCGCTGCGGCTGGCGAAGTTGAAGTTGGCGCTGAAGTTGCCGGCGGCGAGATAGCGGGCGTTACCGTTGATCACGGTGCCGACCGCATGGCCGGCATAGCTGGCACTGCCGGTGGTCGGCATCTCGCTGTGCGAGACGACCGGGCCGGCGACCCAGGTGCCCATGTGGAGGTGGTTGGTCTGCGTGACGTTGGAATTGTTCACGGCGGTGACCGCACCGCCCCACCAGCCCCATTGCGCGAACTCGCAGGCGCAGGCCTGGACGCCGCCCGGCAGCATGCTGCCGGCAAGCCCGCTCGAGACGAGGTAGAGCTGGTTCGAGCTCGCCGTCCGCGTCTGGCCGCCTTCGGTGATCGTCACGGCGGTGTTGGAGTCGACTGCGGCGAAGCGGCTGCGATCGACGAAGGTACCGCGTGCCGGGTCGCCGCCGAAATTGAGGGTGACGCTCGGCCCGGCCGAGCCGACCTCGCTCGTCATGTTGAAGGTCGCGGCGAGCCGACCGGTCGCGCCGTCGGTGCTGATCGAGATGTTGTTCGGACCTCCCGGCGATCCGGTGCCGGCAAGCAACGGCGTCGACGGCTCGATCCGACCATCAGCGCGGACGGAGTCGCCGAAGCTGGCCGCATAGCCGTTCAGCACCTGCGTCTCGCGGGCGCCGACCACCGGCGTCGAGGTGATGCGCGTCCCGGTCTGCCGATAGCCATAAGGAGCGCTGCCGCCGCCGAGGTCCGAGTCGGTGCCGCTGCCGGTCTGGACGAAGCCGTCCGGCATGCGGCCGGCAGCGAAGCTGTTGATCGTGCCCGTTCCCTGGATCGTCGAGGACGACGCGATCGAGGTGGTGGTGCGATCGGCATTGCCTCGGGAGCTGCCGCGGGTGGTCGCCAGCATGCCGGCATTGTCGCCGCCTTCGCCGGTGGTCACGACCACGGCGGAGTGCTGCCCGGTGCCTGATCCGTCGATTCCGACCGAGACCTGCACGCTCTTCACCGTGCCGGTCGGGCCGCTGGAGACGCCGAAGAAGCTGCTCGTACCCGGGTTGGTCGTCCCGCCGGCCGAGCCGGAACGGACCGACGGCATCGACGATCCCAGCGACGGGTCCGGATCGACCCGGTAGGAGACGATGGCGCCGGCGGGCAGCGCCGCATTGGCGACGGCGTTGCGTTGCGTCTGCTGGGTCGCGTCGCGACCGGCCTGCTGGTTCTGATTCTGGTTCGGGCCTTGTCGCCTGATGCCCTGCTGGGGCTGCTGCTGTTGCTGCGGCCCTGCCCCCTGCCCCGGCATCCGCTCCGCGACCTGGGCTCCGGTCGGTTGCTGCTGCGCGCCGCCGGCGGAGTCCGAGCGCCCATTGAGCTGCTCGAGGCTCTGCTTGATCTGATCGGGTGCGGCGCGCGTCGCCGCCGTCGGCGCGGCCGCTTGGCTCTGCACGCTGGTGGTGAAGCCGGGGCGCGCGATGCGTTCGATCGCACCGGTGAGCGAGGTCACCGTCATCTCGACGCCGAACAGGAAGGTGGCGCTGGTGGCGCCGGTCAGGCCGTCGACCGAGACGATGCCGATGCCGCCGCGGATGCCGATGGTGGCGGTCGGCGTGGTGATGGTCACCGGCTGGTTCTTGCTGAGCTTGCCGCCGACGAAGCGGACGACGCCCTTGGCCGCCGTCGCCGCCAGCTTGCCGGTGCCGGTCGCCGGATCGAAGACGAACTCATCGAGCACGAGGTCCGAGTCAGGCCCGACGGTGAAGGCCGAGCCGTCGAGGAACAGCATCTGCGCCTGGCCGCGCGAGTCAGTCACCAGGCGCTCGCGATGGAAGACGTCGTTGCCGATCTGCACGGTGCGGCCGGGCGAGGCCGGCGGCGTGCCGGTCAGCTGCTGGTTGACCGCGGCGGCGACGCCGACCTTGGTCGGTGCCGGCGCCTGGGCGCCCGCCTCTTCCGCGAGCAGCGCCGAAGCAAGTATCGCAAGGATGAGTATGCGCAACATGGCGATCCTCCTGCACCCCGAAGCCCAGGCTAGACGGGATGCGTGCATCGGCGCCGTGACCGGGCTCACAGGAAAAACGTGACGCGGCTCACACTTAGAAGGCATATCCCAACCCGATCGTGCCGCTGGTGTTGGTGTAGACGTAGTTCTCGATCGACGACCTGACCCATTGCTGCTGGAGCTGAAGGCTCACCGACCAGCTCCCGAGAAAGCGGACGGAAAGGCCGGCGCCGAGCGACCACTCGCGGTCGTAGCGCGTCGTATTCGGATCGACCGTGACGTCGACGCCGTCGTAGTAGCGGAGCGTGCGGCCGCCGCTGATGCTCGCGACCCAGGGCGCCTGCGTCAGGCCCAAGGGGGCCGCGAACTGGCGGTAATAGGCGAGATCGACGCTGTACTCGATGTTGCGCTCGTACTCGGCGCGCGTATTGGCGAAGGTGACGCCGCCGGTCGCGCGAATGAGGTCGGCAGCGCCCGGTGCGAAGCGAGCGCCAAGACGGGCGCCGTGCTCCCAGCCGTCCTTGTCGGCGACGGTCGGTCGCGCCTCCGAGACATGAAACCGGCGGAAGCGTGACTTGAGGTCGAAGTCGATGCCGAAGGCCGGACCGAACGGTACCTCGCCGGCGAGCCCGCCGCCGTAGCTGACGAAGTAGCGGGCATCGTCGAGCGTGACGGCGCTGCCGAGCGCATACGGCCGGATGTTCCATCCGTCCTCGCCGCCGAAGCGGAAGCGCGGCCCCACATCGACCTGCGCTACCTGGAGATCGAGCGTCGACAACTCCTGCTGCCGGGTGCCGTAGAGCTGGAGTCCGGCCTCGATCGTGTCGCGATCCTGCGTGCCGAGGTCGTAGGCGAAGGCGAGCGAGGCCTGGGCATAGGCGTTCCAGTCGGCACGCTTCTGCGAGGCCGGATCCAGCGTCGCATCCAGGCCGAACAGCTTGACCACGCCGGCGCTGTTGGCGGCATTGGCGTTCGACTGCCAGCGCACGCCGGTCTGCAGCGAGAGGCCGAAGGTGGTCGCCGACAGTCGCTTGTCGATCTCCGCCAGGCTCGCCTGGGCGTCGGCGCGGATGTCGGGCGGCACGCCCTGGGACTTCAGCACGTCCTCGAAATAGCCCCTGGCGATCTGGTTGGAGTTCAGCTGCATGTAGAGCCGCGCCAGCTCGTAGCGAATGCGCGGCAGGTCGGGATTGAAGATCAGCAGGCGCTCGAAAGCCGATACCGCCCCCTCGAGATCGCCCGCGACGATCGCCAGCTCGGCGAACCGGAAGGTGAGGTCGAGGTCGGTCGGATGCGCCATCATCTCGCGGAAGGCGCTGTCGTAGTCGGTCGGCAGCGGACCTGCCCGACGCGGCGCCGCCTGCGCGACCTGGGGAGGTGCGCTTACAGGTGCGGCGGTCGGCATCCCCGCGGACGCGATCTGCTGCCAGCCGGAGCCCGGATTCGTCGCCGTCCAGGCCGCCTTGCCCTGCGGCCCCGCACGCTTCGTGTCGTCGGCCATGTCGACGACGACGCGGTAGAGAGGACGCCCGTCGTCTTCGGCGAGCGGAAACGCGCGGACTGCCTGCGGCGCCTTGGCGAGGCGGAGCATCACGACTGTTTCGGCGTCGGTGACGGGGTCGATGGAGATCGCCTGCACCAGGCCGGTGCGGCGCGGCGTCCTGCCGGCGAAGCGCCGCGGCTGGTCGCCCTGGTTGGGAACGACGATCGCCAGCGACCGGGCGTCGGGCGCCAGCAGCACCTGATAGGGCGACTCCTCGACCAGGTCGAGGACTGCCCGCGTCATCCCGGGATGCGCGCCAAGACGAAGGCCGGGGATCTGCGCGTGGGCCGGAACCGCGAGGGATGCGGCAAGCGCCAGCAATCCCGCCACGCGGACGCTCCACCCGTCACCGATCACGCAGCAAGCTCCCCCAATGCGTGTGGCCGACCTGCCCCTAAGTCATTCATATCAGAGGAAAGCCGGTCCTTCCACAGCCCCGGCAGGGCGGTCCCTAGAGATAGCCCTCGCGCAGCAGCCGGACGGCGCCCAGCGTCGCCCGCAACTGTGTCGTGTGCGCCAGCCGGAAGGCATCTCCGTAGATCGTCTCGTCCGGATACTCGGTGATGAGCTGGAAGGGCACGGTCTGGCGCGTGTGCTCGCCGATCATGCAGGGGATGCCGTTGAACACCGGAAACGGCACCTCGCCGGCATGCGCCTTCCATGTCGCGAGCTGGGTCGCATTGAACGCCGCCAGCGCCGCGTCTTCCGCCAGATGGGCGGTCAGCGCCTCGAGGAAAGGTCGCGCCTTGTCGCCGAGTCCCGGCAGGTGGCGGAAGATCAGGAACATCCCTTTCGGGATCGTCCAGAGCGCGAACCCGGTCGGGATGTAGCCGGTCAGCGGTCGCGTCCACTCATGCGCCGGGTAGCCATGCAGGTTGAGATGCAGCCGGGCACCGACCGCCTCGATGAGGTCGAGCCGCGCCGCCTTCTCGTGCAGCGGCGGCGCCTCGCGCGCCTCGACGTCGTCGCCGAGCGCGCTGTAGCGCGCCGCATGGTGCATGTGACGTGGGTTGCGGACGCGAAGCTGGTGATGGAGCGCGTAGCCGTCGGGGTTCTCGCACGGGACGAAGGCGAAGCGCTGCTTCTCGGCGCGAAGCTGCTGGGCGGCGCGGAGCGCGCCGACGATGCCCGAGGTCTCGTTGGCGTGCTGCGCCGCCGACAGCAGGAACGCCGGCCCCTCGCCGTCATAGACGCGCGCCAGCACCGACCGCCCCTGGATCGAAGGAATGTCACGTATCTCACCACCCAGCGCGTCGGTCAGCGCCGCGATCTGCGCCGGCGCGAGCGGCCGGTCTGCATCCTCCAGCCGGTCCGGCCCGGCAAGCGGCGTCCGCTCCGTCTTGTCGCTCACCGTAACGACGACGCGTGCCGGACCGTCGGCGGTGACGATGTCGGGAATGATCTGCCCTGGCTGGAGCGTGCGCGCGCCGGCGGCGAGACCGGCGCGATGCTTCAGATACTCGCCGATCGAGAAGTAGAACTCCTCGTGCAGCGCCTCCGAGGTGCTCAGGACCTCGTCGCCGTAGGCGAGCTCGATCTCGATCCCGGGCAGGCTCGCGGAAATCTCGAGCGCCGGGAAGAAGGGCTGCGTCGCCGGCCAGCGATGCCGCGCGATCGCAGCCATGACCTCGTGAAAAACGGTCTCGTATTCCGTCTTGATCGGGCCGTCCTCGGCGACCGCGCCCGCCGCGTCCAGCACGCGAAGCCAGCCGCATGGCGTCAGCGTCATCGCCTCGAGGTGGTCGGTGACCAGCTTGTTCGGCGCGAACACGCGGACCCAAGGCCCCTCGCCGGCCCGCACGCGATAGGCGAGCGGCTCGCTCCCCTTCGTGAAGGCGAGCTCGGCTTTCCCGATCAGCCCGGCCAAAGGATAGGCCTCCAGCTTGAAACGGCCCTCAGGCGCCGCGTCGTGCGTCGGCAGCTCGATGGTCAGCGAGCCGGTCGGCGCCGGCATCTCCTCGAGAAAATGATGGACCAGCGGCTTGTAGGCGCTGCGGATCCGCGCCGTGACGCCCACGGCCTTCAGGCGTGCCTCCGCAGCGCGGCGCGCCTTCGGTCCCTCGAACAGCCATGCCTCGACCTCGAAGCCGCGGTGACCGTCGGCGAAGCGCTCGACCAGGGCGTCGAGCGTACGCGGCACGGTCAGGTCGAGCAGGGTCGTCACGCGACGGCTTGAGCCGTCTCCGGCGGGACGAAGTGGCAGGCGGTCATGTGCCCGCCGGATGCCACCTGGACCAGCGGCGGCTCGACCTGGCGGCAGATGTCCTGCGCCATCGGGCAGCGCGTGTGGAAGCGGCAGCCGGTCGGCGGGTTTATCGGGCTCGGCACGTCGCCCTTCAGCACGACCCGCTCGCGCCGTCCCCTCGCCTTCGGCACCGGGATCGCCGAGAGCAGCGCCTGGGTATAGGGATGCTTCGGCGCGGCATAGAGCTGACGCTTGGGCGCGATCTCGACGATCTTGCCGAGATACATCACCGCGACGCGATCGGAGATGTGGCGGACGACGCCGAGGTCGTGCGAGATGAAGAGGTAGGTGAGCTTGAACTCGGCCTGGAGATCCTGCAGCAGGTTGACCACCTGTGCCTGGATCGAGACGTCCAGCGCCGAGACCGGCTCGTCGCAGACGATCAGCTTCGGATTGAGCGCGAGCGCCCTGGCGATGCCGATCCGCTGGCGCTGTCCGCCCGAGAACTCGTGCGGATAGCGCTCGGAATGGAACGAGGCCAGGCCGACCAGGCCCAGCAGCTCGATGACCCGCTTCTTGAGATCGGGCCCGAAGCGCTCGCCGTGGATCACCATCGGCTCGGCGATGATCTCCTCGACGGTCAGGCGCGGATTCAGGCTCCCGTACGGATCCTGGAAGATGATCTGCATCTCCCGGCGGAGCGGCTGCATCTCGGCAGGCGACAGTCCCACGGTATCGCGGCCGTTGATCAGGATCTTGCCCTGGCTCGGCTCGATCAGGCGAAGCACCAGGCGCCCGGTCGTGGTCTTGCCGCAGCCGGACTCGCCGACCAGGCCCAGCGTCTCGCCGGCGCCGATCGAGAAGGAGATGTCCTCGACCGCGCGCACCGCGCCTACCTGCCGAGGCAGGATGAATCCCTCGAAGATCGGGAAATGCTTGGTGAGGCCCCTTACCTCCAGAAGCGGCGGCGCGGTCATCGGGCCTCCGCGATGGCGGTCTCGAAGCGATAGCCGGTGTGGCGGATGCAGGCGGCGTAGTGCGCGGCATCCACGCCGATCAGCGGCGGCAGCCCGCCGGCGCATTCCTCGCGCGCATAGCCGCAGCGCGGCTGGAAGCGGCACCCTGGCGGCAGGTTCTGCGGGTTCGGCAAGGTCCCGGGGATGGCCGTCAGGCGATGCACGTCGGCGTCGAGGTCCGGGATGCTGGCGATCAGGCCTTCGGTGTAGGGATGCGCCGGGCGATCGAAGACGTTCTCGACGCTCGCCTGCTCGGCCGTGCGGCCGGCATACATCACCAGCACGCGGTCGGCGAACTCGGCGACCACGCCGAGATTGTGGGTGATGATGATCACCGCCATCTTGAACTCCTCCTGCAGCTGGCGGAGGAGGTCCAGGATCTGCGCCTGGATGGTGACGTCGAGCGCGGTGGTCGGCTCGTCGGCGAGCAGGAGCTTCGGATTGCAGGAGAGCGCCATCGCGATCATCACGCGCTGGCGCATGCCGCCGGAAAGCTGGTGCGGATAGTCCTCGAGCCGGCGCTTGGCCGACGGGATGCCGACCTTGTTCAGCATCTCGATCGCACGGTCCTTCGCCGCGTCGGGGCTGATCTTCTCGTGCCAGCGGACGGCCTCGGTCAGCTGGTCGCCGATCGTGAATACCGGGTTCAGCGACGTCATCGGCTCCTGGAAGATCATCGAGATCGCGCCTCCGCGGATCTTCCGCATCTCCTTCGGCGACTTCTTCAGAAGGTCCGAACCCTCGAACAGGATCTCGCCGCCGACGACGCGCCCAGGCGGCACCGGCAGGAGGCCCATGATCGACAGCGCCGTCACGCTCTTGCCGGATCCCGACTCGCCGACGATGCCGAGCACCTCGCCGGGATTGAGGTCGAACGACAGGTCGTCGACAGCCCTGGCGGGTCCCTGATCGGTGCCGAACTCGACCTTGAGGCCGCGGACGGAAAGCAGCGGAGTGGACATGCTCAGTCCTGAGAGATCTTGAGACGCGGATCGAGCACGTCGCGAAGCCCGTCGCCGAGGAGATTCAGGCTAAGGACCGTCACCGCGAGCGCGAGGCCGGGGATCAGCGTGATCCAGTTCGCATCGCGGATGTACTGCCGCCCCTCGGCGATCATGTTGCCCCAGGTCGGCGTCGGCGGCGGCGAGCCCAACCCCAGGAAGCTCAGGGTCGCCTCGGTCACCACGGCATAGGCGAAGACGAAGGTGAGCTGCACGATCAGCGGCGCCATGCAGTTCGGCAGCACGTGCTTCCTGAGTATGCGCCAGTTGCTGGCGCCCATCGCCAGCGCCGCCTGGACGTATTCCATCTCGCGCACCACCAGCACCGAGGCACGCACGATACGCGCCGTGCGCGGGATGTAGACGGCGGCGAGCGCGATCGCGGCGGTCATGCTGGACGGACCGAGCGCCGCGGCGATGCCCATCGCCAGCAGGACCGGCGGGAAGGCCATCAGCGCGTCGGTGACGCGCATCAGCATATTGTCGAGGCGCTTGAAGTAGCCGGACGCGGCGCCCAGCGCCACGCCGAAGACCGCATTCATGATGACGACCGCGAGGCCGATGCCGAGAGACAGCTGGGCGCCGTAGAAGATGCGGGCGAGGATGCTGCGGCCGAGATTGTCGGTGCCGAACCAGAAGTCGGCGCTCGGCGGACGGAAGCGGAAGCGAACGGCCATCCGGTTGGGATCGGCATCCGTCAGCACCGCGGCGAAGATCGCAACGAAGGCGACGACGACGAAAAGGATCGCCCCGACCATGAAGGCCTTGTGCTTCAGCAGCCGGCGCAGGATCGGATTGCGCTGGAAGAAGCTCCGCTTCTGGGCGGCAACCGGATATGAGGCGTCAACGGCCGTCATAACGCACCCGAGGATCGAAATAGGCGTATAGGACGTCGACCAGGATATTGAGCATCAGGAGCGCGCCGGCGACCAGCAGCAGGCCGCCCTGGATCATCGGATAGTCGCGCCGGAGCACGGCGGATCCCAGGAGCGATCCAATGCCGGGAACCGAGAAGACGGACTCGATGACGAGCGAACCCGAGATCAGCACGCTGAAGATGATGCCGATCACGGTGACGACCGGGATCATCACGTTCTTGAAGGCGTGCTTGCCGATCACCACCCACTCCGGCAGGCCCTTGGCGCGAGCGGTGCGGATGTAGTCCTGGCGCAGCACCTCGAGCATGGTGGAACGCGTGATGCGCGCAAGCAGACCGATCTGCAGCAGCGCCAGAGACACCGCCGGCATCGTCGCGGTCTTGAACCAGCCCCAGGGGCTTTCCTGCCACGGCACGTAGCCGCCGGTCGGCAGCCAGCCGAGATGAACCGAGAAAAGGATGATCAGCATCAGGCCGAGCCAGAAGTTCGGCAGCGACACCCCGATCAGGGCGAAGATCATCGCGCCCTGGTCGGCCCAGCTGTTGCGCTTGAGCGCCGCCATGGCGCCGCAGGCGATGCCGAAGCCGAGGGTCAGGACCATCGAGTAGAGCGCGATCGACAGCGAGACCGGGATGCGTTCGATCGTCGCCGACAGCACGGGCTTCCCCAGCAGAAGCGAATGACCGAGGTCGCCCTGGATCAGGCCGGCGTAGAACTTCCACATCTGGACGTGGAAGGGCTGGTCCAGGCCGAGGTTCTTCCTGATGTTGTCGAGCTCGGCTGGCGTTGCCGTCGGCCCGCCGATCAGGATCGCCGGATCGCCCGGCACCAGCTTCATGATGGCGAAGGAGATGATGCTGACGAGGATCAGCACCGGGATCGACTGGATCAACCGGGCGACGATGTAGCGACCCATCCCCTGCTCTCAATCGTTCCCAGACACGCGTGCCCGAGGTTGGCCCGCCGGTGCCCGCGAAAATAGCCTTGTGCGAAGACCCGAAGCAGGAAGCGGGCGGCCCCAGGGGCCGCCCGCTCCTTCAGCTCACGTCAGATCAGCCCTTGATCCAGACGTTCGACATGCGCGGGATGCGGAAGGGCTTGAAGTCCTCCACGTTGGCGCGCACGGCCTGCACCTTGGTCAGCGAGCCGAAAGGCAGCGCCAGCACCTGGTCCAGGATGCGGGCCTGCCCCTTGGCGAACGCGGCCTTGCGCTCTTCCAGCGTCTTGCCGTTCGTCAGGTCCGTGAAGTGCTTCATGAACTCTTCGTCCGGCTTGTTGTCCTTCGGCTTGTAGGTGTTGAACGGATGCGCGTGGAAGCGCAGCGCCGCAACGCCGCC
>JAEULB010000170.1 GCA_016792585.1 Rhodospirillaceae bacterium
ATGCAGCTGAAGCCGATGCGCCGCGGCCGCATCCAGCTCTATACGACCGGTCTCGGCGCCGAGGAGATTTCGATCACCGGCGTCGAGACGATCCGGTCGGTCGAAGCCGCGGTCGGCGCCAGCATCGAGCGCAGCAGCGACCGCAGCGTCGCCGTCATTCCCGAAGGACCCTATGTGGTGCCGGTCTATGGCGGCTAGAGCACGCGGCTAGTTCGCCGCGTGCTCGACCTTCAGCACCTTCAAGACGCGATCCTCGTCGGCGCGCGTGCGCCAGTGGATCGACTGGCCGACCTTGAGGCCGATCAGCGCCGCGCCGACCGGCGTCAGCACCGACATCCGGTGCTTCTCCATGTCGGCTTCTTCCGGATAGACCAGAACGACGTCGTGCTTCTCCCCGGCATCGTCCTCGAACAGGACGCGCGAACCCATGGTGACGACGTCGGCGTCGACCTCGCGGGCCGGGACCACCCGCGCGCGCTCGAGCTCCTTGCCGAGGAACGAGGCCACGTCCGGCAGCTTGTACTCGGCCACCGAGGCCAGCTGGTCGAGCCGGCTGAAGTCGGCGGCGCCGAGGGTGATCGCGGGAAGGTCGTTGGTACGCTGCATTGTCGCCTCCAAGTGGGAGTGTCCGCCCGGGATCGAGCGGCGTTCGGGTTCTGGGATAGAGAAGATGAGGCGCCCCGGCAGCCAGGCCGCCGGAGGGGGGATCAGGCGGCGGGCGCCGGGGCGTCTACGCTCAGATGAGCGCAACCCGATTGCACGAGCTCAGCGATAAACGATGTGCGCGTCCAACAGGGCATGAGCGACATATGGGAAAGCTGATGCCCGACTTCAAGCCGCCGGTTGCCGCGGGATCGCCTCGCGCGCGAGCTTATCCACGCGTTCATTTTCGGGATGGCCCGAATGGCCGCGCACCCAGATCCATTCGACCTTGTGCACGGCAGCAGCCTGGTCGAGCCGCTGCCAGAGATCGATATTCTTGACCGGCTTCTTGTCGGCGGTCTTCCAGCCCCGCTTCTTCCAGCGCGGGAGCCAGGACATGATGCCGTCCCGGACATACTGGCTGTCGGTGTGAAGCTTGACGGTCATCGATCGGGTCAGCGCCTCGAGCGCCTGGATCGCCGCCATCATCTCCATGCGGTTGTTGGTGGTCGCGGCCTCGCCGCCGGAGAGCTCGCGCTCGGTTCCGTTGTAGCGCAGGAGCGCACCCCAGCCGCCAGGCCCCGGATTTCCGGAACAGGCGCCATCCGTGAAGATCTCTACCACGCCCTTGAGAGACTCTTCTTCCTTGCCTGCGAAGGTCATGCCGGATCGAGGCCGTAGCCTTCGGGGCTGCTCACCCGCTGATGGAACTGGAGCTTTGCCCAGTACTCGAGCGGATCCTTCGGGCGCACCAGCGCGCCTTCCGGATGGTTCAGCCAGTCGTAGAGGCGGGTGAGGAGGAAGCGCAGCGCCGAGCCGCGGCAGAGCACCGGCAGCGCCTTCATCTCCGCCGCCGAGAGCGGCCGGCGCTTCTGATAGCTGGTCGCGAGGAGGCGCGCCTTGGTGACGTTGAGCGAATGGTCAGGCTCGAAGCACCAGGCGTTCAGGCAGATCGCCAAGTCGTAGACCAGGAAATCGTTGCAGGCGAAGTAGAAGTCGATCAGGCCCGAGAGCTTGTCGCCGAGGAAGAAAACGTTGTCGGGAAAGAGATCGGCGTGGATCACGCCTTCCGGCAGGTCCTTCGGCCAAGCGCCCTCGAGGTACGAGAGCTCCGCCTTGATGCCGGCGCCGAGGCCAGGCTTCACCTCGTCGGCGCGCGCCTCGCAGGCGGCGACGAGCGAGCGCCAGCCGGTCAGCGACAGCGCGTTGAGCCGGCGCATCTCGAAGCCCTGCTGCGCCTGGTGCAGGCGCGCAAGCGCCTCGCCGACGCCGGCGCAATGCGCGGCGGTGATCCGCCTCGGCCACAGGCCTTCGAGGAACGAGACGATCGCCGCCGGGCGTCCGTTGAGCTTCCGGAGCGCCTCGCCGTCGCGCGCGCGGATCGGCGTCGGGCAATGGAGCCCGTTGGCCGCCAGGTGCTCCATCAAGCCGACGAAGAACGGCAGGTCCTGGGGTGCGACCCGCTTCTCGTAGATCGTCAGGATGTAGGAGGCCTTGGTCGTGCGGACGAGGAAGTTCGAGTTCTCGACGCCTTCGGCGATGCCGGCGAAGCTGACCACCTCGCCGATGTCGTACTCGGCGACGAAGCGCGCGAGATCCTCGTCGCTGACTTGAGTATAGACCGCCATCAGGCCACGAGCTGGCGCGGAAGGCGGAAGGAGACGTCCTCCTCCGCGACCGTGACGTTCTCGATCTCGACCCGGCGGCGGGTACGCAGCGTGTCGATCAGCTCCTCAACCAGGAGCTCGGGCGCAGACGCGCCGGCGCTGATGCCGAGCCGGCTGACGCCGTCGAGCCACGTCCAGTCGAGCTCGGACGCACGCTGCAGCAGCTTCGCCTTCGGACAGCCGGCGGCCAGAGCCACCTCGACCAGGCGGCGCGAGTTCGACGAGTTCGGCGCGCCGATCACCAGCACCGCATCGGCCTTCGGCGCGATCGCCTTGACCGCCGCCTGACGATTGGTGGTGGCGTAGCAGATGTCTTCCTTGCGGGGACCGGCGATCTTCGGGAAGCGGCGCTTCAGCACCTCGACGATCTCGGCGGTCTCGTCGACCGAAAGCGTGGTCTGCGTCGTGTAGGCGAGCAGCTCCGGCGTCGGAACCTCGACACGCTCGGCATCGGCGACCGTCTCGACCAGGGTCATCGTGCCTTCCGGCAGCTGGCCCAGCGTGCCGATCACCTCGGGATGTCCCTCATGGCCGATCAGCACGACATGGCGGCCGTCGCGATGATGACGCTCGGCTTCGTTATGCACTTTCGTGACCAGGGGGCAGGTCGCATCGACCGAGACCAGGTGTCGGCGGTCCGCCTCGGCCGGGACCGACTTCGGCACGCCATGCGCCGAGAACACCACCGGCTTTCCGTCGGGCACCTGGTCGAGCTCGTCGACGAAGATCGCGCCCTTCGCCTCGAGCGATTCGACGACGAAACGGTTGTGCACGATCTCGTGGCGCACATAGACCGGACGCCCGTACTTCGAAATGCAGGCCTCGACGACCTGGATCGCGCGGTCGACCCCGGCGCAGAAGCCGCGAGGGCTGGCGAGGAGAACGGTCAGGGCCGAGGGGTCGGGCGTCGGGCTCACGGAGCTTTCCGGAGGGGCTCGCGGCCTTGTGCCGCTCGGCCCCCTTAACTAAAGTCGCGGCGACCCTAATACACGTCACGAGCCGAAGGAAGCGCGTTCATGGCCGATGCTATCCCCGCTCAGAAGGCGCCCTATCCGGTCGCCGTCGAAGCGGGCAAAGTCTATTTCTGGTGCGCCTGCGGCCGGTCCAAGACGCAGCCCTTCTGCGACGGCAGTCACAAGGACACCGGGATCACGCCGCAGCAGTACCGCGCCGAGAAGACCGGCCAGGTGTTCTTCTGCGGCTGCAAGGCATCGGGGAACAAGCCGCTTTGCGACGGCTCGCACAACCGCCTGTGACCCACCTTCTCCGCGCCCTCGGCATCGCGGCGGCGATGTCCGTCGCCGCCTGTTCTTCCTCTTCCACCGGGACGGGTCCGGCCTGTCCCAAGGTGGCCGTGCTCAGCGAGCTCTCCGAGCTCGTGCGCTTCCGGCCCGGGGCGGGGCGCGACCTGACCGACGTCGAGCTCCAGGCGAAGTTCGCCAGCTTCGCCTTCGGCTGCCGCTACGAAAAGGATGCGGTGGCGATCGAGATCGACATCCAGATCGAGGCGACCCGCGGTCCGGCGCTGACCGCCAACCGGACGGCGTTCGAGTATTTCGTCGCCGTCACCAATCCGGCGGGCGAGATCACCGCCAAGGAAGCGTTCAGCGCCGACCTCGAGTTCAAGGGTAATGCGACCAAGCTGGTCGTCGCCGACGAGCTGGCTCCCCGTATACCGCTGATCGACCGGACAAGCGGCGCCAACTGGGGCATCCTGCTGGGGCTCCAGCTGACCGACGAGCAGCGCGACTGGACGAGGCGGCAGAAGGGCCGCTGAGCCGGACAGGGAGGACACCATGCGCATCCTGGTCGTCAACCCGAACACCACCGCCTCGATGACCGAGACCTGCGATCGCGCCGCACGCGCCGTCGCGGCACCGGGCACCGAGATCGTCAGCCTCAACCCGGACAAGGGGCCGGTCTCGATCGAGAGCCAGTACGACTCGGCCTATTGCGTACCGGGCATGCTGGAACTGATCCGTGCCGGCGAGGCCTCTGGCTTCGACGGCTATGTCGTCGCCTGCTTCCGCGATCCCGGCCTGGAGGCGGCGCGCGAGATCGCCGCCGGGCCCGTGGTCGGCATTGCCGAGGCGGCGATGCATGCGGCGAGCATGATCGCCACGGGCTTCACCATCATCTCCACCCTGCCGCGGTCGGTGCCGGTTCAATACGCGCTGGCGCGCAAGTACGGCTTCGAGCGGCACCTGAAGAAGGTGCGTGCCGCCGGCGTGCCGGTGCTGGAGCTCGAGGACCCGCATTCGGGTGCCGCCGACAAGGTCAAGGCCGAGGTCGAGAAAGCGATCGCCGAGGATGGCGCCGAGGCGATCCTGCTCGGATGCGCCGGCATGGTCGACCTCGCCCGGCGGCTCACCGACGAGACCGGCGTGCCGGTGCTCGACGGCGTGACGGCGGCGGTCAAGATGGTCGAGGCCCTGGTCGGGCTCGGCCTCAAGACCAGCAAGGCCTGCGCCTACGACTACCCGCGCGCCAAGCCATACACCGGCGTCTTCGCCTCGGCAGCACCCGGGCCGAAGCCGGCGAAGGCCGCGGAGTAGACGGAGCGCGCCATGCGGCGCCTCGCCCTTCTTCTCGTCGCATTCCTGATTGCCGCACCCGGCGAGACGCTGACGGGAACGGTAGTGGACGAGACGGGCCGCCCGGTCGAGGGCGCGCGCGTCCGCCTGCGCGCGTCCGAGACCTTCGTCGTGACCGGTGCCGACGGCCGCTTCGTTCTCGCCGATCGGACATCCGCGCCGGAGCGCGAGATCACCGCGGCCCTGCCGGGCCACATCATCGCCGGCGCGACGCTCAAGAGCGGCGTCTTCGACTACCGGATCCAGCTCACGGCGATTCCTCCCGGCGACGATGCGACATATCCCTGGGTGACCGCGATCCCGGAGGACGACCAGGCGCCGCACACCGATTTCGGCCGCGAGCCCTGCGGCGCCTGTCATCGCCGCATCCTCGCCGAATGGCAGGAGTCGGCGCATGCCCGCGCCGCGACCAACGCCCGGTTCCTCGCCTTCTTCGACGGGCGCCACAGCCTCTCCTTCAAGCGCAGCAACCCGGTCACCAGCGACAGCTGTGGCAACTGCCACACGCCGATGGCGGCGGGCGAGGATCCCCGGCAGGCGACCGGCGTGGGGGCAGAAGGCGTCGGCTGCGATCTCTGCCACAAGATCGCCGCGGCGCGTCCGGGCGAGGCCGACCGGACGGGCATACGTGCCGTCGATCTCAGGCGCCCGCCGTTCGGACGCCAGACCGTCTTCGGTCCCTTCGACGACGTGCCGCGCGGACGCGACGCCTTCGCGCCGGTCTACTCCGAGAGCCGATACTGCGCGTCATGCCATCAGCAGCGGGTCGGCGGCGTCTCAGTCTACTCGGAGTTCGAGGAGTGGCAGGCGAGCCGCTTCGCCGCGGCCGGCATCACCTGCCAGAGCTGCCACATGCGCGGCGACGGCAAGGCGACGACGATGAGCGATCTCGGCCCCGGCCGGATCGAGCGGGCGGCATCGACGTTGTCGAGCCACCGCTTCCACGACAGCCGTTCGGCGGACCTTCTCGAGACCGCGGTCGCCCTCACGCTTTCGGCACGCATCGACGGCGATGCCGTCGTCGCCGACGTCGAAATCGCCAACCTCGGTACCGGTCACCACCTGCCGGCAGGATCGCCGATGCGCCACATGCTGGTGCTGGTTTCGGCGGACGCGGATGGTGCCCCGCTGACCAGGATCGACGGTCCGGCCCTGCCCGAATGGGCCGGCGACATGCATGGGAAGCCGGGCCGCGGCTTCGCCAAGCTTCTCGGCGACAGGGGCGTAGTACCAACGCCGGCCTGGCAGGCGACGGCGCTCGTGAGCGATACGCGCGTCCCGGCCGGCGATCGCGACCGGTCGCAGTACCGCTTTCGCCTCGATCGACCAGGGGCGGCGCGGATCGGAGCGGTCCTGATGATCCGCCGGACCTTCCCGGCCTGGGCGACGACGGCGGGCACGGATGTCGGCGAGATCGTCGTCGCCCGCAGGACCGTCCTGCTGGCGCGCTGACTACTTCGGCCCGTGCCCGGCAAACCCGGCGGCGCCGAAATTGGTGTCGTCCACCGTCAGCATGGCGGAGCCGTCGAGCGGCTTGGCGCCGAACCAGGCCTGGTAGATGCCGGCGAGCTGGCCGTCGCGCTTCATCTCCTCGACGATCAGCTCGACCCGGTTGCGAAAGGCGGCGTCGTCCTGGCGGAAGGCGAAGGCGATGACCCGGCCCGTCGGCACGCTGGGGCCGGTCTTCACCAGCTTCACCTGCTTCACCGTCTGGAGTGCCAGCGTGAGGTCCATGACGGCGGCGTAGCTCTTCTTGTCGACCACCGACTGGATCACGTCGGCAGCGCGATCGAAGCGCTGGGGCTCGAAGCCGAGGCGCCCACCATTCTCGCCGACCCACGCATCCGCCTGCCCGCCCCGGATCATCGCCACGGTCTTGCCCTTGAGCCCGTCGAGCGAGGCCAGGTCAGGCTCGTCGATGTGCAGCAGCGTGCCATAGGCGGTCGACATGTAGGGTTCGGTGAACAGCATCTGCTGCGCTCGTTCGGACGTCACGACGATCGGTGCCGCGATGAACTCGTAGCGCTTGGCGTTCAGGCCCGGAAACAGGCTCGCGACAGGCGTCTCGATCACGTCGACGCCCGGGCGGCCGAGGCGCTTGGCGATCTCCCAGGCGACGTCGACCGAGAAGCCGGCGATCTTGCCGTCGGGCTGGCGAAAGGCGAAGGGCGGGAAGGTGAGATCGGAGCCCACGCTCAGCGGCCGGAAGGCACCGGGGTCGGCGATCGGCGCCTGAGCCCGCGCGCCCGCCGCCCCGATCATCATGGTCAGGGCCAACAGCAGCGCGGAGAAGGCGATCCTCAACAACTCGACGGCTCCTTCGTCCCGGCGATCAATATCCCGGAACGATGACGGTTCGATGGCCTCAATCCGGCGGCGCGATGACGCCGGTCCGGGCGGTGATGATCCCATAATGCTCGATGCGGCGGTGGCGGGCGAAATCGAAGATCGTCTCCTTGCCCATCCTCGCGAGATCGAGATCGCAGTCGAAGGCGATCAGCTCGTCGCCCAGGGTCGACGCCTTGGCGACGATCTCGCCCGACGGCTGAACGATGCAGGTGCCGCCGATCAGGCCGACGCCCTCCTCGACGCCGGCCTTGGCGACGGCCACCACCCAGGTCGAGTTCTGGTAGGCGCCGGCCTGGAGGACGAGGTCGTTGTGGAACATGCGGCGGTGGTTCGGCTCGACGGCGGAGGTGTTCTGGTCGGGCGTATTGTAGCCAAGCATCACCAGCTCGACGCCCTGAAGTCCCATGACGCGGAACGTCTCGGGCCAGCGGCGGTCGTTGCAGATGCACATGCCCATGGCTCCGCCCAGCATGCGCCAGACCGGGAACCCCAGGTCGCCGACCTCGAAGTAGCGCTTTTCCAGATGCTGCCACGGCCGCTTGGGCTCGTGCTCGGCGTGCCCGGGCAGGTGCACCTTCCGGTACTTGCCGATGACACGTCCGTGATCGTCGACCAGGATCGAGGTGTTGAAGCGACGCCCTTCCGGCGTCAGCTCGGCATAGCCTAGGTAAAATCCGATGCCGTGCCGCCTGGCCGCCTCGAAAAGCGGCCGTGTCTCGGCCGACGGCATCTCGCGCTCGAAGAACGAGTCGACCTCGGCCTGGTCGGGCATGAACCAGCGCGGGAAGAAGGTGGTCAGCGCCAGTTCAGGGAAGACGACCAGCCGGCATCCCCGCGCCTTCGCCCGGTCGAGCAGAGCGATCATGCGGGCGACGACCTGAGCCCGGGTCTCGGACCGCGCGATCGGCCCGAGCTGGGCGGCGCCGACCGTCAGCATCCGGGTCACGGCGCCTCCGCCCGGAACTTGCCCGACGACGGCTCGAAGCCGTGCACGCGACGGCCGAGCGGCACCGCCGGCTGCGGCTTCTCGCAGGGCAGGAACTGGCCGCGCCCGGCGGCCTCGGAGACCTTGCCGTCCTCGGCGACAATCTCGCCGCGCGAGAGCACCTTGACCGGCCATCCCTTCACGACGCGGCCCTCATAGGGCGTGTAGTCCATCGCGTCGTGCAGCAGGTCGACGGTGATCTTCACTTCCTTGGTCGGATCCCAGAGCGCGATGTCGGCATCCGATCCGACCGCGACCGTACCCTTCCGCGGATAGAGGCCATAGAGCCGCGCGTGGTTGGTGGCACTCAGCGCCACGAACTGGTTCAGAGTCAGCCGGCCTTCGCTGACGCCGCCGGAGAACAGCAGCGGCAGGCGCGCGGCGATGCCGGGCACGCCGTTCGCGACCTTCTTGAACGGCGGGTTCTGCCCGTGCTTCTTCTTTCCTTCCGGGTCATCGAAGCGATACGGCGCGTGATCCGACGAGAACACCTGGAACACGCCGCTTTGCAATCCCTCCCAGACATAGCGCTGGTTGTCGCGATCGCGCGGCGGCGGCGAGCACATGCACTTCGCCCCCTCGAAGCCCGGCTGATCCAGGTCCTCGGCCGAGAGATAGAGGTATTGCGGACAGGTCTCGGCATAGACCTTGAGGCCACGCCCCTGGGCCCAGCGGATCTGCTCGATCGCTTCGCGCCCGGAGACGTGGACGATCAGCATCGGCACGTCGACGATCTCGGCAAGCGTGATCACCCGGTGCGTCGCCTCGCGCTCGGCGATGGCCGCATGCGCGACGGCATGAAACTTCGGCGCCGTGTGGCCGGCCGCGAGCAGCCGGTCGGAGAGCCAGGCGATCACATCGTGGTTCTCGGCATGAACCATCGTCATCGCGCCATGAGCGCGGGCGAGCGCCAGCACGTCCAGCATCTGGCGGTCGTCGAGCTTGAGCGCGTCGTAGGTCATGTAGACCTTGAACGAGGTGTATCCCCGCTCGATCAGCCCCGGCAGCTCCTGGCCCATCACCTGCGGCGTCGGATCGGAGACGATCATGTGGAAGGCGTAGTCGACGACCGCCTTCGGTCCCGCCGCCTTGTGGTAGTCCTCGACCACCTGGCGGACGCTCTGTCCCCGCTGCTGGGCGGCGAAGGGGATCACCGTCGTCGTGCCGCCGGCCGCGGCCGAGCGCGTGCCGGTATAGAAGTCGTCGGCGGTCATGATGCCGGCCGAGGACTTCTGCTCGATATGGACGTGGCTGTCGATGCCGCCGGGCAGCACCAGGAGGCCGCGCGCATCGATCTCCTTCGTGCCCTTAAGGTCGCGGCCGATCGCGGCGATCTTGCCGCCGTCGATCGCGACGTCGGCCTGAAAGGTGTCGGCGGCGGTGGCGACCGTGCCGCCCTTGATCACCGCCGCGTAGCTCACGCCGGAGCGCTCGACGCGTCGCGCTTGTAGACCGCCTTGAGCCGGCCGAGATAGGCGGTGGCCGAGGCCGTGGCGCGCGCCGCGGGCGGCGTGACCGCCGGGATCTCGCGATGGAAGTGGCAGGCGACGAAGCTGCCGCCGCCGATGTCCTCGAACACCGGCTCCTCGATCTTGCAGCGCTCGCGCGCGTGCGGACACCGCGTGTGGAAGCGGCAGCCCGAAGGCGGGTTGAGCGGGCTCGGCACGTCGCCTTCGAGCAGCAGGCGCTCGCGTGGGGCGGTCGGATCCGGCACCGGGATCGCCGAGAGCAGCGCCTGGGTATAAGGATGGCGCGGCATCGCGAACATCGACTTGGTCGGCGCCAGCTCGACGATCTTGCCGAGATACATGACCGCGATCCGGTCGCTGACGTGCTTCACGACCGAGAGGTCGTGGGCGATGAACAGGTAGGCGAGGCCGAGGCGCTTCTGCAGGTCCTCCAGCAGGTTCACCACCTGCGCCTGGACCGAGACGTCGAGCGCCGAGACCGGTTCGTCGCAGACGATCAGCTTGGGCTCGACCGCGAGCGCGCGGGCGATGCCGATGCGCTGTCGCTGGCCGCCCGAGAACTCGTGCGGGTAGCGGCGCTCGTGCCAGGCCGAGAGGCCGACCTGCTCGAGCAGCTCGCGCACCCGCGCCTGCTTCTGGGCGCCCTCGGCGAGGTTATGGATCTTCAAGGGCTCGCCGATGATCTCGCCGACCGTCATGCGCGGATTCAACGAGGCGTAAGGGTCCTGGAAGATGATCTGCATCTCGCGGCGGAGCCGCCGGAGCTCGGACTTGTCGAGATTGAACACGTCCTCGCCGTCGAAGCGCACCGCGCCGGCGGTCGGCTCGATCAGGCGCAGCAGCACGCGGCCCGTCGTCGACTTGCCGCAGCCGGACTCACCGACCAGCGACAAGGTCTCGCCGGCCTCGACGGTGAACGACACGCCGTCGACGGCGCGCACCGATCCCAGGCTCTTGCCCAACATCAGCCCGCGCGTGACCGGGAAGTACTTGACCAGGTCCTTGACCTCGAGGAGCGCCATCTCACGCGTCTCCCGAGGGCAGCGGCGCCCGCCAGCAGGCGGTCTTGTGGCCGGGCGTGATCTCGATCAAGGGCGGCACCTCCGCCCGGCACTTGTCGATGGCGATCGGGCAACGCGGGTTGAACAGGCACCCGGTCGGCATCGCCTGCGGGTTCGGCACGGTGCCGGGAATGGTGGCGAGCCGGTCTTCCTCGACCGCGAGCTTCGGGATCGAGCCCAGCAGGCCCAGCGTGTAGGGATGCTGCGGATCGCGGAAGATCGTCTTCACGTCCGCCTGCTCGACGATGCGGCCGGCATACATGACGACCACGTGGTCGGCCATCTCGGCGACGACGCCAAGCGAGTGCGTGATCAGCATGATCGCGGTGCCGGTTTCGTCGCGGATCCGGCGCATGAGATCCAGGATCTGCGCCTGGATAGTGACGTCGAGCGCCGTCGTCGGCTCGTCGGCGATCAGGAGCTGCGGCTCGCAGGCGAGCGCCATCGCGATCATCACGCGCTGGCGCATGCCGCCGGAAAGCTGGTGCGGATAGTCGTCGATCCGCTTCTCAGGACTCGGGATGCGGACCAGACGGAGCATCTCGATCGCCCGCGCGCGTGCGTCGGCGGCCGAGATGTCTCGGTGCAGCCGGATGCCCTCGATGATCTGGTCGCCGACCGTGTAGACCGGATTGAGCGAGGTCATCGGCTCCTGGAAGATCATCGAGATCTTGTTGCCGCGGATCCCGCGCATCTCCTCCTGGGACTTCTTGGTCAGGTCCTCGCCGTCGAACCAGATCTGGCCGCCGGCAATGCGGCCTGGCGGGTTCGGGATCAGCTGCATGATCGAGAGCGAGGTGACGCTCTTGCCGCAGCCGGACTCGCCGACGATGCCGAGCGTCTCGCCGCGCTTCACCTGGAAGGAGACGCCGTCGACCGCGCGGAACTCGCGCTCGCCCTTGCCGAAGTAGGTATGAAGCCCCTCGACCTTGAGGAGCGGTTCCGCTCCCGACTCTTTCGCACGTACGTCGTTCACGCCCACCTCGTTCACCCTGCTACCGGCAAGACCATCGGCGACATCTCGTCGACCGTGCGCTTGGCATAGTCGCGATCGCGCGCACCAGCCAGCCCCTTCAATTGCGCCTCGG
>JAEULB010000071.1 GCA_016792585.1 Rhodospirillaceae bacterium
CGGCGTCGACGTGCTGATCGCCACCCCCGGCCGCCTGATGGACCAGTTCGAGCGCGGCAAGGTGCTGCTGAACGACGTCAAGCTGCTGGTCATCGACGAAGCCGACCGCATGCTCGACATGGGCTTCATCCCCGACATCGAGAAGATCGTCGGATTCCTTCCCAAGATCCGCCAGACGCTGTTCTTCTCGGCGACGATGCCGCCGGAGATCCGGCGCCTGACCGAGGCCTTCCTGATCAACCCGAAGCAGATCTCGGTCGCGCCGACCTCGAAGCCGGCGAACGAGAGCGTGACCCAGGGCCTGGTGATCGTCCCCGCCGCCGAGCAGAAGCGCGAGGCGCTGCGCGCCCTTTTGCGCCGCGAGGCGGTCAAGAACGCGCTGATCTTCTGCAACCGCAAGCGCGACGTCTCGATCCTGCACAAGTCGCTCGAGCGCCACGGCTTCAACGCCGGCGCACTGCATGGCGACATGCACCAGAGCGTCCGCACCGAGACGCTGGAGAAGTTCAAGGCCGGCGAGATCACGCTGCTGGTCTGCTCCGATGTCGCCGCCCGCGGCCTCGACATCGACGACATGTCGCACGTGTTCAATTTCGACGTGCCCATCCACGCCGAGGACTACATCCACCGGATCGGCCGCACCGGCCGGGCCGGGCGTAGCGGCACCGCGTTCACGCTGGCGACGCCGGAGGACGGCAAGTTCGTCGCGGCGATCGAGCGGCTGCTCCACAAGGAGATCCCGCGGGTCGAGATCGAGGGCTTCTCGGGCGCGGCGCTCGAGGCCGGCGACGGCCGCCGCCGCGGTCGGGGACGCGGTCGCAGCGAGGCCGCCCCCAAGAGCGAGCCCAAGCGTCGCGAACAGGTCGAGCACACGGAAGCGCCGGTCGCCAACGTCACGCCGTTCCGCCCGCGCCAGGAGGCCAAGCCTCGCCCCGAGCGGAACCGCGACGACCGTCGCCGCGACGAGCGCGAGGACCGCACGCCGGTCGTCGGCCTCGGCGACCACGTCCCCGCCTTCCTGCTCCGCCGGGTCAAGGCGTAGCGTCCGCCTTCGATCCATCGTAGGCTCGCCGCCATGAAGACGATCTTCGTCATGGTCAAGTGCGAGCTCGGCAAGTCCTACCAGGTCGCCGACGAGGCCATCCTGAACATCGAGCAGATCTCGGAGGTCTATTCGATCTCCGGCCAATACGATCTCCTGATGAAGTGCTACCTGCCGGAAGAGGACGACATCGGTCACTTCGTGACCGAGAAGGTGCAGCGCCTCGGGGGCGTCAAGGACACCTTCACGATGATCACCTTCAAGGCCTTCACGTAGGGCCCTTTCGTGGGCCGCTACCGATCTCCCGTCTTTCCCTATCGGTCGCTTGGCGCGTCGCGTGCGCGCCGCCGTGTCGTCGTGGTCGGTGCCGGTCCGGTCGGGTTGACCCTCGCGATCGACCTCAGGCTCCGCGGCATCGACGTCACGCTCGTCGACGAGGACGACACGGTCTCGTCCGGAAGCCGGGCAATCTGCTGGGCCAAGCGCAGCCTCGAGATCTTCGACCGGCTCGGCGTCGCCAGGCCGATCGTCGAGCGCGGCATCATCTGGAACAAGGGCCGCGTCTTCCATCGCGATCGCGAGGTCTATGCGTTCGACCTCCTGCCCGAGGCCGGGCACTCCCTCCCGGCCTTCGTGAACCTGCAGCAGTACCATGTCGAGGAGGTGCTGGTCGGCCGCGCCGAGAGCGTCGGCGTCGAGCTCCTGTGGAAGCACCGCGTGAACGGCCTCGATCTCCGCGACCAGCCGGCGCTGACGGTCGAAACGCCGGACGGTACCCGGATCCTCGAGGCCGACTGGATTCTCGCCTGCGACGGCGCCCGGAGCCAGGTCCGACGCCTGATGGGCCTGCCGTTCTCGGGCCAGGTCTTCGAGGACCGCTTCCTGATCGCCGACGTCCACATGCAGGCGGACTTCCCGACCGAGCGCTGGTTCTGGTTCGATCCGCCGTTCCATCCGGGCGGCTCCGCCCTCCTCCATCGCCAGGCCGACGACATCTGGCGGATCGACCTCCAGCTCGGCCGCGATGCCGATCCGGTCGAGGAGCGAAAGCCGGAGCGCGTGATCCCGCGCCTCCAGGCGATGCTGGGCGCCGACAAGCGGTTCGAGCTCGACTGGGTCAGCGTCTACACCTTCCAGTGCCGCCGGCTGGACCGCTTCCGCCACGGCCGCGTGCTCTTCCTCGGCGACGCCGCGCACCAGGTCTCGCCGTTCGGCGCACGCGGCGGCAACAGCGGCATCCAGGATGCCGACAACCTCGCCTGGAAGCTGGCACTGGTGCTGGACGGCAAGGCGCCCGAGAGGCTGCTCGACAGCTACGATGCCGAACGCGGTCCGGCGGCGGACGAGAACATCCTGCACTCGGCCCGGGCCACCGACTTCATCACGCCGAAGACCGAGATGAGCCGGCTCTTCCGCGAGGCCGCCCTGTCGCTCGCGGGCGAGCACGCCTTCGCCCGGCGCTTCATCAACTCCGGGCGGCTCTCGAGCGCCTGCGTGCAGAGGGGGTCACCGCTCAACACGAGCGACGTCGATGCTTTCGCCGATCGGATGTGTCCGGGCTCGGCCGCCGCCGATGCACCGTCCGGCAACGGCTGGCTGCTGCCGAAGCTCGGCGGCCGAGACTTCACCCTGCTTCGTTTCGGCACGGAGGTCGACGGTCCGCTCGCTTCCGTCGAGGCGACATCGGACGAGGCGATCCAGCGCTACGACGCCAAGCCCGGCACCGCCTACCTGATCCGCCCCGACCAGCACGTCGCCGCGCGCTGGCGGCAACCGACGCGGGCCGCGGTCGAGGCCGCGCTCGCCCGTGCCCGAGGACACGCCGCATGAACCCAGACGACGTCTACGAGGCCTTGATCGAGCTTCATCGCGGGCTCGACGACGAGGCGAGCAAGCGCGTCAACGCGCGGCTGATCCTACTGATGGCCAACGAGATCGGCGACGCCGACAAGCTGAAGCGCCTGATCGCAGCAGCGCGCCAGGGCGCCTAGAGCGCCTCGTCTTCCGGTGCCTCTTCGGGCAACCCGACGAGGATCATGCCGCCGGGATCCTGGACCACGCGAAGGCGCCTTCCATCGGTGCCGGTGCGCACCTCGGCCTCCTCCGGCGCCGATGCCGCCGCCGACCATTGCTCGTCCGGGACCGCCAGCAGCTCTCCCGCCGGCCTGCCGGCCATCGGATCGGTGCGGCAGAGACCGTTGAAGGCGGGATTGGCCTCCTCGATGCGGCCGGCTGGATCGGCGAGCGCCAGCGGCAGCGGCGACAGATGGACCGCCGAGCGGAGCCGGTCGACGGTGAGCTGGGTCCGCCCGAGCTCGCCGCGAAGCCCGCGCAGCGCCATCGCCGTCACCGCCATGTCGGCCAGCAGCGACAGGCGCTTCCTGTCCGTATCGTCGAACGAGGCATGCGGCGCCCGGTCGATGATGCAGACCGTGCCGACCTGATACCCCGACGGCAGCCGGATCGGCATGCCGGCATAGAAACGGATATCCGGAGGTCCGGTCACCAGCGGATTGTCGGCGAAGCGCTCGTCCTTGGTCGCATCCAGAACGACGAACGCCCCCTCCTCAAGGATCGCATGACCGCAGAACGAGATCTCGCGCGAAGTCTCGCTGGCATCGAGTCCGATGCAGGCCTTGAACCACTGGCGCTCGCTATCGATCAGCGACACCAGGCAGATCGGAACCTGGAACAACTCCCGCGCGAGACCGACGATGGCGTCGAAGTCTCCCTCAGGACCCGTATCGAGGATGTCGAGCGACTGGAGGGCATCGAGCCGGTAGGCCTCGTCGGCCGGGATTGCTGGAGCCTTCATGCCGCTACCCTCTGGAGCCGCCCCATCTCGAAGACCGCATGAATGACACAGACCCGGAGTTGATCGTCGTCGAACGGGAGCAGCAGCTGCTCGTAGGCCTGGATCCCGTCCATCGTGCGCCACTGGCCCCGGCGGGCATCCGGCTGCCGGCCGTTGGCGACGCTGTGAAATGGCGTCGCCAGCACGGTGCGGTTGACGGTCGAGGTCATGTCCTCGAAACGGAGCCCCGCCCAGACGTTCGGAAGCGAGTGCCGGACCGCATCGCCGACATGCTTGACGACCGGGCTGCGCCCGTCGAGCGGGAAGAGAACGCTCAACGACTTGTCGCCCGCCGCGTGGCCGACGAAACGGTTGTAGTCGTTGACGTGGACCATCAGGCGCGTGCCGCGGAAGCCCACCCAGGTCTGATGAAGCTTCCGCAACGTCGGCGAGACGATGTCGATCCACTTCATCACGGCCGAAGGCTCCGCTCAGATCGCGTGCGGAGACCCTAGCGACGGCTCAAATGGACGACAAGTGAGGGAGATCACACCGCCTGGCGGAGATCGACGGTCGCGTCGCGGACATCGTCGATCAGCAGGCGGCGGAGTTCGGAGAGGTGCCGATCGAACACCTGCAGGTGGCGGCGCGGATCGCCGAGGTTGCCGCCCTCGGCGTCGAGGTCGGCCAGGTACTCGCAAAGCTGGGCGGCGGTATCGCTGACCGCCCCGTAGCCGAAGGTTCCGGCCTGGCCCTGGATGCCGTGGGCCAGCGAGAAGAAAGTGGTCAGCAGCGGTCCCATCGACAGCGGGTCGGCGTGCATGGCGGCTGCGAGCTTGGTCAGCTCGGCCATGTCGTGAAGCGCGCCGATCCGCCATTCGCCGCGGAGGCTCGAGACTATCGCCGCCGACTTGGCGATGATCTCCTCGAAGCTCAGCCCCTCGCCGTTGCCGGCAACGCGGTCCTTGAGCCTGTTCGGCATCGGGATCAGCTTGGCGGTGGCTTCGCGCATCGTCGACATCTCCGGGGTATTCGCTGGCCCCGAAAAGTGCACGAGCTTCCTTAAGGAAGGGTTACCTCTGGTGTAATCATCTACGACCTCGTCTTATTTCTGAAGACTTGCCCACATCTCCTTGTCCCGCTTGGCTGTCCAGATTCGCGGATGGGCGATCCCGCTGGCCTCGTCATAGGCCCGGCTGATGTTGAACGGCAGGCAGTGATCGAAGATCACCCAGCCCCCATAGGCGGGCTTGAGGCGGGCATGGGTGGCATCGAAAACCTCCTTCAGAGAACGCCTCGCCTTCACGCCTTTCCGGACTTCCTGGGTCATGTCGCGGATGAAGCTGCGGGTGGCGTCGATCGCCCTTAGCGAGGATTTCGGCGTAGTCATCGCCTCGCCACGTCCCGGCACCAGCTTCCTCGGGCCCAGCGCGGCGATCTTCTCGAGCGTCCTCGGCCACTCCTGCAGGTGGGCGTCGCCGCAATAGGGGGTCGCTCCCTCCTCCACCAGGTCGCCGGAGAACAGCACCTTCTCCTTCGGCAGCCAGGCCACCGTGTCCCCGGCGGTGTGGCCGGCGCCGGGATGCCAGATCCGGATCTCGCGCTCGCCGAACCAGACCGACATCTCGTCTTCGAAGGTGACGGTCGGCCAGGTGAGGCCAGGCACTGTCTCGACCGAGCGGAACAGACGCGGAAAGCGCTCGACCTCGCTCTTGAAGTCCTGGGCGCCACGCTCACGGATCAGGTCTCGGGTCTTCCGGCTGGCGATGATGGTATGCGCGCCATAGGCCGAGGCGCCGAGCACCCGGACCGCGTGGTAGTGGGTCAGCAGCACATGGGTTACCGGCTTGTCGGTGACGGTCCGGATCACCGCCATCAGCTCGCGCGCCAGCACCGGTGTCGCCCGCGCGTCGATCACCATGACGCCGTCGGGCCCGACGATAATTCCCGTGTTGGGATCACCCTCGGTCGTATAGGCGTAGACCCCGCTCGCCAGCTCGGTGAAGGTCGCTTTCTTCTCTTGCAGATCCGCCTGCGAGGCGAAGGGCTTGGACATGCGTGGCTCCTCCCGGGTCTGATGGGAAAAGCATAGGCCGGAAAGGCGTTTGGAGCGAAGCGCGGACGTTGCAAGCCGCCCCCTCCGCCTGTAGCGTCCGGCCATGTTCGGACGGGCTGCACTATTCTTGATCACTCTGCTGGCGACCGCTCTCGCCGGCCCCGCCGTGGCGCAGACGCTGGACCGCATCGCCGAGAAGGGCGAGATCACGATCGGCGTCACCAACACCTTCCGTCCCTACGGCTATGTCGACGAGACCGGCCAATTCCTCGGGCTCGAGATCGACCTCGCCAACTCGATCGCCGAGTTCCTGGGCGTCAAGCCGAGGCTGGTGCCGGTCGCCGCCGCCAACCGGATCCCGTGGCTGCGCCAGGGGCGGATCGACCTGATTCTCGCCTCGATGCCGGTCACCGAGGAGCGCAAGAGCGAGGTCGGCCTGATCGACCCGCCCTACTACGCCTCCGGCGTCGCCGTTCTGGCTGCCGCCGAGGTCGGGCTCAAGTCCTGGCGAGACCTCGCCAACCGGCAGGTCTGCGGGCTCCGCAACAGCGCCTACAACCGCGTCGCCGAGCGCTACGGGGCGACCATCGTGCCCTTCACCACCAGCCCCGAAGCCGAGGAGGCCGTGCTCGCCAAGCGCTGCGCCGGCTTGGTTTTCGACGAAGCGACACTCGCCGGCACGCTGTCCCAGCGCCAACGCTGGTCCGCGCATACGCTGGCTCTGGTGACCGACGAGCCCAGGCCCTGGGCGATCGGCGTGCCATTGGCCGAGCGCGACGGGCCGTTCGGCCAGCTGATCGCCAACATCGTCACCGACTGGCACCGTTCCGGCATGATCCTCGGCCTTCAGGAGAAGTGGAACCTGCCGGCCAACGGCTTCCTCACCGACATGAACCAGCGCCTGAGGTAGAGATGATCGGCCCGCTCGAGCTGCTGATCGTCCTCCTGATCGTCGTCGTGCTGTTCAGCTCGAAGAAGCTGCCCGACGTGATGGGCGACCTCGGCAAGGCCGCATCCCGCTTCAAGCAGGGCCTCAAGGGCAAGGACGAGTCGGGCGACCCACCCGAGCGCAAGCCCTGATGACGGCGATGGAGCCGGACGAATACGACAAGATGCACGCGGTCGAGGAGCGGATGTGGTGGTATCGCGGCCTCCACGCCAATCTCCTCGGACAACTGGCCCGGCATAAGGGCTCGGGCGCCCTCCTCGACGCCGGCTGCGGCACCGGCGGCCTCCTGAAGAAGCTCGGCGATCGCACCGTCGGCCTCGACTACTCCGCGGTCGCCGCTCGTTACGCCCAAACCAAGAGCGGCCGGCCGGTGGTGGTCGGCAGCATCAACGACCTTCCCTTCGCCGCCGGCGCCTTCGCCGCCGTGGTCTCGGCCGACGTACTCGCCAACCGGAGCGTCGACGAAGGCCGGGCGCTGGCGGAGGTCCATCGCTGCCTGGCGCCCAAGGGCATCGTCGTCCTCAACCTGCCCGCCTATGGCTGGCTCGCCTCCGACCACGACCGGCGGGTCCACCAGGTTCGCCGCTACACAAGCGGCCGGCTTGCGGCCCTCCTCAAGGCCGCCGGATTCCGCGCCATCTTTACGACGTATTGGAACACCATCCTGTTCCCGCTGATGGTGGTGCGGCGCCTTCTTTTTTCCGGCTCGGGCGGCGACGTGCAGCTTCTGCCCGGCCCGGTCGAGGCGCTCTTCCGGGCGGCGGTGTTGATCGAGAGCCGGATTCTCGCCCGCGGCCTCGCCCTTCCCTTCGGTGGCTCGGTGCTGGCGGTCGGAGTGAAGGATTGATGGACAGGCCGTATACGCTCTCGATCGTCGTCCCGGTCTACAATGGCGCCCAATCCGTCGGCGAGCTGGTGCATGCGCTGGAGGTGCTCGACATCCCGGGCGGCCACGAGATCGTGCTCGTCAACGACGGCAGCCCCGACAACAGCCGCGAGGTCTGCCTCGACCTGGTGAAGACCGCCAAGATCCCGGTGACGCTGGTCGACCACGCCAGGAACTACGGCGAGCACAACGCGGTGATGACCGGCCTTCGCCACGCGCGCGGCAAGTGGGTCATCAACATGGACGACGACCTGCAGAACCCGCCGTCGGAGGTGGTCCGGCTCCTCACCTATGCGCAGGAGACCAAGCACGAGGTCGTCTACACCTACTACGACGAGAAGCAGCATGCCGGCTGGCGCAACCTCGGCAGCCGCTTCACCAACTGGTGCGCGACCCAGCTGCTCGACAAGCCGAAGGATCTCTACCTCTCCAGCTTCCGCTGCATGAGCGCCTTTCTGGTCGAGCGCATCCTCGACTACCAGGGCCCCTTCCCCTACATCGACGGCCTGATCCTGCAGATCACCCGCGACATCGGCCGGCTCAAGGTGCAGCACCTGCCGCGCGCGCTCGGGCGGAGCAACTACACGATCCGACGCCTCATCCGGCTCTGGCTCAACATGTTCGTCAACTTCTCGGTGATGCCGCTGCGGCTCGCGACCGTCGCCGGCATGTTCCTCGCCGGCATCGGGCTCCTGGGCGTCATCGCCGTGTTCGTCGAAGCGATGATCCGCCGCGACACGCCGCCGGGCTGGGGCTCGCTGATGGCGGCGGTGCTGTTCCTTTCCGGTATGCAGCTGATGATCCTCGGGATATTCGGCGAGTATCTCGGGCGCATCTACCTGACGCTCAACAGGAAGCCCCAGGCGACTGTGCGCCAGGTCTACCGGCGCGACGCCGAAGGCCGCATGATCGCCGAGGCCGACGCGGCATGATCCATTATCTGCTGCTCGCCGCCGGCATCGCGCTCGGCGTGGCAGGCCAGTTCCTGCTGAAGGCCGGCGCCGATGCCGACGGCATCGTCGAGCAGTTCCTCAGGCTCCCGACCATCGCCGGCCTCGGCTGCTATGGCCTGGCGGCGATCTGCTATACGCTGTCCTTGAGGGCGATCCCCTTGTCGATCGCCTACCCCAGCGTGTCGGCCAGCTACGTCATCGTCGTCGTCGTCTCGCATCTGCTTTGGAAAGAGCCCTTGGGCCTGCAGCAGATGGCCGCCGTTCTCCTGATCAGCGGCGGCATCGGGCTCCTCTACTGGAAGGCTTGAGAAGCAACCCGAAGACTTGAGGTGCCGCGAATGCCCAGGTTCTTCAACCCGCCCACCGTCTGGAAGCCGTTCAGCGCGTTCTCGATGGGCGTCGTCCAGGGCGACGGCCGCATCGTCCACCTGAAAGGCCAGGTGCCGCTCGACCTCAAGGGCGACGTCGTCGGCCCCGGTGACATGCATGCCCAGGTGCGGAAGACGCTGGAGAATATCCGCGACACCCTCGCCCATGTCGGCGGCGAGATCCGCGACGTGATCTCGCTGACCCACTACGTCACCGACATCCGCGGCTTCATGGGAACACGCGAGGTTCGCGAGAGCTTCTTCAAGCCGCCCTATCCGGTGACCACCACGATCCAGGTCTCGGCCTTCTTCCACCGCGACATCATGATCGAGATCACCGGGATCGCCGAGGTGCCGCGCGAGCGCTTCAAGGAGCCGGCGTGATGGCCGAGCTGATGAAGGTCCAGAAGCTCGAGGTCGCGAACATCTACGTGCCGGCCAAGCGGCGGACGACGCTGGATCCGAAGAAGGTCGACGAGATTGCCGAAAGCATGCTGGCCTCCGGCCAGCTCACCCCGATCATGGTGCGCGCCGACGGCGCGCGCTTCGTCCTGGTCGAGGGGCTGCATCGCCTGGAAGCCTGCAAGGCCCTCGGCGAGGCAAAGATCAACGGCATACTCGTTCAGGCGCGGAGGAACTAGGATCGGGCCATGGCGGAAGCGACGGCAGCACTCACCCTGCAGTTCCTCGACTGGGTCGCCGACGGCCGGCGCAGCTATGCCGACGTCATGGAGACGTGGCGGAGCTCGTGTCCGCGGCTGTCGATCTGGGAAGACGCGCTGCTGGCCGGCCTGGTCCACTACGATCCCGCGAGCCGCACCGTCGAGCTGACCGACCAGGGCCTGGCCGCGCTCGGGCGCGAGAAGCGGCGCGCCGCCGAGTAGGCGCTCAGGGGATCTCGAGGTCGATCAGCGGCCCGTAGTACTGACAGCCGAGGATGTCCCAGTCGCCCGGGCTGCCACTCGGCTGCGAGCGGTAGAGCGTGAACTTGATCGCGTTCGCCGGATCGAAGGTGACGAAGTGCGAGATGCGGTCGTCGGCGACCTTGTAGAGCTTGGCGATCCGCTCCCGCGTGATCGCGCCGCTCGCCACCGCCCGCCGGTAGGTCTCGGCATCCGGGAAGATGATGTCGAAGGTGACCTGGTTCACGCCCGCGTTCTTGCTGCGGATCGTCTTGGCGACGTCGAAGAGCTTCGGCATCGCTAGACCCCCGCCTCGGTCATGTGCACCGGGAACAGCTCCATCGGGTCGGCGACCGGCATGGTGTGGTTGACGTTCCAGACATAGCCGGGCGACGAGCGCATTGTTTCCTTGGTGGTGGCCGCAAGCCCGCTGGAGCCCTTGGACCCGGGCACGCGGGCGAGGAAGAACATGCGGACGGCGAAGTCGGTCAGCCGGTGTGCGTCGATGTCGGTGTCGGCCAGCCCTTCGACCACCAGGCCGACCTCGTGGCCTGGATCCCGCCTGACCGGCTCCATCTCCTTCAGGATCGCGTCGCGGCCGAAGACGTGGAAGTAGAGCTCGTAGCGCATGTTGCCGAATCGCTTGGCGACCGCGGCCCGGCTCCAGGCGATGGCGGCGTCGACATTGCGCACGAGATAGGGATCGCGGATGCCGACCACGCCCATGTAGCGCTCGCCGACCTTGCGGGCGCCTTCGAGCTTGGCGCGGAGCTGGGTGTCGGGCACCCATCTGGCGCCGGTGATCCGGCAGGTACGGTCGTCGAACTGCTCGTAGACGCAGTCGCGCATGTCGAGGAGCCCGCCGAGCGCGTGCTCGAAGTAGGGGCTCTCGCGCTCGTACATCGAATGCGCCGCCGCCGAGGCGACCGTACAGCGCTGGTCCGGATGATAGGGGGTGATCAGGATCTCGTCGTCGGTGATCGTGCCGATGATCGTCTCCTTGCCCATGAACGGCTCGGCGACCAGCGAGGCGCACTCGATCATCTTGCCCATGTGGTAGGCGAGCGCGGTCGGAAATCCTGCGCGGATGCAGGGAGCGGCGGTGAAGGCGATGTCGCCCGAACGGCCCCCGATGATGACGTCGGCGCCCATGTCGAGGAGCCGGATGAACGGATCGACGCCGGCGACCGCGACGATCCGGGTCGCGCGGTCGATCTCCTCGTGGGTCAGGTCGGGGAAGCCGCCGAGGCCCGACAGGGTCCCCCCGCCATTGAGCCTCGCCTTCACCAGATCGTGGCTCACCTCTGAGTAGAAGTAACCCAGCTTGAAGCGCGGCAGCCGGTGCTCGTCGGCGATCTGGCGGACGATCCGGATCGTGTCGTCGACGCCGAAATTGCTGCCGGTGTCGCCGGCGGAGCCGATGATCAGCGGGATCTTCCGCGTCCTGGCCGCAGTCAGGAACAGCTCGATCTCGTCGCGGATGAACAGGCCGAGGTTCTTGTTCTCGCCGAGATAGACCGGTCCGGGGTCGGAGCTGCCGCCGTCGGCGACCAGATAATCGGGCCGGGTCGCGATGCCGGCATGGAAGCTCTCCGGGCTCGATGGCGCGGTGCCGAGATGCCCGGTCGAGATCATGATCCGCATCGATCGTTTTGGCTGCATGGCAGTCATGCGGGCTTTCCTACCCGGCGCATCGCCAGGCTTTCCAGGGCGAGACCTATCGCCAAGATCCCGATGCCGGCGACGAGCAAGGCATTGCTCGGCGCCAGCAGCAAGGCCCCGGCGGCGAAGTAGACGGTGCGCAGCAGCAGGTTGAGACGGCTACGGAAGTAGCCAAAGAAGCCGGCGGCGATGAGCACCGCACCGGCGAGCCCGCTGACCGCCGCGAGGAACACGTCGAAGGGATCGCCGCGCGCGATCAGCACCGGATTGATGACGAAGAAGAACGGCACGACGAAGGCGACGATGCCGAGGCGCATGCCGACCATCGCCGACTTGAACCAGTCGCCGCCGGAGATGTTGGCGGCGATCACGCACGCCGTGCAGGTCGGCGGCGTCACCGAGGCGAGCACCGCCCAGTAGAGAAGGAACATGTGAACGGCGACGACGTCGAGCTGGAGCTTGACCATCGCGGGCGCAATCAAGGCCGCCGACAGGATGTAGGTGGCGGTCACCGGCAGCGGCGCGCCGAGCGCCAGCGGCACGATCGAGGCCACCAGAAGAGCTCCGATCAGGTTGCCGGCGCCGAGGTCGAGAATGACGCTCGAGATCTTGGGCGCCACGCCGGTCATGCCGAGCAGCGCCGTGAACAGCGATACCGCGACCAGCAGCGGCGCAACCTGGGCGATCGCGACACCGCCCGACGCCAGTGCCTCGATCATCTTCCCGGCGCGATCACGGATGCCGGTCGGCGAGAGATCGGAGAAGAGGAAAACGACGATCACCAGCACGCAGGCCCAGAAACCGGCCAAGGTCAGGCTGAACCCGGCGAAGAGCAGACCCAGCAGCGCGGTGATCGGCAGGAGCAGCGGCATGACCCGTCCCCAGGCCAGCACGTCGCGCGCCTTCGGCAGCTCCGCCTCGGGGACGGGCACCAGCCCGAGCCGCGCCGCCTCGAAGTGCACACCGGCGAGAATGCCCGTATAGAAGAGCAGGCACGGGATCGTCGCGTAGCCGATGATGTGCAGGTAAGGGATGTTCAGGAAATCGGCCATGATGAAGGCGGCGATCGCCATCACCGGCGGCGTGATCCCGCCCCCGGTCGAGGCCATCGACTCGACGCCGGCGGCGAAGTTGGGATCGTAGCCGAGGCGACGCATGAGCGGGATGGTATAGGCGCCGGTCACCGAGACGTTGGCGACGGCGCTGCCCGAGATCATGCCGAAGAGCGCGCTGGACACGACGCCGACCTTGGCCGGCCCGCCGATGTAGCGCCCGGCGATCAGCAGCGCCACGTCCATGAAGGTCTGCCCGCCGCCGGTCGCCTGCAGCAGCGCGCCGAACAGGATGAACATGGCGATGAAGGTCGCGGAGGTGCCGGTCAGCGAGCTGTAGATGCCGGCCGATGAGTAGTAGAGCTGCTCGACGACGTAGCCGAGCGGGAAGCCCGGATGCACCCAGATGCCGGGCATGTAGGGCCCGACGAAGACGTAGGCGAAGGCGATCGCGACGAAGATCGGGATGGCGAGGCCGGCCGCCCGTCGCGCGCCTTCCAGGATTATCAGCGACAGGATCGCGCCGAGGATCAGATCCTCAGGCCCCGCCATGCTGACGAACATCAGGATGTCCTGCCAGTTCAGGAAGACCAGGATGTTGGCGACCGCCGAGACGGCGACGAGGGCGAGGTCGAGCGCCAGCTGCGGCCCTTCCAGCCGACCGCGCAGCAGCGGGACCGCCAGCAGGACGACGGCGAGCGTGAGAGCGACGTGGAGCGAGCGGAGTTCCATGTCGAAGAGGCTGCCCCAAGCCGGCACGACCAGCTGGAAGAGCGCGAGCGACAGGCCCGCCCACCAGACCGCGCGGGTGCGTAGAGACCCGGCGGTCACTTCGGGCCTACGTATTCGGGCGGGATGAAGCGCGCCGGCACCGGAATGTTCCGCTCCTTGGCGTACTGGATGATCCCGGCATGGAACACCATGCCGTCGACGTCGGGCGTCTGGCCGATGGCGTCGCGGACCGGGTCGAGGCCGGCGGTCGGCGGGAACGCCTCGTTGATCTCCTTCCATCCGGCATAGACCGCCTTGATCAGGCGATAGGCCACGGCCTGCGACATGTTGGAGCTGCTCATCACCATCACCGCCGAGTTCATCTCCTCGATCGGGCCGATCTCGGGCAGGTCGCGAATGCCGCCCTTCGGCGTGGTGACGAAGGTGTTGCCGATCGGATCCTTCTCCTTGAGCCGGGCCGCCTGCTCGGCCGTGAAGCCGATCACGGTCAGCGGCGTCGAGTAATGCGCCGCCAGCATCGCCGCGTCGAAGCGGTCATGCGGGCTGCCCTTGGCCATGCCGATGATGCGCCCGGTGCGCAGCTGGTCGCCGGCATCGTCGAGAGATCCCGGCAGCATGGTGACGCCGGTCGAGAACATCTGGTTCGCCTCGATCACCCGCTGCATGTCGCGGGTACCGGGGACACCGGGATTGAACGGCTGCTTTGAGAGGTTGGACCAGGTCCTGATGCCGCTCTTCTGCGCCGCATCGGCGCGGACATAGATGCGGGTGACGTTGAAGTTGCGCATGAACATCAGCCGCACCGGCTCCCACGCGCCCTCGCGCTGGAAGCCGCCTGTGCCGCGGCGCACCGCATCCATGGTCGCCGGGCTGCCGGAGACCGAGAAGTCGAGGACCTTCTGCTTCATCAGCCGCGCATGGTCGAAGCCGCCGCCGCCTTCGACCGCGGTCACGCTGATCGCCGGGTCGTACTTGCGGACCGCACCGGCGAGTCCGACCGAGAAGGCGTAGACGCTCGACGAGGCGGAGACGCTGCCGAGCGAGAGGTTGACCGGCGGGCCGCCCGGCGTCTGGGCCGCGGCCGATCCGGCGACAAGCACCGCCAGCAGCGGACCGATCACCATGCGCTTCGTCATCATCCCCTTCCCCCTTTCAGGCCGGATGGAACAGGCCGACTTCCTCGGCCAGGGCTTCGAACTCGCGGAGTGCGTCGAGCGTCCGCTTCGGATCTGCACGGCTGACCTCATCGACCAGCGCGTTGACCAGGATCAATGGCGCGCAGTGGAAGGCGACGAAGGACGATGACTCGGCCAGCGCATAGAGGTTCACGTCGCCCTTGAGCGGCGAGAATGGGCTGTCGGTGATGGCGACCGTCCTGATCCCGCGCCGGCGCGCGAAGGCCAACAGGTCGACGAGCTCGCGGAGATATCGGGGGAAGCCGATCACGACGACGCAGGCACGCGGTCCGAGGCGCGCCGCGCGATCGAGCGCTTCGCTCCCGGTGCCGGTGACCTTGACGACCGGCAGGCGGAGCTTGTCGAGCGCGAACCAGAGATGGGTCGCGAGCGAGGCGGTGCTCCTGGAGCCGACCACGAGGATCTCGGAGGCCGAGCGGAGCCGCGCGGACGCCTGCAACAGGGTCGTCGTGTCGAAGCTCTCGCCGAGATGGCCGATGTTCTCGAGCTCCTTGCCGATGACCGCCTTGAGCGGCCCCTCCACCGCCGGCTTCTTCGGCCGCGCCAGGCTGAAGCGGTCGGTGCCCTTGAGGTCTGCGCGCACCACCCGCCGCACCTCCTTCTGGAAGGCGGCATAGCCCGTGAAGCCGAGTGCCGCAGCGAAGCGCACCACCGTCGCCTCGCTGACGCCCGAGAGCCTGGAGAGGTCGGAGACCGTCGAGAAGGCGACCGCCTGGTAGTTGTCGACGACGTGACGGGCAAGCTGGCGCTGGCTCGGAGACAGCGACTCCGCCCGGCTCTTGATCCGTTCGATCAACGCGGCTTCGGACGGCATGCGGAACGCTCCGTCAACGATGAAGCGAATATTTCATAGTCTGATCAGGTGAAATGAAAACTGTCAATACGAGGCGGAAAGAACCGCCCGCCCGTTCGGTCGCTACGGCAATCGGCGGGACGCTAGTGGAGGAGCTGGATGCAGGAGTGGACGGCCTGCACGACCTTCCGTGCCTGCTCGTCGGTCAGTTCCGGGAACATCGGCAAGCTCAGGACCTCGTTGGCCACCCTCTCGGTCGCCTTGCAGCCCTTCGGGCCTAGCGTCACGCGGCCGGCATAGGCCGGCTGCAGGTGCACCGGCATCGGGTAGTGGACGTTGGTGCCCACGCCCATCGCCTTCATCCGCTGGCGCAGCTTCTCGCGCAGCGGGTGGCGCAGCACATACTGGTGATAGACGTGCGTCACGCCGGGGCTGAGCTTCGGCTTGTCGATATTGCGGAGCTCTGAATCGTAGATCCTGGCGATCGCCTGGCGCCGCGCGTTGTCGGCCGGCAGGTGACGGAGCCGCACGCGCAGCATCGCGGCGTGCAGCTCGTCGAGCCGGGTGTTCATCCCGGTGGTGGCGCTGATGTAGCGCTCGCGCCAGCCGTATTCGCGGATCTCACGGACCCGCTGGGCGAGAGCCGCATCGTCGGTCGCGACAATGCCGCCGTCGCCGAAGGCGCCGAGGTTCTTGGTCGGGTAGAGCGACCAGCAGGCGATGCGGCCGAAGGATCCCACCTGGCGGTTGCCGAGCATTGCCCCATGCGCCTGGCTGCAATCCTCGATCACCGGCACCCTGGATGCCTCGCACATCTGGACGACGCGATCGATCGCCGCCGGCTGCCCGTAGAGATGGACCGGGATCACCGCCTTGATCGGCTCGCGCTTCAGCACCTCGGCAAGCTCGTCCGCATCCATGGTGAAGCGCTCGGGATCGACGTCGAGCAGCACCGGCTCGGCGCCGACCAGCTCGATCGCCGCGACGGTCGCGACCGCGGTGTGCGAGACAGTCGCCACCTTGTCGCCGGGGCCGACGCCGAGCGCGCGGAGCGCGATCTCAAGCGCATCGGTCCCGTTGGCGACACCGATGCCGTGGCCGACGCCGACGAACTTCGCGAACTCCTCCTCGAAACCCTTCACCTCGGATCCCAGGATGTACCAGCCGCTCGCCAGCACCTTGGCTACGGCGGCGTCGATCTCGGCCTTGTGCGCGAGATATCCGGCCTTGGGATCGGCTTGGGGGATCATCAGAGATACTTGTCCAGGTTCGTTCGGTAATAGGCGAGACACTTGGCGAGTCCTTCGTCGAGGTCGACCTTGGCCTCCCAGCCGGTCGCCTTCCTGAAGCGGGTGTCGTCGGCGTAGTAGTCGCCGATGTCGATGCGCTTCCTCTCGGCCGGGAACTCCTTCACCACCATCTCGCCACCGCCGTTGGCCCGGATCAGGGCGTCGCCGAGGGTCTTCAGCGACACCGGCGGAAATCCGCCGATATTGAGCGCCTGGCCGTCGACCTCGGGCGTCACCGCGGCCCTGAGCAGCGCATCGACGGCGTCGTCGACGAAGGTAAAGTCGCGGAGCTGCTCGCCGCCCCAGACCTCGAACGGCTTGCCTTCGAGGATCAGCTTGAGCCAGACGCCGAGGAAGGTCTGTCGCGCGTCCTTGATCCGCATGCGCGGGCCGTAGGTGTTGGTCAGACGGATCGCCGTCGCCCTCAGGCCGTAAACGTTGTTGTAGAGGATGTGGTACCACTCGCCCGCCATCTTGTTCACGCCGTTGACGTCGGCGGGGCGCAGCAGATGGCGCTCGTCGACCGGCAGGTAGTCGGGCTTGCCGTAGAGCTGACGGGTCGAGGCGAAGACCAGCTTCACGCCGGGATTGCGCTTGCGGCAGGTCTCGAGCAGCGTCAGCTGGGCGCGGCAGTTGATCTCGAGGTCAGCCAAAGGCTCGTGCATCGAGTCGAGGTGGCTGGTCTGGCCGGCGAGATTGAAGATCACGTCCTGGCCGGTGATCAGGTAACCCAGCGCATGCACGTCCCTTATGTCGGAGACGTTGACGGTCACCTTGTCGCGGATGCCGTCGACGTTGAAGGGATTGCCGCCGTATTCGGGGATCAGGCTGTCGACCAGCGTGACCTTGGCACCCTGCTCGACGAGCCGGTGCGCAAGCGTGGAGCCGATGAAGCCGAGACCGCCGGTGACGAGGACGGACTTCCCCTGGAACCAGGTCGAGCGCGAAGCCATGACGTGGAGCTTACGGGAGAATTGAGGCGCGGATACGGCGACGGGCGTCGGCCTGCACCTGAGCACGCGCGCTCGCCAGCTTGATGTCGCGGCGATCGATCACCAGCGACATCAACGCCTCCAGGCGCTCGACGCGATAGATCTCGCGCCCTGCCAGCGCCGTGTCGCACTCGGATTCCGGCGTCTTGATGCCGGCCGGCGCATAGGCGCTCATTGAGATCACGAAGTCCGCCTCGTCGTTCTCCGAGGTGACCTCGAAATTCGGCGGGAAGTAATAGCTGGCCGGCGCCTTCGGACCGCAGATGCGGACCTTGAAGGTGCGCGCCTCGAACTCGTCGCCGTAGTCGTTGCGGAGCTTGTCGGTGAGCCCGCGCACCGCCTCGGCGTAGGAGTTGCCCCAGTAGTCGAGCTTGAACAGGCCCTCGGCGCCGTCGGTGCCGCCGATGAGCGCATTGTAGTAGACGTACTCGTTCGGATGCAGGCGCGCGAGCATGGTCGCATGCCAGGCACCGTAGAGGGCGAGGCTCGCGAACACCGCCGCCCGCCACGGCTTCGGTTGCAGCCAGTCGAGCAGCCGCTGGAAGGCGAAGGCCGCGACGATGCTCATCGGCGGGATGACGAACAGGAAGTGCCGCATCCCGTCGAACAGGGTGACGCGGACGGCGATCGCATAGACCACCGGGAAGATCGCGGCGAAACCCAGCAGGAAGACCGGGAGCGCCCGGGTCATCCGCTCCAGGCGCTCGCCCTTGCCGGCCGCGACCGAACGTCCGAAGGCGACGACTGCCAGCACGATCGCGCCGAAGAACAAAGCCGCCACCAGCTCCGGCATCTTCAGGAGCAGATGCGTCGGCAGGTAGATCCAGGGCAGCTGGTCGGCGTCGTAGTAGCCGCCGGCGAACAGCGTCTTCCACGGATAGGTGTGATGCGAGAATTCGGTCAGCGCCAGGTAAGGAGGGAGCAGCGGGTCCTGCTGCGCCCAAGGCCACCCCAGCAGCATCACCGGGTA
>JAEULB010000096.1 GCA_016792585.1 Rhodospirillaceae bacterium
GAAACCCGGCGATGAAGCCGAAGGCGAGCCAGGTCGGCAGGGAAATCGAGGACCGGGAAGGCGTCTCGACGGTCTCGGTCATCGTCGCCTCGTTGGGGAAAGGACCGCTTCCGAGACTGGCATTCCGGCGTACCGCGGACAAGCGGAACGGCTTGCCGAGTCCGCCGCCGGCTCCAATCATTCGGCCATCAAGGGCCGTCCAAGCGCCCGAAGGAGGATGACGTGAGCCAGCGTCCGTCCTACGACCACGGGACGTCGCCGACCAAGTTGATCGGCGAGACCATCGGGCGCCACTTCGACCGGGCCGTCGCGATCGCGGGCGACCGGGATGCGCTGATCGTCCGACACCAGGGCATAAGCTGGACCTACAAGGAGCTGGGCCGCCGGGTCGACGACCTCGCGGCGGGCCTGCTGTCGCTCGGGCTCGAACCCGGCGATCGCATCGGCATCTGGTCGCAGAACTGCGCCGAATGGGCGCTGACCCAGTTCGCGACCGCCAAGGCCGGTCTGATCCTGGTCAACATCAACCCGGCCTATCGCCGGACCGAGCTCGAGTACGCGCTCAACAAGGTCGGCTGCAAGGCGCTGGTGACCTCGCCGGCGCTGAAGAGCAGCGACTACCTAGCCATCCTCAACGACCTGATGCCGGAACTGAAGTCGTCTACTCCGGGCAGGCTCAAGGCCGCGAAGATCCCCGAGCTCCGCACCGTGATCCGCCTCGGAAAGGACAGGACGCCGGGGACGCTGAACTTCGACGATGTCGCGTCGTCCGGCGGCAATGCCGAACGCGTGCGGCTCGCCGAGCTCGCCGACACGCTGCAGTTCGACGACCCGATCAACATCCAGTTCACCTCGGGCACCACCGGCTTCCCCAAGGGCGCCACGCTCACCCATCACAACATCCTCAACAACGGCTACTTCGTCGGATCGGCGATCCGCCTGGGTCCTGAGGACCGGCTCTGCATCCCGGTGCCGCTCTATCACTGCTTCGGCATGGTGATGGGCAATCTCGGCTGCATCACCCACGGCTCGGCGATGGTCTACCCGGCCGAGGTCTTCGATCCGCTGTCGACGCTGACCGCGATCGCCGAGGAGCGCTGCACGGCCGTCTACGGCGTTCCGACCATGTTCATCGCCCAGCTCGATCACCCGGATTTCGCCAGGTTCGATCTCAAGAGCCTGCGCACGGGGATCATGGCGGGCTCGCCATGCCCGATCGAGGTGATGAAGCGGGTGATCGACAAGATGAACTGCCGCGAGGTGACGATCGCCTACGGTATGACCGAGACTTCGCCGGTCTCGACCCAGAGCGCGGTCGACGACTCGGTCGAGCATCGGGTCTCGACCGTCGGTCGCACCCAGCCGCATATCGAGGTCAAGATCGTCGGGTCGGACGGCCGCATCGTCGAGCGCGGACAGCCGGGCGAGCTCTGCACGCGCGGATACTCGGTGATGACCGGCTACTGGAACGACGAGGAGAAGACCAGGGAGGCGATCGACGTCGCCGGCTGGATGCATACCGGCGATCTCGCGACGATGGACGGCGAAGGCTACGTCAACATCGTCGGACGCCTCAAGGACATGATCATCCGGGGCGGCGAGAACGTCTATCCGCGCGAGATCGAGGAGTTCCTCTACCGCCACCCGAAGATCCAGGACGTGCAGGTGATCGGCGTGCCGGACGACAGATACGGCGAGGAGGTCTGCGCCTGGGTGCGGCTCCGTGCCGGCCAGAGCGCCGACGAGGAGGAGGTGAAGGCCTTCTGCAAGGGCCAGATCGCCCACTACAAGATCCCGCGCTACGTCCGTTTTGTGGATGCCTTCCCGATGACGATCACCGGCAAGATCCAGAAGTTCGTCATGCGCGAGCAGATGGTGAGGGAGCTCGGCCTCACCGTCCGGAAGACGGCCTAGCGGCCGGCGAGCCTGTCGCCCAGGCCGCGGATCAACGCGCCGCCATCGCCGCGCCAGGCGGGGCCGTGCATGCAGGCGATCGTCGTCGGATTGGTCGCCGCCACCTTCTCGACCATCGCCGCCGTGTTCGGCGCGTAGGTGTAAAAGTCGAGACGCTTCCTCAGGGCCTCGCTCGGCTCGAGGATGTCGCCTTGCGTCAGCGGCGCGTGGTCGGCGCCGGCCTGGGTGAAGAGATCGCTGCAGAACAGCGTGCCCGTGGTCTCGTCGACCAGGAGGCCGGCTTCCCATCCGTGGGGGAAGTGCGGGGTCGAGAGCCAGCGCACCGAATGGCTGCCGAGCGAGACGGCCTCGCCGTCGTCGAGCGGGCGGGCAAGCCGATCGGACATGTCGTTGATGGAGACGCGCGCTGCGAAGGCGCCGACGAGCGGGGCCGCAGCCGGAGCGACGGCGAGAAACTGGTTCAACGCGCCGCATTCGTCGGACTCGAGATGCGAGAACGAGATGTGGCGAAGGCGTTCGACCGGCATCACCGCAGAGATTGCGCCGCGCACCAGCGCGAACATGCTCCGCTTGCCGGCGTGGAACAGCAGCGGCTCGTCGTCGACGATCAGGTAATGGTTGAAGGTGAAGCCGCCGGGAATCGTCGTGACCGGAACCGAGATCCGGTAGGTGTCGGCGGCGATCTCGTCGATGCGGGTGCCGCTGTCGCGATCGGTGATCATCCAAGTCCTCCGTGGGCGGTTGGACGGAGGATAGCAGCGCCGGCCGTTCCGGAGGGAGATCCCTCCGGAACGGCGCGTCAGGCTAGCGCTGGCTGGTCTGGACGCGGGTCTGCAGCGTGTGCGCGATCTCGAGGTGATGGCGCACGGTCGGCAGCGTCTCGGCGGCGAAGGCCTTCAGCTGCGGGTCCTTGCCGTGGGCGATCTGATGCTCGAGCATCTGGGCGACCCTGGTGTGATCGTCGATCTGCCCCTTGATGTAGGCGCGATCGAAAGCGGCTCCCTGCAGCCGCGTCAGGTCGTCGAAGCCCTTCTTGTAGGTGGGATTCATCGCCGTCGGCAGCTTGATCTCCGAGGTCTGGACCATCGCATTGAGGCGCGCATTGGCCTTGCCGTGGTCCTCGACCATCTGGCGGCCGAAGTCGCGGACGCTCGGATTGCCGGCCCGTTGCTGGGCGAGCTGGCCGAACTCGACCTCGGTCATGCCGGCGGCGGCGATCTCGTGCAGGAAGATCTCGTCCTGGCGGTCGAGAATGCGCGAGCCGACGGGAGGCGCGCCGGACGTCGGCACCTGGGCGTATTGCGGCATCGGCGAATAGTTCGGTGCCACGGCCAACAGAGGCGTCGCCGGTATGGTCGCGCGCGCGTCGGGAGTCATCTCACCCGGAATTTCCAGGTAGCGATTGTCCTGGTCCGTGCGCGTCGGCGACGGGCCGCCGTCCGCCCCGCCGGCATCTTGAGCCAATGCGGGCGCTGCCGCGAACGTGGTTGCGAGCAAAGCTAACGCGAGAAGACGCATGTCTTCCTCCTTTGTGCGAGACTGAGCAATGGGCCGGGACGCGCTGAGACGTGTTGCGGCCGGGAGGTGACACCGCGGTGTCGGCAGGCCTCGACCCTCAAGCGGGCACGATGCGGCCAGCCCCTCCGAAGAGGGGAACCGCCTCACCGGGCATAGGTTCCGAAAAGCTCGCGCAGCCAAGGACGGAAGAAGAATCCGCTCCGGAAGATCGTTCCGGAGCGGGCGGTAACATGGGATGGCTAGCGGCTCGTCAGCGGCATCGGCTGGGGCTGCATCGGCTGCGGCATCTGCATCGGCAGCTGGCCGGTCTGCGTCTGGATGACCGTCGTCGAGCCGTACGGCATCGTGGGGATGGTCGCCCGGGCATCGGGAGTCATCTGACCGGCGATCTCCAGATAGCGGTTGTCCTGGTCCATGCGGCTCGACGAGCCGCCGGCGTCCTGCGCGATCGCGGGAAGCGCCGAGAGCATCGTGGCGGCGAGCAAAGCGGTTGCGAGAAGACGCATGTCTTCCTCCTCGGATGAAGCGGCGTAAGAGGTAGGCCGGGGCGTTCGCGCGGCGGCCTTTCTGTCGACGCCAACCGCCGGATCCCGCACCAGGTTCCGGCGCGGGATCCGGTCGGTCCGTGTCAAAAAAAGCCGGGTTCGCTACTGAGACGTCACCTGCCAGCTGCCGTCGGGTTGCTGGCACGCGGTACCATAGGCCTGCTCCATGCGGCCGCCGATCTCGACGGTCTGCTGGAACTCGCGGCAGTACTCGCCGGTGTCGCTCCAGCCGTCGCGGGTGGCGACGACCGAACCGCGCGCGCCGGGCTCCGCCCAGATGATGGGGGCGCCGATCGGCGCGGTGGTCGCCGCGATCTGTGCGTCCTCGAGCGCACGCTGCTGCTGCTCGTTGAGGTAGTTGAGCATGGCGAAGGTGATCGCGGTCAGGCCGAGCCAGCGATAGGCATCGACGTCGCGGTAATAGCGTCCGTAACCGTAGTACCAGTGGCCATAAGGGCGGAGGATGACGACGTTGCCGTAGACTCGGCGCCGATCGGGGCGGACGTCGTAGCGGTGACCGCCGACCCAGACGTGCCGGCGATAGGGCGATGGGTAGGTGGGGCCGTACCAGCGGCGGTCGGCCCAACGCGGCGGACGGCCGTCACGGTCGCGCCAGTCCCGGTCGCTGCGCCAATCGTCGCGCCGCCCATCGTCCCGCCGCCCATCGTCCCGGCGCCAGTCGCTGCGGCGCTCGTTGGAGCGCTGCTGCTCGCGGGCGCGCTCCTCGTTGCGGCGGCGCTCCTCGACCACCCGCTGCTCGCGGGTTCTCTGATCGGCCTCGCGCTGCTCGCGGGCCCGTTGCTCGTTGCGGGCGCGCTCTTCCGTGCTGCGCTGCTGCTCGCGCTCGCGGGCCCGCTCTTCGCGTCGCTGGCGATAGGCATCGCGATCGCCGCCCTGACCTTCCGGGCGCACCTGACGCTGCCGGTTCTCGCGGTTGTACTGCTCGGGACCCGTGCTGGCGCCCTCGGCCAGCGCCGGGCCGCTCAGCGCAAGGAGCCCTATAAGGCTGGCTGCCGCCAGCAGAGCCCGTTTCCCGCCCGACTTGTCCACGTCCGCCTCCCTCTCAGCGCCGATGGCGCGATCCGAACCTGTCGCCTTCTCTGGCGAGCGCTCATGGAACGCGTCGCGGGTTCACGATCCTGCGAGGGAGCGTAGGGATTCACCGGGGCATTTTTAAGGCGGGAAGAAGGCTTCAGCTGCGGGCGTACCTGAACTCCGGCAAGGCCTTCAGCGCCTCCTTGGTGGCACCCGGCAGCATGATCTTGTTTGCCGCCATCTTCAGGCTGTCATAGGGCACCACCACCAGCCGGTCGCCAAGACCGAGGAAGCCTCCGACCGACAGCACCGCATAGGGTGTGCGGCCATCGGGACCGATCAGCAGTTCGTCGACCTTGCCGACGCTCTCGTTGGCCTCGTTGATCACGACGCCGCCGATGATCTTGCTGGCCCGGTAGCCGCTCGCGAGCTTGGTTGTGTCGAGCTTGATCAAGGCCGCCGTCTGCGGCGGGCTCTGCGCCATCAGGGGATCGGCGAGCAGGCCCAAGGCGAGAATCGCCGCGGCCGCGGCGAGAGGCTTGCGCATGGAAAGCTCCTTGCTTCGACCGGCTAAACATCTGTGCGGGAAGGCCGGTTCCATGATCGTTCGCATCGGCGGGTGCCCGATCCGGCGAAGCTGCTAGCGTCGCGCCATCCCCAAGTCCTCAGGAGATCGTTGATGACCAGGCTCGACGGAAAGGTCGCTCTCGTCTCGGGCGCCGCTCGCGGTATCGGCGCGGAGGCCGCACGGCGGCTGGCCAAGGCAGGCGCGGCGGTCGTGCTCGGCGACGTGCTCGACGAGGGCGGCAAGGCGGTCGTCCGCGAGATCGAGGCCACCGGCGGCAAGGCCTTCTATTCCCGCCTGGACGTGACCTCCGAGGCCGGCTGGAACCAAGTCGTCGCGACTGCGGTTTCCAGGTATGGCGGGCTCGACGTGCTGGTCAACAACGCCGGGCTCTTCCTCGGCAAGACCAGCGAGGAATCGACGCTCGAGGAATGGCGGCGGCTCTGCGACGTCAACCTGACCGGCGTCTTCCTCGGGACCAAGCTGGCGCTGCCGGCGCTGAAGGAGCGGGCCAAGACCAGCGCCACCGGCGGCTCCATCGTCAACGTCTCGTCGACCGCGGGGTTGGTCGGCTCGCCGCTGGCGCCGCTCTACTCGCTGACCAAGGGGGGCGTCACGCTGTTCAGCAAGTCGACGGCGCTCGAGTTCGCCCGCAAGAAGTACAGGATCCGCGTGAACTCCATCCACCCGGGCGTGATCGAGACCGACATGGGCGAAGAGACTTTCAGGACCCGGGCCCGTTACGCCGGCAGCAACGACATGGATGCGGCCCGGCAGCAGGGACTGGCGACCCATCCGCTGGGTCGCTTCGGCACCGCCGGCGACATCGCCAACGGGATCGTGTTCCTGGCCTCCGACGAATCCGCCTTCATGACCGGCTCGTCGATGGTTATGGATGGCGGCGTCACGGCCCAGTGAGATTCAGGCCGGTGAGATTCAAGAAGGAGACATCGCGATGAACGCGTTCGATCGCCTCTCGTCCTGGACGCCGCAGATGCTGGCGGTCCTCCGCATCATGACGGCGCTCCTCTTCATCGAGCACGGCACGGCGAAGCTGTTCGGCTTCCCGCCGGATCCGAACGTCGCCAACGTCCAGCTCGTCTCGCTGATCGGGCTCGCCGGCATCCTCGAGGTGTTCGGCGGCCTCCTGATCCTGATCGGCCTTTGCACGCGGCCCGTGGCTTTCGTGCTCGCCGGCTTCATGGCCGTCGCCTACTTCATGGCGCATGCGCCGAAGAGCTTCTTCCCGCTGCTCAACATGGGCGATGCGGCGATCCTCTACTGTTTCGTCTTCCTCTATCTTATGGTCGCGGGCCCCGGCGCCTGGAGCATCGACAGCCTCAAGTCGCCCGAACCGGTGGTGAACGGAACGCCGCGCCACATGTAGGGATCACCAGTCGACGATCGTTCCGTCCGCGAGCTTCGCCTCGACGGAGTGGATGATCTCCTGCTTGAAGGGGTGCTTGGCGGCGACCCGCTCGTCGACCTCGACGCCAAGCCCAGGTGCTGTCGGGATCTGCCAGCTTCCGTTCACCATCCTGATCGGCCCCTGAACGACCTCGCCATACCAGGGGACGGCGCCGACCATCTCCTCCTGGATGATGACGTTCGGCGTCGCGATGTCGAAGTGGAGGGCCGAGACGCCGGCGATGGGGCCGAGCGGGTTGTGGGGCGCCACGCCCATCATCGCGGTCTCGCCCATCGCCGCGATCTTGCGCCCTTCCCAGATGCCGCCGCAGTGGCAGAGGTCCGGCTGCATGATGGTGATGGCGCGGAGCTGGCAGAGTTCCTCGAAGTCGCGGCGGTCGATCAGCCGCTCGCCGGTCGCGATCGGAACCTTGGTGCGCTCGGAGATCTGCTTCATGGCGAGCGCGTCGCCCGGCTGCACCGGCTCCTCGGCGAACATCGGCCGGTAGGGTGCGAGCATCTCGATGCATTGCACCGCAAGCGCCACCGACGCGCATTTACCGTGGAAGTCGACCATGATCTCGGTTGCTTCGCCGGCGGCCTCGCGCAGCGTGCGCATCCAGCCATCGACGCTCGCCATCGACCTGGGATCCAGCGTGTAGGCCATATAGAACGGGAACAAGACCTTGAAGGCGTTGTACCCCTTGGACTTGATCTGCGCGACGAGGTCCTGGAGCTGGGATCGCTCCTTCTGGTCGTAGACCGCGTTCATGTTGCCCATGCCGAGATGGGTGTAGACGGGGACGTGCTCGCGGGTCTTGCCGCCGAGGAGACGCCAGACCGGCAGCCCGACCGACTTGCCGAAAATGTCCCACATCGCCTGCTCGATGCCGGCGATCGCCGAGCGCCCAATCACGCCCAGCTTCCAGAAGCCGTGCTTGGTCATGGCGCGGACGCCGTTCTCGATGTCGCGCGGATCGCGGCCGATCATCAGCGGCTCGAGGTCCTGGACGCAGCCGACGACGGCGCGCGTCTTCCATTCGAGCGTCGCCTCGCCCCAGCCGTAGAGGCCGTCCTGGTCGGTCTCGACCTTGACGAAGACCCAGTTCCGCATCTCGGCGTTGACCACGACCGTGCGGATGCCAGTGATTTTCATGAGACGGCCTCGGGAGGAGAGAAGGGGGAGGATCGACGGCGCGATCCTCCCTCGGGCGCCGTTTCGTTTCAACTCACTCGTAGAACTCGGGAGGCCGCTTCATGCCGTCGCTCTGCGGCTTGTCGTGGTTGATCCAGAGCTGGCCCTTGTTCTGGGTCACCAGCTGCTCCAAGCGGTTCATCGAGGCGACCGTCTTGTCCTTGTCGACGTTCATGCTGGGAACGCGCTTGTTGTCCCAGTTGTCCTTGAAGTGAACGGCGTCGCCCGACAGCAGCACGAAGCCGGTCTACGGCAGCCTGAGGGCCAGGGACTGATGTCCGATGGTATGGCCTGGCGTCGAGATGATCGTGACCGAGCCGTCGCCGAAGACGTCGTGGTCGCCATTGAGCCTGGTGATCGGCTGGGTCGCCGGAAAGCTCGTCGGCTTCCCTTCGAAGGCGAAGGCGTGCTCGGCCGCCTGCATCAGGAAGGTCGCGGCCGGAAACTTGTCGAGGTTGCCGACATGGTCGCCGTGGTGATGCGAGATCGCGACGAAGCGGATGTCGGCGGGCCTGACGCCGATCCTGGCGAGGTCGTCGACCAGCTTCGACTTCCGTTTGGACGTGCCGGTCGGGCCGGTGGCGCCATTCGGCTGGTCGGCGAGCGCGTCGGGGTATCCCGTGTCCCAGAGCAGAAGCCCGCGCTCGTGGCGGATCAGGTAGCAGTTGTCGGAATTGACGATCGGCTTGCCGACATTGACGCCGGGCGACCAGCGCGACTGGTCGGGCGCCGCAACCTCGCCGCAGTCGAAGACATAGAGACGCTCGAGCCCGGCGGCCTCGGCGGTCGGCGCGAGCGCGAGTGCCGAAAAAAGCGTCAGGGCGAGGAGCGTGCGGCTCATGGCGATCTCCGAGGGGGGATGGGAATTCTGGACCCGCGTTCCGCCATCCGGCGACACGAGTGCGTGAGCGTCCTCGTCGCGTGCTAGCGTGACGCTGTGACCTCCCAGCCGGCGTCCGCCAGCACCAACGCGGGCCTTCGCGCGATCCTGCTCGTGGTCGCGACCGTTCTCGGCTTCGCGATGATGAATGGCGTCAACAAGTACCTGACGCAGGACTTCCTGGTGCCGCAGGTCGTCTGGGCCCGGTTCTTCTTCGCCAACATCACGATCCTCCTCTTCGCGGCGATGCGGCCGGGCGGCTGGACCGGCTTGTTCCGCACCCGGCGGCCTGGTCTTCAGGCCTTCCGCTCCATCCTGATGATCGCCTCCACGCTGATGTTCGTCGGTGCGCTGTCGCTGCTGCCGCTGGCCGAGGTCGAGGCGATCAGCTTCGCCGGCCCGCTGTTCGTCGTCGCCCTCTCGGCGCCGCTCCTGAAGGAACGTGTGCCGGCATCGCTCTGGGTCGCGGTCGTGCTGGGATTCATCGGCGTGCTGATCATCATCCGACCCGGCTTCGGGGTGATGAGCTGGGCGGCAGCCCTGCCGCTCTGCGTGGCGCTGCTCTACGCCGCCTTCCAGATCGCGACGCGCCGGCTCGGCGGCGCCGACCCGCAGCTGACCTCGCTGTTCTATTCGGGCCTTCTCGGCCTGGTGCTGACCACGGCTTTCGCGCCGTTCATCTGGCGCTGGCCGGACACCGAGGGGTGGTTCCTGATGGCGGCGTCGGGCTTCCTCGGCGCCGCCAGCCACTTTATGCTGATCAAGGCGCTCGAGCTGGCGCCGGCATCCCTGCTGCAGCCCTTCACCTACGTCCAGCTCGTCGGCGCAGTGATCATCGGCTACGTCGTCTTCGGCAACGTCCCCGACCTCTGGACCTGGATCGGCGGCCTCGTCATCGTCGGCAGCGGCCTCTACGTCGTGCTGAGGCAACGACGGCGATAGTTGTCAGGTGACCTGCGCTTCGAAGACGACGCCGTCGAACCTTTGTACGGCAAGATCCTCCTCGTGAATGATGAAGTAGATCGTGCCTCCCGGCCCCCACCAATGGTCATTCTTTCCGTCGTCATAGGTGCCGACCTGAAGGAGGAGGCGCCAAGCCGGGTCCCTGCAAGTGTCGAGTTCGCCTTGCACGGGGCTGTGCCAACCGAGGAGCTGGCTCAGGTTGTCGGGACTGACTTCCCTGCCTTCGCTCGGACTCGCGATGCCGTGCGCTTCCGGATAGCCCATACGGAAGTCGCGGTCGTCCGCCCGTGCGCCGACGACGCTCGACGAGAGGCGTGGAAGAGTGAGCGTTTCGAGGAACTCGACACCGACGGTCAGCAGGATGTCGACGTCCTCTTCCGGTGGATCGTGGGGAACGAGGTCGGTTCCGACGGGCCAGTAGAAGACCGCAGCCTGTTTCCTGCTGCCGCCGCCATCGCTGCCGTTCGCGACGTCCGGATCGCCAAAGAAACAGAGAAGTCCATCGCGGGGCAGCAGCGCCGTCACTTCACCCCTGAGTTCGGCGCAGTTGATCTGCGCGACGAAGAGCAGCGGCTCTTCGTTGTTGACGGGCCATTCCCAATCCTTCGGCGCCAGCGGCTTGCCGCCAAGCCGAGACGCCATCGGGTCGGTGGGGGCGGGCCGAGGCCAAACCAGCAGGGCCGGGCGGATTGCGGCCGCGAGCGTCCGGCCGAAGTCGTCGGGATATTTGTCGGTGATCTCCTTCTCGATGCTGGTGCGCGACCGAGCCTTCGGTAGCGGAAACCTGCCGCGGGTGTCGGGAGTCATGGCGACCTGCGTTTCCAGCTCCACCTGAGCGAAGTCCTGTCTCTCCAGTGCCGATGCTTCGATCGTGAAGTGGCTGCAGCCGGTGTCGATCCAGCACCGCTCCTCCTCGCCGTTGTCGTAGGAGCCGACCTGGAGAAGGAGCCGCTCGTGCGCGGGCTGGTCGTTCCGAACCCGGACATTGTCGCGCCAGCCGAGAAGCTTGGTCCACTTCCGCGCGTAACTGCTTGCGCCGGGCGGAGTCGGCACAGCGATCTGCTTGAGGAGATCGGAATAGCGTTTGTAGCGGCCGTCACGCATGAATTCCCGGATCGCGATCTCTCCATATCGCGGCAGCTCGTAGACTTCGACCGCCTCCACGCTGCTGAGGGGAAGGACCGCGACATCCGGTGCCGGCGCTTCGGTAAGCCGCAGCGGCGTCGCGGCTGACCAATGGTACACGCACGCCTGTTCCGGTCCCGCGGAGAAGAATGTCTCGTAGCTGATGTCGGGGCCGCCGAAGAATGCGAGGCTGCCCTCGGACGGAAGCAGGGCTGCTGGCAGATGACTGGCGAGGATGGCGCAGTCGAATTGCGCGATGAGCTGCATCGGCTTCCCATCGGCGGTTGGCCAGGTCCAGTCTTCCGGCGCGAAGGGCAACCCGCCAAGGCGCAGGCTTGTCGGCATGGGCTCAATCGCGAGGCCCGGCCAGAGATGGATGCTTGGGCGGATCAAGCCGAGCAATTTCGCTGCAAGCTCAGGTTCCGGGAACGCGCGATGAATGAGTGCTTCCATCTGAGCGCGAGACGGGGGTGTCGGGGCGGGGTGCCGAGCCCAGGACACCTCTGGCCGAGGAAACCGCGTGGTAGTCACTGAAACCTCCAGGCGAGTGACGGCGTTAATGTTCCTGTTTTGTTCTTGGCCTTGTCAAGCGTGTTTCCGGTGCGGCGACGTGCGACAGTCCGGGCAACGATCAACGCGCTGAAGAATGACTTCCTCCCGCTTCGTCGACCTCTCCCAGACCTTTCACGACGGCATGCCCGGAATCCGGCGGAAGATGCCGGACGGGTCCTTCCGCGACGAAACCGTGCGCTTGAGCGTCGTCCGCACCCATGCGGAGTCGGCGGCGCTCAACCCGGCGGGCGTCGGCTTCGAGACGACCGAGGTCTCGTTCCCGACCGCGATTGCCACATACATCGACGCGCCCTATTGCCGCTGGCCGGAGAGGCGGGACATTTCGAAGCTAAGCCTCGACGACGTGATCCTGCCGGGGGTCGTCGTCGACTGCCGCGGCAAGCCGGATCGTACCATCGTGGGATCCGAGGCGCTGCCCAAGCAGAGCCTCGCGGGCCTTGCCGTGCTGTTCAATTTCGGCTGGGACCAATTCTGGGGCACCGAGCGCTATGGTGCCCATCCGGCGATCGGGCCGGACGTGGTCGACAGGCTGATCTCGGACGGTGCCAAGCTCTACGCGGTCGACGCCGGCAGCGCCGACGCTCCGGGCGATCAAAAGTCGCCAGTGCATTCGCGGCTGCTCGAACGCGATATCCTGATCTCCGAGAACCTGGTCGGCCTCGACCGGCTGATCGGGAAGCGCTTCCGCTTCTTCGCCGTGCCGATCAAGGCCAAGGGGGCGACCTCGATGACCGTCCGCGCCTTCGCCGAGCTGACCTAGGAGAGAGACGATGACCTGGTCCATCGTGGCCTTCGACAAGACGAGCGGCGCCTTCGCCGCCGCCGTCACCACGCGCTCGCTCGCCGTGGGGGCGCGCTGCCCGTTCGTGCGCGCCGGCGTCGGCGCGGTCTGCACCCAGTCGATCTCGAACTGGTATCTGGGGCCGAAGATCCTCGACCTGATCGAGCGCGACGTCGAGCCGGCGGCGGCGATCGAGGTGGCGCTGCTCGCCGACGAAGGGCGGCATCTCCGCCAGGTCCACGCGGTCGACCGCCACGGCCGCACCGCGGCCTGGACGGGCAAGAACTGCGTCGACTGGGCCGGCGACAGGCCGGGGGACGGCTTCAGCGTCGCCGGCAACATGCTGTCGGGCGAGGCGGTCATCGATACGACCTTTGAGACCTATCTGAAGGGCGGAGGCCTGGCGCTGCCCGAACGCATGCTGGCAGCGCTCGATGCCGGCCAGCAGGCCGGCGGCGACCGCCGTGGCCGGCAGTCGGCGGCGATCCAGCTGGTGACGACCGAGGACTATCCGGACATCGACTTCCGCGTCGACGACAATCCCGAGCCGCTGGTCGAGATGCGGCGGCTGCTCGGCATCTATCGCCGTGACGTCGAGCCGCAGCGCCAGATCCGCCCGACCAGAGCCAATCCCTCGGGCGTGATCGACCTCGACCTGATGGAAGCGGACTGGAAGGCGAAGGGCGTCGATCTCCGCTTCCGGCGCTAGCCGCGCCTCAAGGCGACGACGGGTTGTACATCAGCATGAACATCAACGCCTTGCTGACATCCTCCATGTCGTCGCCGACATAGCGGATGGTGTAGGCGTCGGTCCGCTTGAAGCACTTGAGGTAGTCCAGGTACTCGACCGGCAGCCGGTGCTTCATCGTGACATCGAGCTCGATCGGGCCCTTCAGCGCCTTCGCCTTGTATTCCTTCCGGCGCGCGATGCCGGCGCGCACCTTGTCGCGGATCAGCGCGTATGCCGCTTCTGGCACCATCGATCGCGCAGAGAGCGTGCCATAGGCCCACTTCACCACTGCGGCTTCGACATTGCCGATCAGGCCCTGGGTTTCCTCACAGAAGGCGTCGTCGCCGGAGATCATGATGATCGGGGCGCCGTAGTGGTTGGCGACCTCGGCGCTGAAGCCACCCTCGGAGACCGTCCGGCCGTTCAGCTTCACCTCGCGGACCATCAGGCCCATGAAGCTGTGGCCGAGGATGCCGGTCATGTGCGTCGAGCCGGTGTGGTAGCCGATCAGCATCGAGCCATCGAACTTGCCGACCTCGATACCCTGCATCATGCCGAGCGGACGCGGCCAGCTGCGCACCAGCTGCACCTGGCGCGGCAGGCGGTCGATGACGATGTTCATGCCGGTGCCATGGGAGTCGCTGACGACCAGCTCGGTGGCGCCGGCATCGATCGCCGCCTCGCAGGCGGCGACGACGCTGTCCGTCATCCACATCCGCGCCCGCTGCCAGTCGAAGCCGTCGGTCTTGGTCTCCGGCCGGTTGACGACGCCGACGATGCCTTCGATGTCGGCCGAGATGTAGAAGCGCATGGGACTCTCCTCAGGCGAACGGGTTCTGGACGTGGGGCCAGAACGGCACGGTCTTCTTGGTATAGGGGATGTTGGCGAAATCCGGCGGAATCGCGCCGGCGGTCGAGACGTAGAGAACGTCGGCCGCCAGCGGGGCGAAGCGCGCATGGAAGTGCTGGGTCGACTTGACCACGACGATCTTCCGTTTGGTGGGATCGAGGCCAAGGTTCGAGAAGGCGTCCGGCGCGTAGGTCTGGCCGCGAAGCGTGTTCAGCACCAAGTCGATGCCGGCACCCTCGACCCAGACCGCCTCGCCGAGCGGGATCTGCCCGCCGTTGTTGCCGGTCTGGGTCAGCGCGTCGCTGACCGCCTTGACCGTCACGCGGAGGTCGACCGTGTCGCCGGAGGCCTTGCCGCATTTGCCGCCGATGCGGAGGTCGAAGCTGGCGCCGACGCCGGCCTCCTTGCAGATGCGCACCGCCACCGGATCCCAGTAGCAGCCGCTGGCGACGTCACGGACGCCGCGTTCGAGCAGGCGCTTCAGGATGAAGGTTGAGTCTGACGGCGCGCCGCCGCCGGCGTTGTCGGCAACATCGGCCATCACCACGAGGCCGTTCTTGATCCTGAGCGCGCGATCGATCGCCTCATCGACGTCGAGGTGAGGCGTCACCGTCTGCTCGCGAAGCGAGAAGATCTCGCGGCCGAGCTTCTCGGCGAGCTGGGCGGCCTTGGCCCGGTCGCCATCGGCGATCACCAGCATGCGGGCGCCGACATCGGCGACATCGCCCCACGGAAAGCCGTGGGCGAAGGAGACCGAGAGGATGCCGTCCTTTCCTTCGAGCGCCATCATGCGGTCGACGAAGCCTCGCATCGGCTCGACCGGTGTGCGCCACATGTTGACCATCCGGCAGTCGTAGAGCGCGCTGACCGGCTTGGTCTTGCCGGCGCCTGCCGCCTTGCAGAGCGCATAGACCTCGCGCGCGCGGGCCGCGGTGTCGACATGCGGGTATTCCTTGTAGGTGACGATCGCGGTCGCCGCGTCGACCATCTGCTGGGTCAGATGGCAGTGGAGGTCCAGCTCGCAGCCGATCGGCACCTTGGGCCCGACGATCGCGCGCGCCCGCGCCAGCACGTCCCCCTCGCAGTCGTCGTAGCCGTCGGCGACCATGGCGCCATGCAGGAACAGCAGCACCATGTCGACCGGGAGGGCGGCCTGCAGGTCGCCCAGGATCTCGTCCCGGAACGATTCGTAGACCGAGCGGATCGTCGTGCCGGCCGGCTGGGCGAAGGTCGAGAGGCTTTCCACCACCTCGTGGCCCTCGGCTTCCGCGGCCTTCCGCCATTCGATCACCGGCGCGGTGCCGATCGCCGGCGGCCGGCGGCTGGCGTCGCGGCGGAGCAGGGTCTCCTCGAAGGTGCGATAGCCGGTCGGCAGCGGCGAGAACGTGTTGGTCTCGGTCGCGAGCGAGGCGATGAATATCTTCATGCGGGTCGGGATCCAGGCGGCGGGAGGACGGTGTCAGCCTAGCAGCAAACCGCCGCCTGAAAGAGCGGCAGATGCGTCTTGGATCCGTTCCAAGGAGCATCTCCCCTCGGGCCGCCGGCTTCGCTATGGTCTGGGCCCGATGAGCGTCCTCGACTTCGCCCATGTCAGCGCCTCCGACCTCCGCCAGGATGGGCTCGGTCTCATCGGGCTCGTCCTCGACGGGGTGAAGACCGCCGCCTGCTACATCGACCCCGAGGAGCGGATCCAGGCCTGGAACCAGTCCTACGAGCGGTTCTTCCCCGAGCATCAAGGCCTGCTCCGGCGCGGCTGGCCCTATATCGAGAACCTGCGGCGCTACTTCGAGGTCAATTCGAGCGCCGTCGACCCGGCGCATTTCGAGGAGATCCTGGCCGCCGGCATCGCCCGCCACCGGGGCATGACGCATCCGACCCTGTTCCAGAAGAAGGACGGCCGCCGTCTTCGCGCCCAGACCGTCTGGTTCACCGATGGCGCCTGCCTGAAGATGTGGACGGACGAGACCTTCGCCCACATCGTCCGCGACCACTCGGCGCCGGAGACGCCGAGCTCCGAGGCCGGTTACGGCGTCGCGGTGTTCGACGCGCGCGGCCAGTTCGTCCGCGCCAACCGCCAGCTCGAGGAGCTGTTCCCGCGCGCGGTCGACCTGTTCGACTCGCACACGACCTACATCGATCACCTGCGCCGTTATGCCGAGACCGCCTTCGCCGAGAGCGAGCGCGACAAGATCGAGGCGCTGGTCGGACGCGGCAATCCCCCGGCGCAGCCGCTGGACCGCCCGCTGGTGATCCGCCGGCGCGACGGCGGCTGGCTGCAGTTCGAGGAGCGGCGCCTGTTCGACGGCAGCCTGAACGCGCTCTGGCTCGACATTTCGACGGTCAAGCATCTCGAGGCGACCAACGAGGAGCTGAACCGCCTGGTCGGCGAGCTGACCGAGGCCAGGCTCAAGGCCGAGAGCGCCAACCGGGTGCGCTCCGAGTTCGTCGCGATGATGAGCCACGAGCTGCGCACGCCGTTGCACGCGATCATCGGCTTCGCCGAGGTGATCCGCGATCTTGCCGCCCGCAAGCCGGGTCTCGACGCGTTCATCGGCTATGCCAACGACATCCTCGACGGCGGGGTTCGGCTGCTCGGCGCCATCGACGAGATGCTGGACCTGGCGCGGATCGACGCCGGGCGGATACGTCTCCATTCCCGGGAGATCGACCCGGAGAAGCTGCTGGTCGCTTGCTCGCGAATGGCCGCCGACGGGGCGATGCGGCGCGGCATCGTCGTCTCGATCTCGGTCGCAGACGGCTGTCCGACGATCTGGGCGGACGAGCTGGCGCTGCGCAAGGTGCTGCTCAATCTGCTCTCGAACGGCATCAAGTTTACGCCGCAGGGTGGCCGGATCTCGCTCGGCGCGCAGCCGGCCGACGGCGGCCGGGTCAAGCTCACCATCGCCGACACCGGTATCGGCATTCCTCCCGACCGCCTCTCCAGCATCTTCGAACCTTTCGTCCAGATCGACGTTTCCTACCAGCGCGAAGCCGAAGGCGTCGGCATCGGGCTCGCGCTGGTGCGCGAACTGGTGGAGCACATGGACGGCAAGGTCTCGATCGCGAGCGAGGTCGGGCGGGGAACTGTGGTCGAGGTGACGCTGCCGTCCGCGCGGGCTCCCAGGGACTGAGGCGGGCCGAGGAAGGAATCTCATGGCGAAGCGTGGTGGAGCCGCCGTCGCGGCATGGATGATCGCGGCCCTGTGCACGGGACCTGCGAGCGCCGATGGTCTCGCGCGTTTCCAGCAGGAGATCCTGCCCAAGCTCCGCAAGAGCGAGTTCGCCTTCGAGAAGGCGTTGCCGCTGGGCGCCAACGGCTTCGTTCTGGAAAAGGTCGTGGTTTCGTCGTCCGCGGAAGCGGGCAGGCCGGGGCGTCCAGAGCTTCGCGTCGCTCGGCTCGAGGTCGAGGAGCTCGACTTCGACGGCTTCGCCCGCAACGAAGCGCGCTTCGCCAAGGTCGTCGCAAAGGGGATGGCCGTGCCCGAGAACGGCGCCTATGCCGCAGACGTCAGGCGCTTCGGCGCGGCGATGAGCCCGGCCGACGGCTGGCTCGACTATCGCTGGGATCCGACCTCGCAGGTGCTGTCGGTGAACCGCTTCGAGCTCGTCTCCGGCCGTGACCGCCTCTCGCTCGAGATGGTGCTGGACAAGGTCCAGGCGCTGCGCGGCCCGAAGGCGTGGGACGCGGGCGTCTCGATCCGCTCGGCGAGGCTCGTCTACGACAATCATCAGAGCCTCGTGCGGGCGATCAGGCTATTCGCCGCGCAGTCGAACAAGACCGAAGAGGCGGTGCATCGCGAATGGCTCGGCCGGATTGCGCTGGCCGCCAACGGCAAGGGCCAGCGGACGACGCAGGCGGCCGACGCCGTCGCCTCGTTCGTCCAGGACTATCGCCAGCCGAAGTGGCCGCTGACGCTGACCGTGCGACCGTCGCAGCCGGTGCCCTACGCGATGCTCCTGGCGGCGCTGTTCCTGCCCGACCCGGCCCAGGTGATCGGGCTCACGGCGACGTATCCCGGCACGCGGGCCGGTGCCGCGGCGCTCGCCCGCTAGTCATGGCGCGACGCAGTAGCCGTCGCGGCGGGGATCGCAGCCGCCGATCTTGGCGCCGGTCGCGGGATCGATCGAGATTCCGTGCATGCCGCCGACGGCCCAGGTCCAAGGCTCGACGACCTCGACCTCGTGGCCGCGCTTGCGCAGGCCTTCGACCGTCGCCGCCGGCATGCGCGACTCCACCTGGACCCTCTTGCCATCCCAGAGCCTACCGCGCGGTTCCTCGACCGCGTCCTGCATCAGCGAGCCGTAGTCGATGTGCTGCACCATGACCTGGGTCTGGGTCTGCGAGATGCCGTAGCTGCCGGGGGTGCCGAGCGCCAGCACCGGCCTGCCGTCGCGGGTCGAGACGCTGGGCGCCAGGCACAGCGCCAGGTCGCTGCCGGGCTTCATGTAGGCCTTGCCCTGCGGATGGACCTCGCCCCAGTAGAGGAAGTTGTTGAGGCAGACGCCGGTCAAGGGCACGACGATGCCGCAGCCGAACTTGGCGCCGAGGCTCTGGGTCAGGCACACGACGTTGCCCTCGGCATCGGCGACCGAGAACGAGGTCGTGTGCTCCTTGTTGGGATCGGGCTTGGTCGGGATCCACTGCTCGGTCAGGCCCTCCACCGGCTTCCCGTCCTTCACCCGAGCGCGCAGCTTCTCGATCTCGGCCGACGAGAGGATCTCCTTCAGCTCCGCCGGCGAGGGCCGGTTGCGCTCGATGCGGACGCCGGCGGCGAGGCGGATGGCGCGGAAGACGGTATCGACATGGTCGATGCCGTTCCGCTCCATCTTCCTGAGGTCGAAGCCGTCGAGGATCGCGAGCGTCAGCAGGTACTGGAAGCTCTCGGCCGGCGGCGGCACCGAATGCACCTGCATGCCGCGATAGGAGACGGCGATCGGATCCTGCCACTCCGGTTTGACGCGCGCGAGATCGGCCTCGGTCAGCGTACCGCCGATCGAGGCGAGATGCTTAACGATCGCCTGGCCGAGCTTGCCGCCGTAGAGATATCCCGGACCTTCCGATGCGATCGCTTCGTAGGTGCGGGCCAGGTCCGGCTGCTTGACCACCTGTCCCTGCGCGACCTCGCCACCGCCGCCGAGATAATTCTTGGCCCAGCCCTCATAGAAATCCTTGTAGGGCTTGATCTCGGGAATCGAGGTATTGAAGGCGTAGGTGCCGAAGGCGGTCAGCGGAAAGCCGTCGCGGGCGATCGCGATCGCCGGCGCGAAGACCTCGGGCAGGGTCTTCTTGCCGTAGGTCTTCACCATCTCGCACCAGCCGGCGAGGTTTCCGGGCGTGCCGCAGGCGAGCGGACCTTTGGCCAGGTCCTCGCGATCCTTGAAGCGCTCGATCGGCAGCTTCTCCGGCACCTTGGTGACGAAGTCGAGCGCGCGGATGCGCTTCTCCTTCGCGATGTAGCAGGTCGCCATGCCCATGCCGGCGAGGCCCGACATGAAGGGCTCGGTGACGTTGAGGGCGGCTGCGACCGCCGCGATCGCATCGAAGGCGTTGCCGCCGCCGCGCAGGATGCCGGCTCCGGCCTGTGCCGCCAGCGGATGCGCGCAGGCGACCATGCCATGGACCGAGCCGATCATCGGACGCTTGCCGGTGGTGGACATCGCGAGCCCCAGAAATGTGGTGATGGATTGTCGACGGGCGGCGAGCCTAGCACGGCTCAGCCTTCGATTTCTTCGCGCTTGAGCTCGAGGGTGAGCCATTCCTCTTCCATCGCCGCGAGCTCGGCCTGGAGCGCGGGCAGGCGGGCGCTGGCGGCATCGAAGGCTGATCGGTCCTTCCGATAGAGATCGGGATCGTGGAGCTTCGCCTGGAGACGGGCGATTTCCGCCGTGGTTTCCTCCATGCGCCCGGGCAGGGTCTTCAGCGCATGGCTCTCCTTGAACGACAGCCGTGCCCTGGCCGCGGAAGACGATCCGCGAGGCTTGTCGGCGGCCGGCTTCGGGGCCCTCGCGGTCGCCTTGGCTTCGACGCCGTGGCCGCGCTGGGCGACCAAGTCCGAATAGCCGCCGGCATAGTCGACCCAGCTTCCGTCGCCTTCAGAGGCGATGACGGACGTCGCGACGCGATCGAGGAAGTCGCGGTCGTGGCTGACCAGCAGCACGGTGCCGGCAAAGTCGGCGAGCATCTCCTGCAGCAGGTCGAGCGTCTCGAGGTCGAGATCGTTGGTCGGCTCGTCCAGCACCAGCAGGTTCGAGGGGCGCGCCAGCACGGTCGCCAGCACCAGCCGTCCGCGCTCGCCGCCGGAAAGCGTGCCGACGGGCGTCTTCGCCTGCTCGGGCTTGAACAGGAAGTCCTTCATGTAGCTCATAACGTGCCGGGGAGTGCCGTCGACCACGACCGTGTCGCCGCGGCCGTCGGTCAGCGTGTCGGCGAGCGAGCGCTGCGGATCGAGGCTCCGGCGCTGCTGGTCGAGGGTGGCGGCGGCCAGGTTGGCGCCGAGGCGCACGGTGCCGGCGTCGGGCGCGAGCATGCCGGTCAGCAGGTTGAGCAGCGTGGTCTTGCCGGCACCGTTCGGGCCGACGATGCCGATCCGGTCGCCGCGCAGGATGCGGGTCGAGAAGTCGGCGACGATCCTCGCCTCGCCGAAGGCCTTCGAGACGTTCTTGGCTTCGATGACCAGCGTGCCGGAAGTCTGGCCCTCGGTTGCGGCGAGCTTCACCTGGCCCTCGACCTTGCGGTGCTCGCGGCGCTGGCGGCGGAGGTCCTGCAGGCGGGCGAGGCGGCCCTGGTTGCGCTTGCGCCGCGCGGTCACGCCGTAGCGGAGCCAATCCTCCTCCATGACGATGCGGCGGTCGAGCTTGTGCCGATCCAGCTCTTCCTGGGCCAGAACCTCGTCGCGCCAGGTCTCGAACTCGGCGAAGCCGTGCTCGAGGCGCCGGGTGGTGCCGCGGTCGAGCCAGGCGGTCGCCTTGGACAGCCGCTGCAGCAGACGGCGGTCGTGGCTGATCACGACCAGCGCCGAGCGGAGCCCGGCGAGCTCGGCTTCCAGCCATTCGATTGCCGGCAGGTCGAGATGGTTGGTCGGCTCATCGAGCAGCAGGATGTCGGGCGAGGGGGCGAGCGCGCGGGCGAGCGCGGCACGCCGCGTCTCGCCGCCGGAGAGCCGGCCGGGCGCCTCGTCGCCGCCGAGGCCGAGCTGCTCCAGCAGGTAGCGCGCCCGGTGCCGGTCGTCGCCGGGCCCGAGGCCCGCCTCGACATAGGCCAGCGTCGTCGGATGCCCGGTCAGGTCCGGCTCCTGGGGCAGGTAGCGCACAGTGGCGCCGGGCTGCAGGAAGCGCGTGCCGCGGTCAGGCTCGATCAGGCCGGCGGCGACCTTCAGCAGCGTCGACTTGCCCGAGCCGTTGCGGCCGACAAGGCACAGGCGCTCGTGCTCGGCGACCGACAGCTCTGCCCCGTCGAGGAGGGCGGTGTCGCCGAGCGTGAGGTCGATGTCCTGGAGAAGAAGGAGAGGGGGGGCCATGGGCGCCGCATATGACGGCGCTTGGGCCCGGCGCTCAAGGGGACTTTTCGACGCCGACGACGCGGACCGGGGGCAGCAGCAGGGCGACCGTGGTGCCGGCACCGATCTGGCTCTTCATGCTGATGGTCCCGCCGTGAAGCCCGGCCAGGCGCTTGGCGATATGGAGGCCGAGCCCGGTTCCCTCGCTGCCGACGCTGACCTGGTGGTCGCCCTGGCGGAACGGCTCGAAGATCCAGGCGATGGTCGACGGATCTATGCCTTCGCCGTGATCGGCGACCGAGATCCGGAGATACGAGGAATCGTCGCGTTTCACCGCTACGTCGATGCGCCCGCTCGGCCGCGAGAACTTGATCGCGTTCGACAGAAGGTTGAGCATGATCTGCTTCATCGCGCGCTCGTCCGCCTCGACGGTGAGCGCGGGATCGCTCTCGAGCAGCTCGACTGTCAGCTCCTTCTTCTGGGTCTGCGGCGTCACCGCGCGCAGGCATTCGCCGATCAGCTCGGAGATCTGGAACCGGGACGGCTTGAGCTCGAAGCTGTCCGCTTCGATGCGGGCGAGATCCAGCAGGTCGTTGATCAGGTCGAGAAGATGGTGCCCGCTGACGCCGACGTCGTTGACATAGTCGACGTAGCGCTCGGGCAGCGGCCCGTGGATCTGGCTGCTCATCATCTCGGTGAAGCCGATGATGGCGTTGAGGGGCGTGCGGAGCTCGTGGCTCATGTTGGCCAGGAACTGCGATTTGGCGCGCGACGCCTGCAGCGCCTCGTCGCGCGTCTGGCGCAGCCGCTTGGCAAGCAGCTCGGCATCCATCAGCGAGGCGCGCATCGCCTGCAGCACCACCAGCATCTCGCTGGTCGGATCGTGCAGCGCGAAGTCGGCGGCCGTCAGGTTGAGCCGGCGCATCTCGTCGGCGTCGGAGACCCTGGGCGATACCAGCAGCATCAGCTTGCCGTCGGCAAGCGGCGCGATCTGGCCCTTGACCACGAGCGGCGGCGGCTGGCGGCTTCTCAGGATCAGCAGGGTGTTGGCGAGCTGAGACACGGACTCGACCGTCAGCGGACCGACCGGCCGGAGCGGCTCGAACACGCGGTCGAGCATCTGGCCGGGCACCAGCGCCGGCAGCAGGCGCTTGATCACCGAGGCGACACGAAGGACCCGGAGGTCGCGGTCGAGGACGACGTGGAACGGGAACAGGCGGTCTGCGACCGCTGCATCGAGCGACAGGATCTCTCCGGCCGGCATCGGCTCGCGACGGCTTCTAGGACGCCCGCTGGGCGTAGGTGACGGTGAACTCGTCGTGGTCGAGGCCGTCGGTACGGCCTCGTTCCGGCTTGATCTGGACGTCGAGGCCGAAGCGATCGCCGAGCCCGACCATCATGCCTTCGACCACCGGCCCGAGACCGGCGCGCTGCGAGCTGTAGTGCAGCCGAAGCTTGCCGGGCCCGAGCTCCTCGACGCGGAAGGACGGGGGCTTGTAGTTCGGGAAGATCAGCGAGATGCGCGCATGCATCTGGTCGAGATTCTTGACCACCTCGAGGAAGCTGTTGCCGGCGAAGGCCATCAGGTCGCCGTAGTAGGTCGGCGCGGTATTGGTTGTCCAGTGGCGGCCGAAGGCGCGCATGATGTCCTCGGGCGGGAGCTTGAGGACGGTGCTTGCGGCACCGACGATCCTGCCGGCGAGCTCGTCCGGATACCGGGACATGCCGACGAAGGCCGGGTCGTCGACGCCGGCCTTTTTCAGGATCTCGGCCCAGGTCTCGGCGCCCCATCCGGCGACCACGAGATCCTCGATGCTCTTGTAGATCACGCCCTGCATGGCGCCGCCCTCCGCTGTCCGAAACCATACGGGCACGAGCGGCACCGCATCGCCAGCCCTAAATGACCGGAGAAGGTGCTCCCGCAGGATCGATTGGGTCGAAAGTGGGCGTGCCGCAGGCTAAACGGTTCGTGTACCTTCGAAGTCTTCCAAACTGCGACGCACGACGGTTTGCAGCGCGAAAGAGCGACCATCCGGCGAGCCTGGCCGCTGTTCGGGCTATCCGGAGTTGTCTTCGCCGTTCGTGCCCGTCGAAAGGGTGTACTGCCCTATCCAACCGTGATCGAATGCCGGCCCCAATAAACTCGAAGAGAGGGAGGTGTGCGATGCGCATCACGTACCGGCTGGCGCTGGCGGCGACGGCGTTGGTCGCCGGATATGCCAGCGAGGCTCCGGCCCAGACGCTCAAGGTCGTTCCTTACGCGGACCTCCGAAACATCGACCCGATCTGGACGACGGCGACCGTCACCAACAACCACGCCTACATGATCTACGACGTGCTGTTCGCGCTCGACGAACAGTTTCGTGCGCAGCCGCAGATGGTCGAGGCCGTCTCGACCAGCGCCGACGGGCTCACCTACACGTTCAAGCTTCGCGCCGGGCTCAAATGGCACGACGGCAAGCCGGTGACGGCGGCCGACTGCGTGCAGTCGATCAAGCGCTGGGCGCAGCGCGACGACGAGGGCAAGGTCGCGATGAGCCTGACCGCCGAGGTCGCGGCGGTCGACGACCGGACCTTCACCTGGAAGTTCAAGGAGAAGTACGGCGCGCTGCTCGACAACCTCGCCAAGGGCGCCGGCCTGACGCCGTTCATGATGCCGGAGCGCGTGGCGAAGACCGACGCCTTCACCCAGATCACCGAGAACATCGGCTCCGGCCCCTACAGGTTCAAGGCGGACGAGTGGGCGCCCGGCAACAAGGTCGTCTACACCAGGAACACCGACTACATCGCCCGATCGGAGCCGCCGAGCCTGATGGCCGGCGGCAAGCAGGTGAAGGTCGATCGCGTCGAGTGGATCTACATCCCCGACGGCGCCACGGCGGTGTCGGCGCTCAACGCCGGCGAGGTCGACTACATCGAGGTCCCGCAGGCCGACCTCGTGCCGCTGCTGCAGAAGAACCCGGACGTCGTCGTCAAGCTGACGAACAAGGTCGGCTCGATGGTGATAATCCGCCCGAACCAGCTGTTCCCGCCGTTCAACCACCCGAAGGCGCGCCAGGCGCTGCTGTATCTCACCGACCAGGACGACTATCGCAACGCCATCGGCGTGCCGAAGGAGTATTTCGAGAACTGCAGCTCGTTCTTCTACTGCGGGACGCCCTACCAGTCGAAGGCGGGCAATCTGCCGTTGGGCGGCAAGGCCGACTACGCCAAGGCCAAGCAGCTGATGACCGAGGCGGGATACAAGGGCGAGACAGTCGTCGTCCTGCATCCGACCGATCATCCGACCGCGGGTGCTGCGCTGCTGACCGCCGAGAACCTTCGGAAGATCGGCGTCAACGTCGAGCTTAGGGCCATGGACTGGGCGACGCTGACCTCGCTCCGCACCAAGAAGGACGAGCCGGCCAAGGGCGGGTGGAGCATCTTCCACACGCGCTGGGACGGCATGCTGAGCAATCCCTTGTCGCTGACGCCGATGGGCGGCGGCTGCGACAAGGCCTGGTTCGGTTGGCCTTGCGACGAGGCGATCGAGAAGATGCGCGTGTCCTGGTCGCGCGCGCCGGACACGGCGACGCAGAAGAAGCTGGTCGACGATATGCAGGTCCGCATGGCCGAGACCGTGCCCTACGTGAATACGGGCGGCCTCAACCAGCCGGCGGCATGGCGCAAGAACGTCGAGGGCGTCCTGCTCTCGACCACCATGGTGCTCTGGAACATCTCGAAGAAGTAGCGGCTCGCATCGAAGCCCGTCCGCCCGGCCCCGGGCGGACGGGTTTTCTTTGTCAGCCCTTCATGCCGGTGAGCGCCACGCTCTCGATGATCCGGCGCCTCAGGATCAGGAAGACCACCAGCATCGGCAGGACGCTCAGGACCGAGCCCGCCATCAGCTTTCCGTAGTCGACCGAGAAGCGGAACTGGAAGGCGGTCAGGCCCAGCTCCATGTTGAACAGGGTCTGCTCGTTGGCGACCATCAGCGGCCAGATGAAGGCGGCCCAGGCCTGGATGAAGGCGAAGATGCCGATCGCGCTCAAGGCCGGCATCGACAGGGGCGCGATAACGCGGGCCAGGATCCACCACTCGGACGCACCGTCGACCCGACCGGCCTCCAGCAGCTCGGTCGGGATCGCCGACGACGTGTGCTGGCGCAGCAGGAAGACGCCGAAGCTCATGAACAGGGTCGGCAGCACGATCCCCTGGTAGGTGTTGATCCAGCCGATGTCGATCAGCTGCAGATAGAGCGGGATCATGTAGCTCTCGAACGGCACGATCGCCGTCGCGAGGATCGCCATGAACAGGAAGGTACGGCCCGGGAACTTGTACTTGCCGAACATCGCGCCGGCGGCGAGCGAGGTGATGCAGACCGCGACGGTCGAGACGACCGAGAGGCCGAGGCTGTTCAGGAAGAAGCGGTCGAACGGCGCGTCCTCGAAGATCCCGCGGAAATTCTCGAATGTCCA
>JAEULB010000102.1 GCA_016792585.1 Rhodospirillaceae bacterium
GCTCTCCTACGAGTCGATGAAGAACCGCACGATCCTGCTCGACGGCTGGAGCAAGACCTATGCGATGACCGGCTGGCGCCTCGGCTATTCGGTGTGGCCGAAGGCGCTGTTCCGCCACGCCGAGAAGCTCGCGATCAACAATCATTCCTGCGTCAACGCGCCGACGCAGTTTGCCGGGATCGCCGCCCTCACCGGCCCGCAGGACGCGGTCGGCGTGATGATGAAGGCCTTCGACGAGCGCCGCCGCGTCATCGTCAGCGAGCTGAACCAGCTCCCGGGCTTTCGCTGCGTCGAGCCGGGCGGCGCCTTCTATGCCTTCCCCAACATCGAGGGCACCGGCCTCACCGCGAAGGAGCTGCAGTCGAAGATGCTGGAGGAAGCCGGCGTCGCCACCATCGCCGGCACCAGCTTCGGCGCCCATGGCGAAGGCTTCATCCGCTTCTCCTACGCGAACTCGACCGAGAACATCCGCGAAGCGATCAAGCGCATCCGCGCCTGCCTGCAGAAGTAGGCGATCGGTGAAGCACGCGACGGCCCCGGCGCTCGATACGCTGGAGCCGTTGCTCGCGCGCGGTCACGGCCCTCGTCGCGGCCTAGCGGCTTGCCCGCGTCACAATCGGCGGACTAGCCTCAGGCCGACCCTGCAACCGAACGAGGCTCCTCATGGCCGCCGATCCCCGCCAACCCGGCATGCCCTGGCTGACGCCCTACCTCACCGTCCGCGATCCGAAGAAGAGTCTCGCCTTCTACAAGAAGGCGTTCGGCTTCGAGTCCATGGGCGTGGTGAAGGACAAGGGCCAGATCGTGCATGCCGGCATGTCCTACAAGAAGCTGTGCGTGCTGATGATGTCGCCGGAAGGCGCCTTCGGTTCGCTCTCGAAGACGCCGAAGACGCTCAAGGTGAAGCCGTCCGAGGCGCATTACGTCTACGTCGACGATGTCGACAAGACCTACGCCAATGCGATGAAGGCCGGCGCCAGGTCGGTCATGAAGCCCGAGGACGCCTACTGGGGCGACCGCCACGCGGCGGTCGACGATCCTGACGGCTATCGCTGGGCGCTCGCCAAGAAGCTGCCGAAGAGCCGCGTGCCGAAGCAGAAGTAGGGAGGCGATGCCGTGCCCCAGCCGAAGACGCTGACGAAGGTTTCCGACCTCGACAATGTGCCGTTCCCGCCGGGACGGGTCTCCAAGCAGGTCTTCGACGACGGCGAGGTCGAGCTTCGCCTCTTCCCGCCGAAGGGCGTCGACAACCAGCGGCCGCACGATCGGGACGAGCTCTATTTCGTGATCTCCGGCACCAGCCGGTTCTTCCGGGCCGGCGAGACGGTGACCTGCAACCCGGGCGACGTCCTGTTCGTGGCGGCGCACGAGGAACACCGCTTCCTCGACTTCTCGTCCGACTTCCGGGTCTGGGTCGTCTTCTACGGCCCGGTTCGGCCTAAATAACGGCGCCCTCAATTTGGCGTTATTATATTTCCCGTACCCAGGGGTGACTGGGTTGCGGTATGATCATGAAATGCACTTACTGTTTGTGGACGAGTCCGGGACGCCCCCGAAGCGGGGAAGCGACCGTCAGCGGTACTTCGTCGTCGCCGGGATCATCGTCCCGGAAGCCTCTTGGCGCCGTCTGCATGACGCCCTGATCGGGATGAAGACGCGCCGCAAGCTCCGCGGCGAACTCAAGTGGCGGTTCTTCAGCGAGGAGAACGACGACGCCCGCAATCCCATGCGCGCCATGACGGGCGATCAGCGGAACGACATCCGGGCAGAACTGTGCCGGATCATCTGTGCGGATACGTCGGTCAAGACGATGGCGGTCGTGACCGATGTAAAGCGCGCCTACGA
>JAEULB010000152.1 GCA_016792585.1 Rhodospirillaceae bacterium
GGCGGCGATCTCCGCCGAGATGAAGGATCTCGCCGCCCGCGCCCGCTCCGGCAAGCTGAAGCCGGAGGAGTTCCAGGGCGGCACCTTCTCGATCTCGAACCTCGGCATGTACGGCATCCGCGAGTTCGCCGCGGTGATCAATCCGCCTCAAGGCGCGATCCTCGCGGTCGGTGCCGGCGAGCAGCGGCCGGTGGTCAAGAACGGCGCGCTGGCGATCGCCACCGTGATGACGGTGACCCTTTCTGTGGATCACCGGGTCGTCGACGGGGCGGTCGGCGCCGAGTATCTCGCCGCCTTCAAGAAGCTGGTGGAAGAACCGCTGTCGATGATGTTGTGATGTGTACCAAGGCCAGGAAGGCCACGCCGGGCGTAACCAACAAACGGGAGGAACTGCCAATGTCTCTGCGTAAGCTGATGTTTGCCGCGACCAGCGCGATCGCCCTCGTCCTCGCCGGCGGGGCCGACGCCAAGACCACGCTCAAGATGTCGATCGGGGCCCCCGAGGGACCGGGAGGCGAGATCATGGGCATGAAGGCGCTCAAGGAGTATGTCGAGTTCAAGAGCAAGGGTGAGATCGAGATCCGCCTGTTCTTCAATACCTTCGGCGGCTCGCTGCAGGTCACCGAGCAGGTCAAGAATGGCACGCTCGAGATGGCGCTGACCGACGACTCCGTGCTCGGCAGCTTCCACAAGCCGATGCAGATCTACCAGATCCCCTACCTCTTCCCCTCCTCGCCGGTGGCGTGGGAGTTCATGAAGAGCAGCTTCGTCAAAGACCTGAACGATGAGATGCGGAAGGCGACCGGCATCCGCACGCTGGTGCTCTCCGAGAACGGATTCCGCAACATCACCAACAACAGCCGCGAGGTGAAAGGCCCTGACGACATGAAGGGCCTGAAGATGCGGACCATGCAGTCGCAGGTCTACGTCAACTTCATGAAGTCGATGGGCGCCGCGGCCACCCCGATCGCCTTCCCCGAGCTGGTCACCTCGCTGAAGCAGAATGTCGTCGACGGCCAGGAGAACGCCGCCTCGACGGTGTGGGACGGTCGCCTCTACGAAGTGCAGAAGTACATGTCGGTCAACGAGCACATCTACGGGCTCCATTTCATCATCATCAACGACGGCGTCTTCTCGAAGCTCAGCGCCGACGAGAAGCAGATCCTGATCGACGGCGCCAAGGTCCATGCCGAGGTCGCCAACTCCAGGAAGGCGATGGACAGCCTGCAGGCGATCGACAAGATCCGCCAGGCCGGCACCAAGGTCTACGTCAACTCGCCGACCGAGAAGGAGGCGTTCCGCAAGCAGACGCAGGGCGCCGTGATCGAGTTCATCTCCGGCGAAGTCGGCAAGCCGCTCGTCGACAAGCTGCTCGCCGCCGTCGAAGAGGCGAAGAAGCAGGCCTACGCCAACTGACGCTCTCGCCGGCCCGGAGGCATCGCTTCCGGGCCGGTTTCCTTCATCCAGGCCGACGGATCCCCATGCGGTCATTCCATTCGATCGCTCGCGTGCTCGCCCGCATCGCCGACCATGTCGTCGGCTGGCTGCTCCTGGTCACGGTCGCGCTCAACATCGCGCAGGTGTTCACCCGCTACGTGATGAACGCCCCGCTGTTCTGGACCGAGGAAGCGATCCGCTACAGCACGATCTGGCTGACCTTTGTCGGCGCCGCCGCCGCCAGCCAGTACGGCGACCACATGGACATGAACCTGTTCCTGGACGCGAAGAACCGGACCTTCCTCAAGTTCCACCGGATCTTCCTCCACGGCCTCACCATCGTCTTCGGCGTCATCCTGCTCTGGCAGGGCACGCGTTACTGCCTCCTCAACGGCATGCAGACCTCGCCGGCGGCCGGCATCCGGATGATATGGATCTACTCGGCGACGGTGATCGGCGCCGCCCTTATCCTGATCGTGTCGGTCCACAAGCTCCTGGCCGCCGCCTGGCCCCATCTCGCGGGCGAGGAAGAAGCGCCATGATGCTCGTGGTCGCGCTCGCCCTCGTCGTCATCCTGTTGAGCGGCCTTCCGATCGGATACTCGTTCGGCCTCGCCGCGGCGGTGGCGCTCTGGTGGGGCAACGAGTCCCTGCTCAACGTCGTGTCGAAGATGATGGGCGGCCTCGACAGCTTCGTGCTGATGGCGGCGCCATTCTACATCGTCGCCGGCGAGATCATGAACCGTGGCGGCATCAGCGAGCGGCTGATCCGGCTGGCGCAGATCCTGGTCGGCCGCGTCCGCGGCGGCACCGCCTATGCCGCGGTGGTCGCCGCCGTGATGTTCTCCGGCATCTCCGGCACGGCCGTCGCCGACATCGCCGCGCTCGGCCAGATCTTTATCAACGGCATGCACAAGGAGGGCTACAGCAAAACTTTCGCCGCCGCCCTGGTGACTGCCGCCTCGGTGATCGGGCCGATCATCCCGCCTTCGGTGATCATGGTGCTTTATGCCGCGGTCGCCGACATCTCGGTCCTCAACCTCTTCCTCGCCGGCATCATCCCCGGCATCCTGCTCGGCCTGTCGAACGCCGCGGTGATCATGTGGAAGGGCCGTCGCGGCGACTTCCCGATCTCCCAGATCACGGTCGCGCGCGCAGACATGCCGAAGCTGATTCGCGACGGCCTGCTGGTGGTGAGCCTGCCCGCTTTCATCGTCATCGGCACGCTCTCTGGTGCCTTCACCCCGACCGAGGCCGGCGGCGTCGCCGTCGCCTATGCCGCCTTCCTCGGCGTCGTGGTCTTTCGCAATCTCGACTTCGCCGGGTTGATGCACGCGATGCGGGGGGCCGCACGGCTGACCGCCGGGCTCTTCCTGCTGATCGCGGCGGTCGAGATCGTCAACTACGTGCTGATCATCGGCGGCATCGCCGAGGGCACGGCGGCTCTGGTGTCGATGTTCAAGGGCTACCCGACGATCTTCCTTCTGGTCTGCGTCGTGGCGCTGCTGATCATCGGGCTCGCGCTCGACGCCGGCCCGGCACTCCTGCTGCTGGCGCCGTTCCTGCTGCCGATCACCCGCAGCATGGGCATCGACGACATCCACTTCTCGATGGTGATGATCGTCAGCGTGACGCTCGGCCTGATCTCGCCGCCGGTCGGCATCTGCCTCTTCGTCGCCTGCAAGATCGGCAACATCACGCTCCGCCAGCTATGGTCCGAGCTCGCTCTGTTCTTCTATGCCGAGATCGCCGTGATCCTGCTGCTGGTGTTCTTCCCGATCCTTTCCACCGGCCTGCCCAAGCTGCTCCGCGGATGAACCCGATCCCGACCTCGAAGGCGACCCGACGTGCCTGCCGGATCACCAAGGTGACCGCCTATGTCGTCGGCATGCGCTGGCGGAACTGCGTCTTCGCCCATGTCGAGACGGACGACGGGATCGCCGGAGTCGGCGAAGGCTCGCTCGAATACCAGCCGCAGGCCGTCGCCGCGGCGATCGACCAGCTGGCGCATCGCTATGTCATCGGCTCATCGGCCTTCTCGATCGAGCGGCTGTTCAATGACATGCTGCGCAACGAGTTCATGCGCGGGCCCATCATCAACAGCGCCATCGCCGCGATCGAGATGGCGATGTGGGATATCGTCGGCAAGGCGCTCGACCGGCCGGTCTACGACCTGCTGGGCGGCCGCATGTACGATCGCCTGCCGGCCTACGCGAACGCCTGGTACGGCCAGGCCAAAACCCCGGCCGAGATGGAGAAGGCGGCCGCGGCGGTTGCCAAGAAGGGCTATCGCGGCCTCAAGTTCGATCCGTTCGGGGATTCCGGCCGCGACCCGGCGGCGTCCGAGATCCGGAAGGCAGTCGACCTGGTCGCCGCCGTACGCCAGGGTGTCGGGCCCGACGTCGAGGTGCTGATCGACGCCCATGGTCGCTTCAGCGTCGGCGCCGCGGTCGACGTCTGCCAGAAGCTGGAGCCCTATAACCTCTACTGGATGGAAGAGCCGGTCGATGCCGACAATCACGGTGCGCTCGCCGCGGTCGGCCGGGCGATCAAGGCGCGGCTCGCGACCGGCGAGCGCTGCACCAGCCGGTACCTGCTGCAGTCCCTGCTGTCGACCAACGAGGTCGACGTGCTGCAGCCGGACCTGATCCATGTCGGCGGCATCCTCGAAGGCAAGAAGATCGCCGCCATCGCCGACGCCGCCTACATCCCGGTTTCGTTCCACAACCCATTCGGTCCGGTGGCGACGGCCGCCGCCGTGCAGCTCGACGCCTGTACCTCGAACTTCGTGATGCAGGAGAGCTTCTGCGAGTACGATGTCGAGATGCGCTTCGACCTGCTCGAGCATGCGCCGAAGCCCGTTGGCGGCCACTACGACATCCCCGATCGCCCCGGGCTTGGCGTCGGCGAGTTCCGGCCCGACGTGGCTCTCGCCTATCCGTTCGACAAGGACGCCTTCCTTCCCCTGTTCAAGAGCGGCTGGGCCGAGCGCTTCTAGTGGGCGGGCGCATCCGCATCGTCGCCAGCGGCGACTACCTGCACACGATCGGCACGGACAAGCCGAAGGATATCGGCTTCGAGGTCTTCGACCCGCTTGCCGGCCTGATCGACCTGACGCTGCTGCCGGCAGCCCCGCAGACCGCGGCGGTGGCGCCGACCGATCTTGCGAACGCCGACATGCTGCTGATGCTGGGGCAATACCTGCCGGAAAGCTCGATCGCGCCGGCGGCGGAGCGGCTGGTCGTCGTGGCGCGGGCCGGCGTCGGCGTCGACAAGATGGACATCGACGCGCTCACCCGCCACGGCGTCATGCTGTTCAACGTGCCGGACGCGCTGACCGAGGGCACCGCCGCGGGCGCCCTGGCGCTGATGCTGGCCGCTGCCCGCAACATGGTCGCCCAGGATCGCCTGATCCGCGAAGGCAGGTGGGACGACCGCCAGCACCATCGCGGCCGCGAGATCTACGGAAAGACCCTCGGCGTCATCGGTCCCGGCCGCATCGGCGGCGAGCTGATCCGGATCTGCGCGCCGTTCCGCCTGCGCGTGCTCGCCTATTCGCCACGCCTTACGCCGGAGCGGGCGGCACGCATCGGCGCCGAAGCGGTGCCGCTCGACCGGCTTCTCGCCGAGAGCCACTTCGTCACCGTCTGCGCGCCCCTGACCGACGAGACGCGCGGCATGATCGGCGCCCGCGAGTTCGGGCTGATGCGCAAGGACGCGACCTTCGTCAATGTCGGCCGCGGCCCGATCGTCGACCAGGCCGCCTTGACCGCGGCCCTGAAGGCGCGCCGGATCGCGGCCGCCGGCATCGACGTCTTCGAGACCCAGCCGGTGCCGAAGGGCGAGCCGCTGACGCTTCTCGACAACGTCGTGCTCACGCCGCACGCGGTCTGCGACACCTACGAGCTCCGCCGGGACGTCCTGACGGTCATCGCCAGGGAGCTTCGCGACTTCGCGCGAGGAGAGATTCCCAGGACTGTGGTCAATCCGGAGGTGCTCGATAGGCCGCTATTCCGCGCCAAGCGGGCTGCTCTGCTCGGCCGTTTGGAACGATAGGTCGACCAGTCGCTCGGAGAGGCGCGAATGGCGGCGCCTTCGGAAGTTTGGCGCATCCTCACGTCGCTAGAACCCGGCCGGCTCCGAAGCTCGGGCGTTATCCTCCCCGTCGGAAGTCGATCCCGCGGGCAAGCCAGCAGCCGACCCGGACACCCGTGACCTTGCCGCCGTCGCGCCGGAACGCCAGCGTCCAGTCGCCAGGCGGCGAGAAGTCGAGGCTGCGCGGGCAGGGGAGGCGCCAGACATCCGGGCCGGTGGGCAACAGCGGCTGCATCAGCCCCTGGCCGAAGATGCCCGAGAAGGCGCCATAGAGCGCGCCGCCACGATCGACGCAGGTGAGCGCCGCGTCGTACTCGGCGCTGTGGAAAGTGCCGACGATGTCGGGCGCCGACTCTCCTTCGTTGGGGCGGAGCCGGCTTGAGAGGTTCTCGCTCGGGCGATCCATCCAAAGGCCGTCGGCCGTCCGGCGGAGCCGCACGGTGGCGCTCGCGGCCTCGTTCTCTCCCTTGGGATCGAGCGTCTCGGGCTGACCTGAGAAGTGCAGGCGGATCTGGTTGTTCGGTGCCGGCTCGATGCGCGTCGCAAGCCCGGTCTCGGGCTCGACATAGATTCCGCTCCAGCCCGATGCCGCATCCGGCGTCGGTCCCTTGGCCGGCACGCCGAGCAGGCTCGCGAAGATCTCCTGCGCTGCCGCCCGCGGATCGTTCATGTGGTTGAACAGCACGACGATCGAGATCCGCTTCTCGGCCGCATAGAAGCGGAAGCTGCGCCAGCCGCGGAGTCCGCCGCCATGGCTGGTGACCCGCTGTCCGAGAATGGCCGGCTGTCCGATGCCGAAGCCGTAGCTGGAGGGAGCGCCGTCGCGGAACGGCTGCGGCGCGCAGAGCCGCCGGTAGAGCCCGTTCGCGTCGTCGCGCGTCGTATCGATGAAGCGTTCCCAGGCAATCATGTCGTCGAGGCTGGCGCCGACGCCGGCGTCGCCGGTCCAGAGGATGCGGTTGACCGCCGGGCGGAAGCCTTCCTCGAGCGAGCCTTCGTAGCCGACGGCGCCGTCGGGCAGCGCGCTGGTGTCGGCGGCGAGGATCGCGCGCTCCATGCCGGCGCGCCGAAAGATGCCGCCGAGGAGATCGGCGAGCGGCCGGTCGGCGCGATCGGCGAGGATGTCGCCGAGGATCCGGAAGTTCTGGTTGCAGTAGGAGTAGCGGGTGCCAGGCGCGAAATGCAGGCTGCGCGTGAGGCCGATCAGGCGCGCCGCCTCGGCATCCCCGAACGGTGCCTCGACCGGCGATCCGCACAGCATCGCGGTCGCCCAGTAGTCGCGAAGCCCGGACTGGTTGTTGGCGAGATCGACCGTCTTCGGCGCCGGTCCCTCGAGCCGGGGCAGCCGCGCCTTCACGTCGCCGTCGAGCACGGAGGGATCGGGGAAGCGGTCGAGCAGCGTGGCGCAGGTGAACTGCTTCGAGATCGAGCAGATCCTGAACAGCGTCGCCGGCGTGAACGGGATGCGGCGTTCCTGGTCGGCCCAGCCCCAGCTGTGGCGGACGAGGATCTCGCCGTCGCGGAGCACCGCCACGCCGCCGCCGATGCCGCCATGGGTTCGGACGACCGACGCGACGGCACGATCGAGATCCGGAAATGCGCTCATGCCGGCCGCCCTTCTTCTGCGACGTCCTTCCTAGAAGGAGGCCGCCCCGACGCGCAAGGCGGAACTCACTCCGCCGGCAAGGGCTCGTCGTCCGGGATGACCGCGTCGATGTCGATCTCCATCAGGTACTCCGGCTTGGCAAGGCCGGCGACGATCAAGCCGGTCGAGACCGGGAACACGCCTTTGAGCCATCGCCCGACGACCTGGTAGACCGGCTCGCGATGGGCGCGGTCGACCAGGTAGATCGTCACCTTGCAGACGTGATCGAGGCGGCTGCCGGCCTCTTCGAGCAGGACCTTGGCGCATCGCATCGCGTTCTCGGCCTGCGCCGCCGGGTCGCCGATGCCGTGGATCCGGCCGTCGAAATCCTGCGCGGTCTGGCCGCGCACGAAGATGTGCCGGCCGGCGCGCACCACCATCGAGAGGTCGTTGTCCAGATTCTGGTCTGGATACATCGCCTTGGTGTTGAACTTGCGGATCCGGACATGCGCCATGCCTAGGTCCCGCTATTCAGCCAGGTGGCAGGCGGCGTGACGGTCGGATCCCATCGAGCGGAGCTGCGGGGGCTCCGTCCGGCAGCGGTCGGTCGCCAGCGTGCAGCGCGGGTGGAAATGGCAGCCGCTCGGTGGCGACAGCGGCGAGGGCAGTTCGCCGGCGATCGGCCGGAAGGCCCGCCGGCCCTCGCGGTGCCGGTTGAGGCGCGGCACGCTGGTCAGCAGCGCCTGCGTGTACGGATGCTTGGGCGAGGCATAGATCTCGGCCGAGGGACCGATCTCGACGATGCGCCCGAGATACATGATCGCGACCCGGTCGCTCAGATGGCGGACGACGCCGAGGTCGTGGCTGATGAAGATTGCCGTCAGGTTCAGCGCGCGGCGGAGATCGAGGAACAGGTTCAGCACCTGCGCCTGGATCGAGACGTCGAGCGAGGCGACCGGCTCGTCGCAGATCAGCAGGTCCGGCTTCATCGCCAGCGCTCGGGCGATGGCGATGCGCTGGCGCTGGCCGCCCGAGAACTGGTGCGGGAAGCGCGAGGCGTAGGACGGATCGAGGCCCACGCGGTAAAGCTGCTCGGCGACATAGGCGACCGCGCCAGCGTGGTCGACCAGGCCGTGGGCGAGGGGCCCCTCCGCGATCGCGTCTCCGATCCGCCGGCGCGGATTGAGCGAGGCGAACGGATCCTGGAACACGGTCTGGACGCGTGTCGTCAGCTTCTCGTGCCGGCCGCTCTCCGACATCACCGGCCTGCCGTCGAGGCTCGCCTTGCCCGAGGTGGGGGGCAGGATGCCGGCGGCGATCCGCCCGAGGGTTGACTTGCCGCAGCCGGACTCGCCGACAAGGCCCAGCGTCTCGCCCCGTATCACCGACAGCGACACGTTCTCGACCGCGCGCACCTCGCGCGTCTCGACCTTGGCGCCGAGCTTCGCGGCGATCCGGTCGCCCAGCGAGATCTTGCGCCGGAATCGCTTCGAGACGCCGTCGAGCTCGAGGAGGGCCGCGCTCATGCCGCCTCCAGCGGGTGCACGCAGCGCGCCGACCGGTTGCCGCCGAGATCGACGATCTCGGGCATCGTCTCGCAGGCCCGGTCGGCACGGCCGCAGCGGGCGCGGAAGGCGCAGCCGGGCGGCAGGTCGATCAGCGCCGGGATGCTGCCCGGGATCTGCGCCAGCTTTTCGCCCGGCTTCGCCTCTCCAGGCACGGAGTCGAGCAGGCCGCGCGTGTAGGGATGGCGCGGCTCGGCGAGCACGTCTTCGGCCGGCCCGGATTCGACGATGCGCCCGGCATACATCACTGCGATGTCGTGGGCGAGGCTGGAGACCACCGCCAGATCATGGGTGATCCAGACCAGCGCCACGCCGGTCTGGTCGCAGAGCCGCTGCATCTCCTGCAGGATCTGGCTCTGGATCGAGACGTCGAGCGCCGTGGTCGGCTCGTCGGCGACGATCACCGACGGCGAGTGGAGGAGGGCGATCGCGATCGCGACCCGCTGGCGCATGCCGCCGGAGAGCTGGTGGGGATAGGCGGCGAGGCATTGCTCCGGGGCCGGCAGGCCGACAGTGCCGAGTGCTGCCAGCGAGCGCTGGCGGACCGTATCGGAGGAGATCGCCTCATGCGCCCGAAGCGCCATCGACATCTGCGTGCCGACGCGGAGCACCGGGTTCAGCGTCATCATCGGGTCCTGGAAGATCATCGCGATCTTCCGGCCGCGCACACGGCGGGCGGCGTCGCGGTCGAGCCCGACCAGCTCCTGGCCGTCGAGCCTGACCGAGCCCTCGACGATGCGGCCGGGCAGGTCGATCAATCCAAGGATCGAGAGGCCGGTCACGCTCTTGCCGGAACCGGACTCGCCGACCAGGCCCAGCACGCGTCCACGCTGGATGCTGAGGTCGACGCCGTCGACCGCCTTCACCACGCCGCCGCGGGTGAAGAAGTGGGTCTTCAGGCCTCGGACATCGAGTGCTGCGGTCATCGCTGCAGCCTCGGGTTCAGCTGGTCGCGGATCTGGTCGCCGACCAGGTTGATCGCGAGGATCAGCACGATCAGCGCGATGCCGGGATAGATCGAGATCCAGTAGCGGCCGGAGAGCATGTACTGGAAGCCGTTCGAGATCAGCATGCCGAGCGAGGGATGCGTCACCGGAAGGCCCATGCCGAGGAACGAGAGCGTCGCTTCCAGCGCGATCGCGTTGGCGACCTGGACGGTGGCGACCACGATCAAGGGCGGCATGCAGTTGGGCAGGATGTGCCGGAAGATCACGACGCGCGAAGAAAGCGGCGTCGAGAGCGCGGCTTCGATGTACTCCTTCGATCGCTCGGCCACGGCGGCGCCATGGGCGGTGCGGGCGAAATAGGCGTATTGGGAAGCGACCAGAGCCGCCGTCAGCTGCCATTTGCCCTGGCCCAGGATCGCCGAGATCACGAGCGCCAGCAGGATCGCCGGGAACGAAAGCTGCAGGTCGATGAAGCGCATGATCAGCGCTTCGATCCGCCCCCCGGCGAAGGCGGCGACTGCGCCGAGCGAGCCGCCGACGATGAACGCGACGGCGCCGGCCGTCAGCCCGATCTGGATCGAGATTCGAAGCCCATAGAGGATCGCCGACCACAGGTCGCGTCCCTGCGCGTCGGTGCCGAGCAGGTGCACGTAGCCGCCGCTGCCGACATGGCCGGGCGGCCGCCGCGCATCGCCTAGGACCAGCTTGCCGATGTCGTAGGGATCCTGCGGCGTGAACAGTGGTGCCAGCACGGCGGCGCCGACGACCAGGATCACCACGCCGAGCGCCACCAGCGCCAGGCGGTTCTCCGCGAACTCGCGCCAGAAGCGGATGAAAGGGGAAGCGTCGCGGCGCATCAGGCGTGGCCCGAGCGCACGCGCGGATCGAGTGCCGCATAGGCGACGTCGACCGCGAAGTTGATCATGATGAACAGGAAGGCGACCAGCATCAGGTAGGCCACCATCACCGGCCGGTCGAGCGACTGGATCGAGTCGATGATCAGCTTGCCGAGGCCGGGCCAGGAGAAGATCGTCTCGGTCACGACCGCGAAGGCGAGCGTCGCCGCGAGCTCGAGGCCGAAGATGGTGACCAGCGGGATCGAGATGTTCTTCAGTACGTGGCCGAAGATCACCTTGCCGTCCGAAAGTCCCTGGGCGCGGGCGAAGCGGACGTAGTCCGACAGCATCGCTTCCCGCATGCCGGCCCGGGCCATCCGGATCATCAGCGCCATGCGGAAGAGCGACAGCGTCAGCGCCGGAAGTGCCAGATGCGACCAGCCGTTCCAGGTGAGCACGCTCCATTGGATGCCGAAGACTTCGACGGTGTCCCCGCGACCGCCGGCCGGAAGCCATTGGAGCTCGACCGCGAAGAACATGATCAGCAGGAGGCCGACCCAGAAGGTCGGCACCGAGAAGCCGAGCACCGAAAGGCCCATGATCGCGCGCGAGCCGGCGGCATTCGGGCGGTAGCCGGCATACATGCCCAAAGGCACGCCGAGGACCGTGGCGCCGATCACCGCGGCCAGCGTCAGCTCCAGCGTCGCCGGCAGGCGCGACAGGATCAGGTCGAGGACCGGCATGTTGAAGACGAAGGAGCGGCCGAAGTCGCCATGGATCAGCGTGTTGGCGAAGTTGAGATACTGGCGCCAGAGCGGCTGGTCGAAGCCGTAGCGGCGGATGGTGTCGAGGCGGATCTCCTGGGTCGCGTCGGGAGAGATCAGCACGTCGATCGGGTTGCCGATGGCGAAGACGCCGCAGAACACCAGCACCGAGATGACCACCATCACGGCCGCCGCCTGCAGCAGGCGCTGGATCAGGAATCCGAGCATGCGGCGCTCCCGCCTACCGGGCCGGCCGCCTTACGACCAGTGCCGGTCGATGACGTCGCGGGTCTCCTCGACCGCGACCTGCCACAGCGCCAGCACCTCGTTGTCGGAGCGCTCGTAGCGGCCGTGGAAGTTGCCGTCGCCGACGATTTCGCGCACCTTGGCCGGATTGGCCATCGCCATCCGCTCGAGATCGACGCGAGGCTTGGCCTCCTTCGGCGGAGTGACGCCGGGAACGCGAGTCCACGGGAAGTTCTCCATCCAGCTTGCATGGCTGGCGGCAGGATCGATCTCCTGCACCTTCGCCCAGGTCTTCGGCGCGTTGTACCAGTTGTGGAACTTGACCTTGGCGTCGCGGCGTCGGCCCATCCACTCCTTGAGCAGGCCCTGCACCGGAGAGTTGCCGCCGTGCCCGTTGACGGTGACGATGCGCCGGAAGCCCGATTGATAAAGGCTCTCGAGGATGTCCTCGATCAGCGACATATACGTCGAGACGCGCAGCGACACCGTGCCCGGGAAATCCGAGAAGTAGGGCGTCAGTCCGAACGGGACGGCGGGATAGACCGGAACGCCGAGTGGCTCGGCAGCGTCGACCGAGACCTTCTCCGAGAGGATCTGGTCGACGCAGAGGCTGAGATAGGCGTGCTGCTCGACGCTGCCCAAGGGCAGGACACAGCGGTCGTCGCGTTTGACCCGCTCTTCGACCTGCATCCAGGTCATGTCGGCGATGCGCATCGTGGCCTCCCCCGGCTCTTAAGATGACCTTGACCGAGACGCGCAAACGTCGTCAAGTTCCATCTGGAACTATTCACGGGGGAGGCCGGGTGCCTGACTCAGGCCCGATGAACCGGAGCCGCGCTGCGGAGGCGGAAACTTTCGCCGACGCGCCGATCCATCCGCTGATTGCGGCCAAGCTCTGGGAGAACCCGTGCTGGTTCTCCTTCCGCATCAACTATCTGTCGCTGCGCTTCAACGGTCCGGTCTACGGCCGAATCGCCGACCGCCACGACCTCTCTCGGCCCGAGTACCTGGTGCTCTACTCGCTGTCTCTGCGCGACGGCATCGCTGCGCAGGACATCTGCGAGACCGCCGGCTTTCCGAAGAACACCATCAGCCGAGCCATTCACAAGCTGGTGAGGCGAAAGCTGATACGGCGCGCTCTGGATTCCAACGACCGCCGGAGCTTCGTCCTACATCTGACCGCCGAGGCGCGCCGGATCCTCGCCGAGAGCGTGCCGCCGATGGTCGCTCATGAACGGCGGATGCTTTCCGAACTTACCCCGGCCGAGCAGCAGACCTTGTCCAAGCTGCTCGCCAAGCTCGTCGTCGACTCTCCGAACTGGCCCATTGAAGAAAACAGGGAGTAACGAACATGACTATGCGCAAACTGGGAGTAGGAGCCGCGATCGTTGCCGGCGCTCTGTCCTATGCGTCGACCCCGTCGCTGGCGCAGACGCTGAACATCGGCGTCCGCGCCGGACCTGAATCGATCGATCCGCACTTTACCGCCACCGGCACCCATGCCGAGGCGCTGAAGCACGTCTTCGACACGCTGACCTGGTCGGGCGACGGGCTCGAGATCGAGCCGCGGCTGGCCGAGAGCTGGAAGGCCGTCGACAACACGACCTGGGAATTCAAGCTCCGCAAGGGCGTCAAGTTCCACGACGGTTCCGACTTCACCGCCGAGGACGTGAAGTTCTCGATCGAGCGGATTCCGAAGGTGACCGGCGCCAACCCGCTGACCATCTACGTCCGCCGCGTGCAGGCGGTCGAGATCGTCGATCCGCACACGCTGCGCATCAAGACCGACGGCCCGGCGCCGAACCTGCCGAACGACTTCATCCGCCTGTTCATCGTCTCGTCCAAGGCGGCGGCCGGCCTCGACAAGGATTCCTCCAACCCGGCGTTCAACTCCGGCAAGGCGGCGATCGGCACCGGTCCCTACAAGTTCGTGTCGTGGACGCCGAAGGAGCAGCTGGTCCTCGATCGCAACGATGCCTTCTGGGGGCCGAAGGAGCCGTGGGCACGCCATGTGCGCAAGGAGCTGCCGAACGACGCAGCGCGCGTCGCGCAGCTCAAGGCCGGTCAGGTCGACCTGATCGTCCGCGTGCCGGCGACCGACGTCGCTTCGCTCAAGCGCGACCCCAAGCTCAACGTCGTCACCATCGACAGCGTCTACGTCTTCAACATGGAGCTCGACATGCGGGACAAGGCCCCGCAGGTCAGCGCCAAGGACGGCTCGCCGCTGCCGAAGAACCCGATGCAGGATGCGCGCGTGCGCGAGGCGATCGATCTCGCGATCGACCGCAAGGCGCTCGCCGAGATCGCGATGGAAGGCCTCGGCAAGCCGCAGAACCAGCTGGTGACCCCCAGCATCTTCGGCTACTCGAAGAAGCTGCCCGAGCGTAAGTACGATCCGGCGGCGGCGAAGAAGCTGCTGGCGGATGCGGGATATCCGAACGGCTTCAAGGTCACCTTCAGCTTCACCAACGACCGCCTGCCGGGCGACCGCCAGGTCGGCACCTCGATCGCGCAGATGCTGGCGGCGGTCGGGATCGACGCGCAGGCGAACGCCCAGCCGGGCGCGGTGTTCTTCCCGGCCCGCTCGCGCGCCGAGTTCTCGATGTCGATGTCGGGCTGGGGCACGCTGACCGGCGAGGCGCACTATACGCTGTCGTCGATCGCGCACTCGAACGACCCGGAGAAGAAGTTCGGCGCGTTCAACGTGCACGCCTACAAGAACCCGGTTATGGACAAGCTGATCCAGGATGCGGCGGTCGAGATGGACGAGAACAAGCGCCGCTCGTTCCTCGAGCAGGCGAACGAGCTCGTCGCGACCGACCGGCCGCGTCTGCCGCTGGTCGCCGTCGGCTCGGCCTGGGCGATGCAGAAGGATAAGGTGACGATCAAGGCTCGTGTCGACGAGGACACGCTGGCCATGAACATCAAGCCGGCGAAGTAAGCCGGATCCAGACCCAAGGGAGAGCGGTGGCGCCGGCGACGGCGCCACCGTTTTTTTGAAGATGGCAGACATCGCGATCGGAATTCACGGCGGCTGCGGCACGCTGGCGAAAGAACTCCTGAGCGAGAAGGACTGGGCCGAGACCCGCCAGCACCTCGCCGAATCGCTTCGTGCCGGCTGGACGATCATGAAAAAGGGCGGCCGGTCGGTCGAGGCGGTCGAAGCCGCCATCGTCGTCATGGAGAACAGCCCGCACTTCAACGCCGGCCATGGCGCGGCGCTGACAGAGGACTCGGAGCACGAGCTCGACGCCTCGATCATGGACGGCGAGACGCTTGGTGCTGGCGCGATCTGTGCTGTGCGCACGATCAAGAACCCGATCAAAGCCGCGCGTGCGGTCATGGAAAAGTCGGACCTGCTGCTGATCGCCGGATCGCCGGCCGACGCCTTCGCCAAGCGGGTCGGGCTCGAGATCGTCCCCAACAGCTATTTCACCACGCAACGCCGGATCGAGGCGCTGGCGTCCCTCAAGGCCAAGCAGGCGCGCCAGGAGATCGCGATGGCGAGCGAGGCGGAGCGCCACGGCACCGTCGGCGCTGTCGCGCTCGATGCGAAGGGCAACCTCGCCGCGGGAACCTCGACCGGAGGATTCAACAACAAGCCGGTCGGGCGCGTCGGCGACTCGCCGATCATCGGCGCCGGCACCTATGCGGCCAACGGCAGCTGCGCGGTCTCCTGCACCGGCATGGGCGAGATCTTCATCCGCCGCGTTGCCGCCTACGACGTCTCGGCACGCATGCGCTACGCCGGGAAGGGGCTGCGCGAGGCAGCCGACGCGGTGATATCCGCGGTCGGTTCGCACAAGATCGGCGCCGGTTTGGTGTCGGTCGATGCCGGCGGCATGGTCTATGCGCCGTTCAACACCCTCGGCATGGCGCGTGGCTGGATCGAGACCGACGGCAAGGTCTATGTCGCGACGCACCAAGAGGTCCACCAGATGGGCGCCGCATGAGCGACGAGCCGGTCCTCATCTGGGGCGCGGGCGCGATCGGCGGCACGCTCGCCGCCTGGTGGGCCCGTGCCGGCGTGCCGGTTCTCGCGGTCGACATCCAGCGCGACCATGTCGAGGCCTTGCGGACCACCGGCCTCCGGATCGAGGGGCCGGTCGACACCTTCACCCAGGTCGTGCCGGCGAAGACGCCGGACGAGGTGACCGGCGTCTTCCGCCGCGTCGTGCTGGCGGTGAAGGCGCAGCAGACCGAAGGCGCCGTGGACGCGCTGGCCCGCCACGTGGCGCATGATGGCTTCGTGCTCTCGGCGCAGAACGGCCTCAACGAGGTGGTGATCGCGAGGAAGCTCGGGGCCGAGCGCAGCATGGGCTGCTTCGTCAACTATTCGGGTGACCTGCACGGCCCCGGCCGCATCATGCTCGGCAGCCGCGGCTCGGTGGTGGTGGGCGAGATCGACGGATCGATCCGCGAGCGCACGCGCGCCATGCACGCGCTGCTCAAGGTGTTCGAGCCGGACGCCAAGCTGACCGACAACATCTGGGGACAGCTCTGGGGCAAGATCGCCTACAGCGCCATGCTGTTCGCGACTTCGCTCAATCACGATTCGATGGCCGACAACTTCGCCGATCCGGAACGCTTTCCCGCCTTCGATCGATTGGGGCGCGAGGTGATCGCCGTCGCCATGGCCCGCGACGTGAAGCCCCTCGGCTTCGGAGGCTTCGATCCGGCGGCCTTTGCCCCGGGTACCGGGGAGGCGGCCGCGCGAGCGTCGATCGCATGGCTGGTCGAGTTCAACCGCGCCTCGGCCAAGACCCACTCCGGCGTCTACCGCGACCTCGCGGTGCACAAGCGGCGGACCGCGGTCGACCCGCAGATCGCGGCGGTCGCCGAGCTCGGCCGCGAAGCCGGGATCGATACGCCGGCGCTCCGCAAGCTGGTCGATCTGGTCCACGACATCGAGGAAGGCCGCCGCCCGCAGTCGCGCGAGACGCTTCAGCCCCTTATCGACACCGCCTCGGCCGCCCGGCCGATCGCCTAAGACCCGAGTTACGTCGATTTCCGAGTGCCGGCCCGGCCCGCACCGTACTTTTGCGTGCCCGTTTGACAATTGTCCGGACAATTGGCTAGCGTCCGCGCATGGCGAAGATCGAGAGGATTGCGGCGGGGAAGGGCGGTCTGCCGGCCTATCGGCAGATCCTCGACACGCTGCGCGCCCGCATCACCAACGGCGACTATCCGGTGGGCGCGCGGATGCCGACCGACGAGGCGCTGATGAGCGAGTTCGGCGTCTCCCGCCAGACCGCGCGGGCGGCAGTCCAGGTCCTGGTCGACGACGACGTGGTCCGTCGCTTCCGCCGGCGCGGCAGCTTCGTGGTAGCGACGCCCGAGACCTCGGGGCAATGGGCGCTCAATACGCTCGAGGACCTGATCGAGCACAGCTTCGCGCACAAGGTGCGCGTCCGCGGCAAGGGCCTCGTTGCCGCGAGCGAGGCGCCGGAGGCGGCGAAGGCGCTCAGACTCGCCACGGGCGAGGAAGTCTTCCGCCTCGTCGTCGTCCGCGAGGGCAATGGCGCACCCTACACCTATTCCGAGATCTTCATCCCGCTCGAACTCGCATCGAAGCTGCCGGTGCGTAGCCTGACCGGCGTCCTTTCCGGCGCTATCATCCGGATGATTGAGGCGCATGGCGGCGTGCCGGCGGTGCGCGCCCTCCAGGTGGCCTCGGCGGCGCCCGCCGGACCCGAGGCCGCACGCGCGCTCGACCTGCCGGAAGGCTCGCCGCTGCTCCTCCTGGAGCGCACATACACCAGCCGGGACGGAAGGGTGCTGCAGTTCGCCCGTGTCTTCTGCCGGTCCGATCGCTATCGCCAGACCGTCGAGTTCCGCCGGCAACCCGGCAAGTCCGAGAAGGCGCCCGCCCCCCGGCGGAAGCGTCCGCACTGATCCGTGAAAGGGAGCCCATGATGAAGAAAGCACTCTTGAGAACACTTCTCGCCAGCGTCGCGGCGCTGTTCGTCGCCGATGCCGTCGCCGCCGATCTCCGCGTCGGCTATTCGAGCGACGTGACCACGCTCGACCCGGCGAACCATCGAAGCCGCGTCACCGAGGGCGTCATCCTCAACATGTACGACGCTTTGCTGGCCCGCACCGACGACATGAAAGTCGTTCCGGAGCTGGCCGAGTCCTGGAAGCAGATCGACGCGACCACCTGGGAATTCACGCTTCGCAAGGGCGTCAAGTTCCATTCGGGCGCCGAGATGACCGCCGAGGACGTGAAGTACAGCTTCGACCGCCTGGTGAAGGACAACGCGATGGGCGGACAGACCAGCCCGCGCAAGAGCCTGCTCGGTCCGCTCAAGGACACCAGTGTCGTCAACCCGACCACCGTGCGCTTCCACCTCGCCGAGCCGTGGCCGATCCTCGCGGCCTACCTGCCCTTCCAGCAGGTGGTCAGCAAGTCCTTCGTCGAGAAGGTCGGGACCCAGGGCATGGCGACCCAGGCCGACGGCACCGGCCCGTTCAAGCTGGTCGAATGGCGCCGCGGCGACTCGGTGATCCTCGAGCGTTTCGACGGCTATTACGGCGGCTCGCCGGACCTGCCGCCGGTCGGCAAGGCCGGCGTCGACCGGGTCATCTTCAAGGTGATCCCGGAAAGCGCGTCGCGGGTCGCGGCATTGCTCGCCGGCGAAGTCGACATTGTCGATGAGCTGCCGGTGCATGCGATCAAGCAGGTCGAGGCCAATCCGCGCACCAAGGTGCTGGCGACGAACGGCACGCGCAGCTTCTTCATCCCGATGAACGTGACGCGGCCGCCGTTCAACGACGTCCGCGTGCGCCAGGCGGCGAATGTCGCGGTCGACCGCAAGCTGATCATCGACCGGGTGCTTTCGGGCCTCGCGACGCCGCTTGATGGCCTCTTGAGCCCGGAATCCTACGGATTCAATGCGAGCTTGCCGAAGCTGACGCTCGACGTCGACAGGGCCAAGAAGCTGCTGGCCGAAGCCGGCCATCCGAACGGCATCGACGTGACTTTGGACGTCGCCAATGCCTTCAAGGACGTGGCCGAGGCGGTCGCCTCCCAGCTCACCCGCGCCGGCATCCGCACCAAGGTCCAGCTCTGGGAGCAGACGACCTTGAGCCAGACCTGGGCCAAGCCCGAGAGCAACAACCGCGACATGGTGTTCCAGTCCTGGGGCGACGGCGCGCTCGACCCGGTCGGCATCTTCGTGCCGGTACTGAAGGGGAAGGACCGTGGCAACTACTCAGGCTTCGCCAACAAGGAAGTCGATGCGCTGCTGACGGCGGCCGACACCGAGGTGGACGTCGCCAAGCGCTCGAAGATGTATCAGGACGCCCAGGCGATCGTCGCCAGGGAGTCGCCGCTGATCTTCCTGTGGCTGCCGCAGGACGTCTACGGCGCCAGCGCCCGTTTGAAGAACTGGAGGCCGTCGCCCCGTGGCGTGATCAAGCTCCACGACGCCCGCGTCGACTGAGAGTCGCACTTCCTTGAGCCCGCTTCGCCTCGCCGAGAGGCTGCTTCAGCTGATCCCGGTGCTGCTCGGCATCAGCGTCATCGTCTTCGCGATGATGGCGCTGACGCCGGGCGACCCGGTGCAGATCATGCTCGGCGACTCGCTCGCCGACCAGGCGCAGCGGGATTCCCTTCGCCGCGACATGGGCCTCGACCTGCCGGTGGTCGAGCGCTTCTTCCGCTTCCTCGGCAATGCGCTGACCGGCAATTTCGGGCTCAGCTTCTTCCACCGCCGGCCGGTCATGGACGTGATCCTGGAACGCCTGCCGGCGACGATCGAGCTGACCCTGGTCGCGATGTTCATCGCGATCGCAGTCGCGGTGCCTCTCGGCGTGATCGCCGCGGTCAGGCGCAACTCGCTGCTCGACCGCATTGCCACGATCGGATCGATGCTCGGAGTCTCGATGCCGGGCTTCTGGTTCGGGATCCTGCTGATCCTGCTGTTCGCGGTGAACCTCCACCTCCTTCCGGTCTCCGGCCGCATCGGTTTCGGCCATGAAGTGAAGATGGTCACCGGCTTCGTGCTGATCGACACGCTCATGGCAGGCCGGCTCGACAGCTTCTTGGATGCGCTTCGCCATATGCTGCTGCCGGCGGTGACGCTCGGCCTCGCGATGTCGGCGCTCCTGATGCGCGTCACTCGCACCTCGATGCTGGAGGCGCTCTCCCAGGACTACGTCACCTTCGCCGAGGCCAAGGGCTTGAGCCGGGTCCGCGTCGTCGGCCGCCATGCGCTCAAGAACGCGCTGATCCCGACCGTGACGGTCGCCGCGATCGAGACCGGATCCCTTCTCGGCGGCAACATGATCATCGAGACCGTGTTCGGCTGGCCGGGCCTCGGCCGCCTCGTGGTCGAGGCGATCTTCTCGCGCAACTACCCGCTGGTTCAGGCGGCGGTGCTGATCTACGCCACCACCTATGTCCTCCTGAACTTCCTCGCCGACCTTCTCTATACCGTGCTCAACCCCAAGGTCCGCCTGTGAGCTCGGTCGACGCCGCCCTTCCGGCCGCAAGGAGCCAGGAGGAATCGATCCTCTCCGGCAACCTGCGTGACTTCCTGGCGAACCGGATGTCGGTGGCGGCCGCCGTCGTCTGCCTGGCGTTCTGCCTGATCGCGATCTTCGCGCCCTTGCTGGCGCCGCAGAACCCCTACGAGACCGACCTGCTGCGCCGCCTGCAGCCGCCCGCTTGGATGGAGGGCGGCGAGCGCGGTTTCTGGCTCGGCTGCGATGCGCTCGGCCGCGACGTGCTGTCCCGGATGATCTACGGCACGCGGGTCTCGATCATGATCGGCGTCGCCGTCGTGCTGCTGGCGACGGTGATTGGCACGACGCTCGGGCTGCTCGCGGGCTACCTGCGCGGGCCCGTCGACATGGTGATCGCGCGGGTCTGCGACATCCTGCTGGGCTTTCCCTACCTGATCTTCGCGATCGGGCTGATGGCGATGATGGGGCCCGGGCTCCAGAACATCATCCTTGCGCTCTGCTACAAGGAGTGGGTGCTGCCTTGCCGCGTCGTCCGCGCCGAGACGCTGGCGGCGCGCGAGCAGGACTATGTCGAGGCCGCCCGCGCGCTGGGCGCGTCGCGCTGGCACATCATGCGGCGCGAGATCCTGCCCAACATCCTGTCGCCGGTGATCGTCGTCGCGACCTTCCGGATGGCCTACATCATCATCGCCGAGGCGAGCTTGTCCTTCCTCGGCCTCGGGGTGCAGCCACCCACCGCCTCCTGGGGCTCGCTGGTCGCCGACGGCCGAGCCTTCCTGCTCGACGCCTGGTGGGTGTCGACTTTCCCTGGCCTGGCGATCCTGGCGCTGGTGCTGGCGATCAACGTCGCGAGCCAGGGGTTGCGCGACGCCTTCGACCCGAGGCTGTCGCGATGAGCCAGCTTCTCGGCATCCGCGGGCTTCGGACCACGTTCCCGACGCGCCATGGACTGGTCCGCGCGGTCGACGGCATCGACCTCGATGTGCGGCCGGGCGAATGCCTTGGCGTCGTCGGCGAGTCCGGCTCGGGCAAGAGCGTGACGTTCCTGAGCGTGCTCGGTCTCGTGCGCCCGCCGGGCAAGGTCGAAGCCGAGGCGATCACCTTCCAGGGCCGCAACCTGCTGAGCCTCGCGCCGACCGAGATCCGCGCCATCCGTGGCCGCGACATCGCCGTCACGATGCAGGACGCGCTAACCGCGCTGAACCCGGCCTTCACGGTCGAGACCCAGATCGTCGAGACAATCGAGGCGCACGAGCCCGGTATCGCCAAGGGCGAGGCACGGGCGCGGGCGATCGAGATGCTGCGGCTCGTCGGCATTCCCGATGCGGAGCGGCGGCTGGCCTCATATCCGCACCAGTTCTCAGGCGGCATGCGCCAGCGGGTCATGGTCGCGATCGCACTCGCCTGCCGGCCGAAGCTGCTGATCGCGGACGAACCGACCACGGCGCTCGATGTCACGATCCAGAGCCAGGTGCTCGACCTGATCGACGACATGCGGGTCCGGCTCGGCATGAGTGTTGTGCTGATCACCCACGACCTCGGCATCGTCGCCGAGCGCTGCGACCGGGTTGCGGTCATGTATGCAGGTCAGGTGGTCGAGACCGGCCCGACCGCCGAGGTCGTGGCGGCGCCGATCCACCCGTATACGCGGGGCCTGCTGCGCTCGATGCCGAGCCTAGCGCATCTGGACGAACCCCTGGTGCCGATCGACGGCACCGTGCCCGATCCGACCCGCCTTTCCGACGGCTGCCGCTTCCTGCCGCGTTGCCCGCATGCGGTCGAGGTCTGCGCCCGCCCGGTCGGATTGCGCGCGGTCACGGCCGAGCGCGCCGCGCGCTGCATCCTCGCCGAGGTGGCGCGATGACCGCGCTCGTCGAAGCCCGTTCGGTCGGCAAGACCTTCGACCTGCGTCGCGGGCTGCAGCGCTTCATGGCGCCGAAACCGGGAAGCGCGGTCCGCGCCGTCCACGGCGTCGACCTCGACATCGAGGCGGGCGAGACCGTCGGATTGATCGGCGAGAGCGGCAGCGGCAAGTCGACGCTCGGCCGTCTCGTCCTCAAGCTGCAGACCCTGACCGAAGGGGCGGTGCGTTTCGACGGCGCCGACCTGGCGTCGGTTCCGGCGGCCGAGCTGACCCGGCTCCGCCGCCGCATGCAGATCATCTTCCAGGATCCCTACGCCTCGCTGAATCCGCGCCACACGGTGGAGGAGATCGTCGGCCTCGGCCTCCGCGTGCACGAGAGCCTGACGCCCGACCGGATCCGCGACCGCGTCGTCGACATGCTGGAGCGGGTGGGTCTCGGTCCGGCGCACCTCCGCCGCTATCCTCACCAGTTCTCCGGTGGACAGCGCCAGCGTATCGGCATTGCCCGCGCGCTGGTGCTGCGCCCGTCCTTCGTCGTCTGCGACGAGCCGGTCTCGGCCCTCGACGTCTCGGTCCAGGCCCAGATCATCCGGCTTCTCGGCGAACTCAGGCGCGACCTCGGCCTGACATACCTCTTCATCTCGCACGACCTCGCCGTGGTGGCGCATTTGAGCGACCGGATCGCGGTCATGTATCTCGGCCGCATCGTCGAGATCGGGCCGGCGCGCGAGATCGTCTCCGTGCCCCGGCATCCCTATACGCAGGCGCTGCTGGCCGCCGTGCCGCGCACCGACCGCGCACCGGGCGAGAAGCGTCAGCGTCTCGCCGGCGAGCCGCCGTCCTCGCTGTCGCCGCCCGCCGGCTGCGCCTTCCACACGCGCTGCCCCAAAGCGATGCCGGTCTGCCGCGAGACGGCGCCGGTGCCACGCCGGGCGGCTGACGGTCACCAGGTTTCCTGCCACCTCGTCGAGGAGGTCTGATGTTGCTCCTGAATGCCCGCGCGGACCAGCCGCTGCATCTCTCCGGCCCACCGGTCCAGCGCGGCCGGATGCAGGCGACGCTGTGCCCGGACATGATCGGCTTTGTCCGCACCGCGGTCGCTGCTCGAATGGAAGAGACCAGAGCCGCGCTGGCGCTGCCCGAGGCGAAGGCGTTGATCAGGGGCAACCGCACCTATACCGAGAAGCACTATCCGGAGATCCTCGAAGAGATGCAGGGGATCTGCGAGGGCTTCGGCCTGCAGCTCGACACGCTGTTCGACTACATGCACTGCGCCGTCGCCTCCGATCTCGGCATGATGGACGAGCGGCTGCCGGAGGGGTGCACCTCCTTCGCCGTCGCCAATCCGGAGCTGGGCGCCGTCGTCGCCAAGAACCGCGACTACCGGCCGGAACACATCCCGATCCAGCGCGCCTTCCATCACCGCGATCCCGCCTGGGGAAAGCGCGAGGTTCTGTGCCTGGGATCGCTCGGCAGCCCCGGCAACTTCTCGAGCGGCATCAATTCCGACGGCCTCGCGGTCACCGACACCAACAGCCGCACGACCGACCACGGCGTCGGCATGCATCGCTACTTCCTGCTGACTTGGCTGCTGGTCCATTGCGGGTCGACCGACGAGGCGCTCGATCGCATCCTCGGCATGCCGCATGTCGGCGGGGGGCTGCTGATCCTGGGCGACGCGTCCGGCACCGTTGCCGCGGTCGAGCTCGGCCATAAAAAAGTGGGCCACGAGAAGAAGACGAGGGGACGGGTAGGCCGGGCCAACCACTTCGTCACCAACGACATGGCAGCGGTCAACCTGCGCACGCCCGAAAGCGAGGCGCAGTCCTGCCATTCCGATCGCCGTCATCCCACGCTGCAGAAGCGGCTGGCCGAGGCGCCGACTCCCTTCGGCATCGCCGATGCCGCGCACCTCGCCTCCTACCACGGCGAGGAGGGAGGCGAGGGCTTCTGCCGCCATGGCACAAATGATCTCGGGAACACGATCTCCTGCGCCCTCTACGCCACCCGTCCGCGCACGCTCACCTTCACCGCCGGCAATCCCTGCGAGGCCGACTGGCGGCTATTCGATTTCTCCACCAACGCTTCCACCCGTCTCGCGTCCTAACGGAGCCTCAAATGCCTTCGGTCAAGATCCTCTGTCCCACCGGACATCTCAGCTTCACGCCGCTCGAGAAGGGCAGCTTCCTGCTCGGCTGCGAGCAGAAGCCCGACTTCATCATCGCCGATGCCGGCAGCTGCGACATGGGCCCGCGTCCGCTCGGCGCCGACCAGCATGTCAGCCTCGAGACCTGGCAGCGCCAGGACCTCGAGATCATGCTGCTGAAGTCGCGCGAGCTGGGCGTGCCGATGATCGTGGGCTCGGCCTCCGACACCGGCACCGACCGCGGCGTCGACCAGTTCGTGAGACTGATCGCCGACATCGCGCGCGAGCACAAGCTGGCCCCGTTCAAGCTGGCCGCGATCTACGCCGAGATCCCGGTCGCCGACCTCAAGCGCAGGCAGTCGGCCGGCACGGTGATCTACGGCCTCGACGGCCGCGCCGACGCCGACCCCTCGGTGCTCGACCGCACCACCCGCGCGGTCGCGGTGATGAACGCCGAGCCGATCCGGGCGGCGCTCTGCGCCGGCGCCGACGTGGTGATCGCCGGCCGCAGCAGCGACTGCGCGCTGTTCGCCGCGCCGCTTCTGGAGGCCGGCCTCTCGCCGGCGGTCTCCTACTATGCCGGCAAGCTGATGGAATGCGCTTCGTTCTGCGCCGAGCCGTTCATGGGCAAGGAGTCGATCCTCGGCCGCATCGAGGGCGAGGAGGTCTATGTCACGGCGATGCATCCGGGCCAGCGCTGCACGCCGGCCTCGATCGCCAGCCACGCGATGTACGAGCGCACCAATCCGTATCGCGAATACGTCGCCGGCGGCTATGTCGACATGAGCCAGTGCGTCTACACCCAGGTCGATCCGAAGACGACGCGGGCGACCGGCGCCACCTTCGTCGCGGATTCATCGATCAAGGTGAAGCTTGAAGGCGCCGGCCTGGTCGGCCATCGCCGGCTCGCCGTCGTCGGCATCCGCGATCCGCAGACGATCAGCCTGATCGACAAGGCGATCGACTGGGCGAAGGGCAAGCTCGCCGAGCGCTTCGGGCCGGTCGGCCAAGGTTATGACGTCTTCTATCACCTCTATGGCCGGAACGCGGTGATGGAGGAGCTGGATCCCGCGCCGGACCTCAAGCCGCACGAGCTCGGCATCGTCGTCGAGGCGATCGACAAGGACCCGGCCCGGGCCCAGGAGATCTGCGCGCTCGCGGCCCGCAACCTGTTCTATGCCCGCCTGCCGGAGGTGAAGGGCACCGCCGGCACCGCCGCGCTGATGTCCGACGAGATCCTGATCGGCGAGCCCGGCTACGAATGGACCCTCAACCACGTGATCGAGGTCAAGACCGCGATGGAGCTGTTCCGAGTCCGTCACCTCATCGTCGAGGGTGGTGCTGCGAAGGAGGCCGCGTGATGGCCGCGACCCGTCTGCGCGAGCTGGCCTCGACCATCCGGTCCAAGAACGCCGGTGTCGACCACATCACCTTCGACGTGATCTTTCGCGAGCGTGCCAACTTCGAGCGCGTGCGCGACTCCGGCGTTCTCGCCGAAGCGAAGATCCCGGCGCTGTTCAACCTCGATCCGAAGCGGATCACGCATTACTGCGTGTTCGAGCCGGCGAACGCGATCAAGTTCACGATCCGACGCCTCAAGCCCAGCGGCAGCCCCGGCGAGCGGGACGTCTTCGGCTCGCAGCAATACGCGCCGCTGTTCGACGTGCAGGTGCCCTAAGCCCGGGCTATCGCCTCGAAATCCGCGAACAGCCGCTTGGGGTCGGCAGCCTTCGGCACCAGCCCCTGGGTGTGCTGTTCGCGGCAGATGGTCTCGACCATCTTCCGGTTCGCCGGCGTCATGCCGAAGGCGGCGTCGCCGGCGAACTCGTTGCAGAGGTATTCCATCTCGCGCATCGCCCAGGGCGAGTCCTCGGCGAACCACTTCACCTTGTCTTCCCAGATCGTCCAGGACTTCTGCATCGCCTCGTAGATCGTCCGCATCGCCTGCGGATGCTTCTCGGCGAAGGAGCGGCGGGCGGCGACGATGTGGAACCCCGGGTAGACGCCGGTGCGGCGGTGGTAGTCGGCCTCGACCTCGGGATAGTTCTCGACCAGGCGGCGGATCGCACCGCCCTTCTTGAACACCGCCGGCGGCGCCTTCGCGGTGGTGATGCAGTCGACCCGCCCTTCGGCGAGCTCGGTCATCAGGTCCTCCGAGCCGGTGAGGAAGCGGGCCCCCTTCGGCGGCTGGGCATCGTTGGGCGAGGGCGGCTTGCTCGGGTTCTTCGGATCCAGCGTGCCCAGGACCCACTGGCAGTCCTCGACGTTGACGCCGGCATCGGTCATCGCGACCCGGCACCACATGGTGCCGGTATCGGGCCACGAGTTGGTGCCGACGCGCTTGCCCTTGAGGTCGGAGAGCCTTGTTAGCTTGCTGTCGGAACGGACGAAGAAGTTCCGGTGGCGGAAGCCGCGGAGCACGAACGCCGGCATGCCGACCAGGCTCTCGTCGCCCTTGGCATAGCCGCCGACATAGCGGTTGAACGAGACTTCGGCGACGTCGACGCCGTCCGGGAAGACCAGGGTCAGCGCCGCATGGCGGTCGAGGGAGAGGCGGAGGCCGGGTGTGGGCACATCGCCCAGGTGGAGTGGGCAGAGCTGATCGTAGGCCCTGAGGATCATCCTGACGTCGAGGTCGGCCATGGTCGGCTCCGCTGATCTTGTGGTCGTTCCATTCTAGCCGAGGGAGGCGGGGCGGGGGCGAGGCTTTGCGCTATGGTTCCAGGACCGATCCTGGAGGGCCACATGACGACCGCGATGAGCTGGGACAAGTGGGTGACCTACGACGCCGTCGGCTTCGCCGAGCTGGTCCGCAAGAAGGAGGTCACGCCGAAGGAGCTGGCCGAGCAGGTCGCGGCCGGCATCGCCATGGTCAACCCGAAGATCAACGCCGTGATCGAGGTCTTCGACGACATGGTCAAGGACCCGCTCAAGGACGGCACCGACCCGAAGGGACCCTTCGCCGGCATGCCCTATCTGATGAAGGACCTGGGACCGACGCTGAAGGGCCGGAAGCAGGAGATGGGCGCCCTGCTGATGCAGGGCAACGTCGCGGCGGCCGACAGCTTCCTAACCACCAAGATCCGCAAGGCCGGGCTCAACATCATGGGCCGGACGACAACGCCGGAGTTCGGAGTCTGCGGTTCGGTCGAGAACCCGAAGGTCTATGTCTCGCGCAATCCCTGGGATCAGGCCTATACGACCGGCGGTTCCTCGGCCGGCACCGGCGCGATCGTGGCATCCGGCGTGGTCCCGCTCTCACACGCGAGCGACGGCGGCGGCTCGATCCGAATTCCGGCCGGCATCAACGGCAATGTGGGGCTCAAGCCGTCGCGCGGCGTGTTCTCGGCCTCGCCGGACGGCTCCGACCTGATGGCGGTGGTCTCGGTCCAGGGATGCCACAGCCGGACGGTCCGCGATACCGCCGCCTTCATCGACGCCTGCCGCGGCCCGGCGCCGGGCGAGTTCATGCCGTTCTGGACGCCCGAGGCGCCGTATCTCGATCTCATCAAGAAGGACCCGAGGAAGCTCAAGATCGCGGTCAGCCACGAATGGGGCGACTACAAGTCGACACCGCATATCGCTTCCGAGCTCAAGAAGGCGGGAGAGTTCCTGCAGGGCCTCGGCCATCACGTCGAATGGAAGACGCCGCCGATCGACTTTCGCGCCGCCTACGACGCGCAGACCACCTGCTATATCACCAACATCGCGATGAACCTGGAAGCCAAGACCAAGGCGAAGGGGCACAACCGGCCGACCACCGACTGGATCGAGCCGATGAATGTCCGTATCTGGGAGGAGGGGATCAACCTGCCCTATTCGGCGCGGTCCGAGATGCAGGCAACCTTCAACACGACCGCGCGCGCCTTCGGTACTTTCCTCGAGGAGTGGGACGTCATCCTGACGCCGATCTCGACGCTGACCACGCACAAGCTCGGCACGATGGACTTCATCACGCTCAACAGCACCGACACGCCGCGCGACTGGTTCCGGAAGCTCTGGGGCCTCTATGCCTATACGCCGCTCGGCAACCTCGCCGGCATTCCCGGCATCTCGCTGCCGATGGCGGCGCACGACAACGGCCTGCCATTAGGCATCCAGGCGCTGTCGAAACAGGCGAACGACGGGTTGCTGCTGCAGCTCGCCGCCCAGATCGAGCGGGCGCTCGGCGGCAGGTGGAACGGCGGGCGTGTGCCCAAGGTCCACGTCACCGCCGGCTGAGCCTCACGGCATGTAGATGCCGCCGTTGACCTCGATCACCTGGCCGGTGACGAAGCCGGATGCCTTGTCGGAGGCCAGGTAGAGGTAGGCGCCGACGCATTCCTCTGGCGTCGCGGTCCGCTTCATCGGCGTGATCGCGATCGCTGCCGCAAGCCCCTCGGCCGAGGTGTGCTTGTCCTGCATCGGCGTCATGATCACGCCGGGCGAGACCGCGTTGACGCGGACGTTCTTGGGCGCGAGCTCCTTGGCAAGCCCGCGGGTGAAGGAGGAGACGAAGCCCTTGGCGCCGGCATAGAGCACCGAGCCGCCGCCGCCGCCATTGCGCGCGGTCAGCGAGCTGGTCGAGATGATGTTGCCGGAACCCTGCTTCTCGAAGACCGGGATCGCCTCGCGGCAGCAGACGAAGACCGAGCGCGCGTTCAGGTCCATGATGGCGTCGTAGAGGTCGTCGGTCGCGTCCCGGATCGGCGCGCGCCTGACGATGTCGCCGGCGTTGTTGACCAGGATGTCGAGCCGGCCGAAGGCCTTGACCGTCTGGCCGATCAGCCCGGCCGCGACCTCGGCCTTGCGAACGTCGCCGGAGAGCACTGCCGCCTTGCCGCCGGCCTTCTCGATCTTGTGGGCGACGTCCTCGGCCGCCGTCTTGCTGGCGTGATAGTGCACGGCCACCTTCATTCCGCGTGCGCCGAAGGCCTCCGCCACCGCGGCACCGATGCCGGTCGATGAACCGGTCACCAGTGCGGTCTTGCCCGAGAGATCGTCCATCGCCCTATCCCTTCATTCGCTGTCGGAGGTATTCGAGCACCGGCTTCGCCACCTCTTCCGGCGCCTCGACCACGAGCGAGTGGCCGATGCCCGCGAGCTCGATCAGGGTCGCGCGCTCGCCGACCTCCTCCTTGAGCAGCCGGCCGTTCTCCGGCGGCGCCGAGACGTCGGCGAGGCCCTGGACGATCAGGATCGGGGCCCTGCCGGCGGTCCAGAATTCGCTCAAGGGTGTCTTCTCAGCCGCGCCAAGGGCGGCCTTGATGAAGGGCTGCGACCAGCTCTCGTCGAGCCAGCCCCGGATGTCGCGGCCTGGCCCGAACCAGGCCTTCCGCACCGCCGCCTCGCGCTCCTTGCGCGGGAGGTGCATCGACTGCGCGATCTTGATCGCCTCGGCGATCTCGGCCGACGGCTGCACCTTCCCGCTGGCGCCAAGCATCACGACGCAGGCGACGAGATCCGGCCGGTCGGCGGCGAGCGTCCGGCAGATGCGGTTGCCGAAGGCATGCCCGATCAGGCCGGCGGGGGCGCCGCCGACCGCGTCGATCACGGCGGCGACGTCGCGCGCGAGATCGTGGAAGGTGATGCCTTCCATCGGACCCGTGCTCCCGCCGATGCCGCGATACTCGGCGATCGCCACCGTGTAGCCGGCATCGGCGACGACCTTGCCGAAGGCCTCGAGATCGCCCGGCGGCCGCCCCATGCCGGACTGCATCACCACCGTCGGACCGGATCCCCGCACGAAGGCACGGATCCTCGCCGGCCCGGCGGTGATGCCGAGCGTCTCGTAACCCTCCATGTCGAGACCCGTCAGCTCTTGGTGATGTTCCAGAACACCAGGGTGTTCGCCCTGAGCACGCCCGAGACGTTCTTCCGCCACAGGAAGGGCTGCTTGAACTGGCCCAGCGGCACGTAGGGGATCACTTCCCAGAGGCGCTTGTGCATGGCCTCGACCAGCTCCTGCTGCCTCTTCGGGTCGGTCTCCTTGATGTACTGGTCGCGCATCTTCTCGACCACCTCGTCGCAGGGCCAGCCGACGAAGTTGCGGCCATCGCAGGTCATGATCGTCGAGGGGCTGGTCATCGGGCTGGTCAGCTGCGCGCCGTTGGCCGATGTATGGAACATGTTCCAGCCGCCCTGGGTCGGCGGGTCCTTCTTGGCGCGGCGGGCGGCGACGCTGCCCCAGTCCGAAAGCTGCAGGTCGATCTTGGTGAAGCCGATCTTCTTCAGCGTCTCGGCGGTCAGCAGGCTCCAGGCGTTGTACATCGGAATATCGCTGCCGCCGATGATGACGATCGGCGCATCGGCGACGCCGGATTCCTTGACGAGCTGCCTCGACTTTTCGAGATCCGGCTTGCGGAAGGCCTCGGAGCCGGCCTCGGTGCCGTTCGGCGGGCTGCAGAGCCAGTAGGCGTAGCATTCGCGCCAGTAGCGCTTGTCGCCGATGCCGGCGGTCATGTAGTCGATCTGGTTCACCGCATAGGCGACGGCCAGACGGGCCTTCAGGTTGTTGAAGGGCGGATGGATCTGGTTCATCCGGAACACGCCCTGGTTCTCGATCGGCCACACCTCGCCGACGACGATGTCGGGGTTGGTGGCGACCGTGTTGACCAGGTCGATCGGCGGCGCGTCGAGGAAGTCGATCTCGCCGGCGCGGAGCGCCGCCATGGCGACCGAGGAGTCCGGGATGATGCGCCATTCGACGCGATCCATCCGGGCGACCTTGCCGCCCGACATCGCCGAAGCAGGCTCGGAGCGCGGCTTGTAGGCATCGTGCTTCAGGTAGACAACCTTCGAGCCCGGCGCCCAGTCGGCCCGGCTGAACTTGTAGGGGCCCGAGCCGATGTACTCGTTGATCGGCGTGAAGGGGTCGGTCATCGCCTCCTTCTCGCGCATGATGCCGCCGGCGACGTTGTTCGAGCCGCCGATCAGGTGCGTGACGAAGCCGAAGGGCTCCTTCAGCTTGACGGTGAAGGTCTGGTCGTCGACGCGCTCGATACCGGCGATGGCCTCGGCGAGCTTCGCGATCTGCGTGTCGCGCTTCAGCATGCGGTTCAGAGTCGCGATCACGTCCTTGGTCGTGACCGGCGTGCCGTCATGGAAAACCTGGCCGGGCCGAAGCTTGAAGGTATAGACGAGCTTGTCCGGCGAGACGGTGACGCTTTCGGCCGCCTGCGGCTGCGCGGTCATCTTCTCGTCCCAGCCGAAGAGCTGGTCGTAGATCATCGCCGAGTGCATCGTGGTGATGTTGACGCCCGACTGGTGCGGATCGAAAACCTTGGGTTCGGCATGAGGCACCACGATCAGCGTCTTCTGCTGCGCCAGTGCCGGCGTCGCCAAGATCGTCGCTCCCAACAGGCTCGCCATAAGCGTCCGCGTGAGACCCATGATGCTCCTCCCTCGAGTTGGACGTGATCGTGCTTCGAGACATCCCCGGTGCGATGCGCCGACCGGCGCCGTGAGTGTCAGTCTGGCAGGTCGGCGGGAAGCTGAACAAGGATTTCGTTTATCGATCTCTAAATTGGGATCGCCACTGCCGGCGGTGGAGAATGTCGGGCGACGACGCTAGGCTTGGGGCCCCGCATTTAGAGTTCTTCCGATGCAGCTATCGACCGACCGGATCCTGACCACCCATGTCGGCAGCCTGCCGCGTTCGCAGGCGGTCTGCGACCTGGTCTTCGGCAAGGAGGCAGGAACCCGGCAGGAGGACGCCGCCTACAAGAAGACGATCGCCGAGGCGGTGAGCGAGGTGATCGGCCGCCAGGCCGAGGCCGGCGTCGACGTGGTCAGCGACGGTGAGATGAGCAAGATCAGCTATGCCACCTACATCAAGGACCGCCTGACCGGTTTCGAGGGCGACAGCCCGCGCACGGTCCCGGCCGACCTCGAGACCTTCCCCGGCTACGCCGCGCGGGTCGCGAAGGGTGGGGGGCCGAGCTACCGGCGGCCACGCTGCGTCGGCCCGATCAAGGTGAAGGACTTAGGCCCCGTGCGCGAGGACATCGCCAACTTCAAGTCGGCATTGTCCGGTGCGCGCGTCGTCGAAGGCTTCATGAACGCGGCCTCGCCCGGCGTGATCGCGATGTTCCAGCCGAACGACCACTATGCCAGCGACGACGCCTATCTGGCGGCGCTCGCGGACGCGATGCAGGTCGAGTACGAGGAGATCCACAAGGCGGGCCTGGTCCTGCAGATAGACTCGCCCGATCTCGCCGTCGGCCGCCATATGATGTTCAAGGAGGCGAGCGAGGCGACGTTCCTCGAGCGCGCCGAGGCGCATGTCGAGGCGCTGAACCATGCGCTCCGCAATATCCCTCCGTCGTCGGTACGACTGCATGTCTGCTGGGGAAACTATGAGGGGCCGCACCACTGCGACATCGACTTCGAGCGCATCCTGCCGACGGTGCTCAAGGCCCGCGCGCAGGCGATCTCGTTCGAGGCGGCCAATCCCCGGCACGCGCATGAATGGGCAGTGTTCAAGGAGCACCGGTTGCCGGACGACAAGGTGCTGATGCCCGGCCTGCTCGACTCCTGCACCAACTACATCGAGCATCCGAAGCTGGTGGCCGAGCGGATCTGCCGATTCGCCGAGGTGGTCGGTCGCGAGCGGGTGCTGGCAGGGACCGACTGCGGCTTCTCGACCTTCGCCGGCGTCGGCCGCGTCGATCCGGACGTCGTCTATGCCAAGCTCAAGTCGCTGGCCGAGGGCGCGGCGATCGCATCCGATCGCCTCTGGTGAAACGAAGACGGCCGCCGGAGGGATCCGGCGGCCGCCTCTAAGCGTCGGTCGCGCTCAGCGATAGACGTAGACGATCTTGTTCGAGCCCGGCTCGACCAGGACCGTCCGCCCGTTCACATAGGCGTAGCGGTTCGGGTAGTTCGGGATCTCGTAGACCCTGACGTTGGCCGGCAGGGCCGAGCCGACGACGACCTCGCCCTCGAGATAGACCGGATCCACCTTGTTGGCGGTGACGTAGGTCCGAACCTCGCCCGGCGGATCGACGACGGCACCTGCCGTCAGGCCGGCGATGCCGCCGATCAACGCGCCGACCGGGCCGCCGAGCAGCGCGCCGGCGATCGCGCCGGTGCCGGCGCCCGCCGCGGCACCGGTGCTGCCGGTGCTGGTCGTGGTGGTGGTGGAGGTGGTCGAGGTCGCCGGAGCAGCCGCCCGCTGCTCCTGATAGGTCACGACCGGCACCTGCAGCTGCTGGCGCTGCTCGGTGATGACCATGGTCTGGCCACCGCGCTGGGCGGTGACGTTGGCGCCCCAGACCCAGCCGCGCTGGCCGTTGGCGGTGACCTGGCACCACGTGCCGGTCTCGACGCAGCCTTCGACCTCGACGATGGCGTTGCGATCGACGGTGCCGATGATGTTGTGCATCGGGCCGGGGCCCGAGCGCAGCGGCAGGTCGGCGTTCACGGTGCCGCTGATGGCGAAAGCCGGCGACGCGATCGCGAGCGTCGCGGCGGCGGCCAGGAGCGAAGTTTTCAGGTTCATGGTGTTCCTCGTCGGTTGGGATCCCTTATCGCCCCAACGAACCGCCGACTCGGGCACCTAGTTCCTGGAAAATCATGCGATATTCACACGCCGCCACGCCGCGCGAATTTCGCGCGAAAAGTGCGGTAAATCGCTACGCCGCTATTCGGTGAAGGCGAGCGCAGGCCGCGTGAAGAACGCGTGCAGGATCTGGTACGAGGCGAGGAAGTTCTTCTGCCGGAAGGAGCCGTGGGAGACCGCCGGCATCACCGTCAGTGCCTTGTCCGGGAGCGGCAGCTTCTTGAAGAACGCCATCAGGTCGTCGATGCCGGCGATGCCGTCGTACTGGCCGCGCATGATCAGCGTCGGCACGCGGATCTTCTCCGGGTCGATCACCGGCAGGTTGGCGCACATGTCGATGTAGGTGCCGTTGGGCGAGGAGTCGTCGAGCGCCAGGACCTGGTTCACCAGCGGGTCGATGAAGCGCTCCTCGATCGTGCTGGCGTGGTCGCGGGTGAACATCGACATCATGAAGGGCCGGTCGATCGGCCGGCGCGTGGTCGCGCGCCACTCGTTCAGCTTCTTCCGCCGCTGCTCGAGCGTCGGGCTGCCTTCGCCGGTGTAGACCAGGGCCTCGAGCGCCAGGCGCGCGATGCGCTCGGGATGGCGCTGGGCGAAGAGGCCGGCGCGGAGCGAACCCGAGGAGATGCCGTAGACCATCAAAGGCCCCGAGCCCTTGGCCATGATGTACTCGGAAGCCGCCGCGGCGTCCTCGGCGCCTTCGGCGATCGTCGCCAGCATCTCCGGCCCCTTGTACGAGCGGCCGTATCCGCGGCAGTCAAAGGTCCAGGCATCGAAGCCGCGGGTGGCGAACCAGTCCATCACGGAGGCTTCCGGCATGCCGTCGACCTGCAGGTCGAAAGTCGGCTGGGTCGGCATCGACGATCCGTGGATGAACAGAATCGTGCCCTTCCGCTCGCCTTGGGCCGGCTTGGACCACAGGAACAGGCTCTTGCCCCCGGACGTGGTCCAGTGCTCCTGGCCCTTGATGCGCGTGGTGGTGCGGATGTCCATCGGTGCTTCCGGTCAGAAGAGGTGGGTCAGGTTGCGGAGCTCGGGCGACAGCCGGCCCAGAAGCGCCGGAGGCCAGGGCAGGTGCAGCAGCTTGTGGAAGAGGAGGTAGGTGGCGGCGAACAGGCCGGTGCCGACCGCAAGGGATGGTCCCCAGCGCTCGCCCGAGCCGAAACGCATATAGCCCACCATGAACAGGAGGATTGCCGGCAGCAGGCCGACCAGAAGTCCCGCGATCAGCAGGAAGACGAGCCAGCCGAAGGCCTCGGCGGCGCGGCGGGCGATCGTCCGGTCGTCCAGGCCTTCGAAGCTGCTCTCGATGTCCATGATCCGGGCGGCTTCCGGCTGGATCGCTCCGCTCGGCACCGGCTTGCCGACCATCGTGGCGCCCAGCTGCAGGACGGCGCACCCGAAGCCGAAGATGGCGATGATCTGCGGCACGATCCGCGCACCGAATTCCCAGTCGTAGGATGTGGCCAGCACGTAGCCGAAGAACAGGACGAAGAAGGCGGCGAACCAGGTTCCTGGCTGGCGGATGCTCTCAGGTCTGTAGGCGAGGCCGGTGAGGTCGATGCGCCGCTTCTCCTTGCGGGCCTTCAGGAACGGGCGGATCAGCCCGAACAATGTGAGCGCCAGGATCGCCATCACGATCGGCCGGGTCAGGAAGTTGGCGCCGAAGGCCTGGACCGAGATGAACATGTAGCGCTCGACGATCTCGCCGAGCACGACGCCCAGGATCAGCGGCGGCCGGGGCCAGCCATGGCGCTTCATGATCCAGCCGATCGCGCCCGAGATCAGCAGGACGTAGAGATCGCCCCAGTCGTTCGAGCCCTGGAAGGCGCCGACATAGATCACTGCCAGCACGCAGGGCACCAGGATGCTGGGGCGCACCAGCACGATGCGTGCGAGCTGGTTGGCGAACAGGAAGCAGATGCCTGCGCCAAGCACGTTGGCGAGCGCCACGCTCCACACCATCGCGTAGGTGATGTCGAGGCGCTTGGTCAGCATGTCGGGGCCGGGAACGATCCCTTGCAGCAGGAACATGCCGAGCAGCACCGCCATGCCCGCCGATCCCGGCACGCCGAAGGCGACGGTCGGCATCAGGGTGCCGCCCTCGCGTGCGTTGTTGGAGGCTTCCGAGGCGATGACGCCACGGATGTCGCCCTTGCCGAAGGTCTCGGAAGCGCCCTTCTCGGTGCGGGCCGCGTGGCCGTAGGCGACCCAGTCGATCACCGAGGTGCCGATGCCGGGCACGGTCGAGAGGAGTGTTCCGATCGCCGAGCAGCGGAGCAGCAGCCACTTGTGGCGGAAGACGTCGCGCACGCCCTGCCACTGACCCGCGGCGGTCGCCTTCATCATCTCGCTCCGGACCATCGGCGCGCGCGCGATCGCCATGTCGACCAGCTCGGGGATGGCGAAGAATCCTAGCGCCAGCGGCACCAGCGGCAGACCGTTCCAGAGATAGACCGTGTCGAAGGTCCAGCGCATCGTGCCCGAGTAGTCGTCCTCGCCGACCAGCGCCAGGATCACGCCGAAGGCGGCGACCGCGAGGCCCTTGAACAGCGCGCCGCCGCTCAAGGCCGCGGCGAGCGACAGGCCGAAGAGGCAGAAGGCGAGCAGCTCGGGCGAGCCGAACATCAGCACGACGGGCCTGAGGATCGGCACGCTGATGCCGAGCAGGAAGGCGCCGAACAGCCCGCCCAGCATGGACGCCATGAACGAGGCGCCGAGCGCGCGGCCGGCCTGGCCTTGCTTCGCCAGCGGATAGCCGTCGAGCACGGTCGCGGCACATCCGGCCGATCCCGGCACGCCGAACAGCACCGCCGGGATCGTGTCGCCGGTGTTGTTGACCGAGGCGAGGCCCAGCATCATCGCAAGGGCCGTATAGGGATCCATGCTGTAGGTGAAGGGCAGCAGCATGGTGAGGCCGACCAGCCCGCCGATGCCCGGCACGAGGCCGAGGATCAGGCCGCAGATCACGCCGAAGAAGAGGAACAGCAGCCGCACCGGGTCGACCAGGATGCCGAGGGCGTGAATGGCGGCGCCGAGGAGATCCTGCTCCACCTAGGCGGTTTTCCTTTCAGCGAGAGGAAGGCCGCTCCCGGAGGATCCCGGGAGCGGCGGAAAGCAGATCAGCGGGCTTTGCTCAGGATCTGCTCGGACATCGCGATGATCTCGGGCGGCGTCCCGGCCAGCTCCTTGATCATCTGCGCGTAGCCCTTCCAGTCCTTGTGGTTCATCGGGAAGCCGTGTTTCTTCAGGTCGGCGACGAAGGGACCTTCCTTGATCATGTCGTCGAAGGCCTTGCGGAGTGCGTTGACGCGGTCCGCCGGCACGCCCGGGGGCGCGGTGAGCCCGCGCGCGATCGAGTTGTTGCCGGCAAGGAAGATGAAGATCTTCTTCTGCTCGTCGGTCTTGGCGAGGTCGACCAGCGTCGGCACGTTGGGGATGTCGGGATCGCGCTCGGTCCCGATCTGGAGCACGACCTTGGCGCCTTCGCCGCGCCCCCATTGCGGGTGGCGCTCCTTGATCGAGAGCCAGGACGACAGCTTGCCATGCAGCTCGCCGCGCTCCATCGCGAGGTCGGTCTCGGCGCCGCCGTCATAGCCGAGGATGATCTTCACCTTGGTGCCCATGAAGTGGTTCAGCATCGCCACCGTCTGGAAACCGTAGTCGGAGCGCTCGCGGGTGCCGGCGAGGATCACCTTGGTCTTCATGTCCTCGATCGTCTTGGCCGGCGCGCGGTCGTCGACGACGAAGGCGCCGTTGAGGCCGGCGATCAGGCCGATCGGATGGAACTTGAGCACGTCGAACTGCACGCCTTTGGCCTTGGAGGCCTGGAGGTCGGGCATGCTCTGGCTAAGTAGGTTGATCACCGAGCCGTCCTGGGCGGCGACATTGGCCATGTAGTTCGTCGCCTTCACGCCGCCGGGCATGATCTGCAGCACCATGTTGGGCTTGCCCGGGATATGCTTCGGCATGTGCTGCGAGAGCAGCTGGGCCGCGAGCCCGTAGGTGCCGCCGGCGCTGGAGGGCACGTTGATCGTGATCGTGTTGCCCTTGTAGAACTTCTCCACCGCGTCCTGGGCGGAGACCGGTCCCGCGGCCAGCGCCGCCAGGGCCAGGACGGCAAAACCGAACCTCTTCATTGAAGGATCTCCCTTAGGCACGGGCCGCGGCGGTCTCGCGCGGCCGGTTGGCTTCCCACCACTGACGAAGGAATCCGGACGTGCCGCCGAGCGAGACCAGCTCGCGCAACGCTTCCGGGATGGGATCGAACGTCTTCTGGATCTTGCGCGTGCGGTTGGCGAAGGCGCCGGTCGAGAAGTCGCACTCGATCTCGTCGCCGTCCTCGACCAGGTTGAGGATGCCGGGGCAGGTGTCCAGCACGCGCAAGCCGACGCCGAGTGCTGCGCGGTATGCCAGGAACGGCATGGTCTCGGTCATGAGGCCGAGGCCGAGCGCCTGCATCGCGATGTAGCCGTTCATCTTCGGTCCCATACCGAAGTTGCGGCCGGTGACGATGATGTCGCCGGGCTTGCACTTGTCCGGGAACCCGGGCCGAAGCTCCGAGAACAGGTGCGGCACCAGGTCCTTCGGGTCCATGTAGCGGCCGGCGATCAGATGCTTCGGGATCACCGGACCTGGATGCGGGATGTCGTGGCCGAACTTGTGGCAGCGACCGGCGAGCTTCCATTGGAAGGCGCTCATGCCGCTTCTCCCGAGCGGAAGACCTGGAAGTCGCGCGGATCGGTGACGACGCCGGTCACGGCCGAGGCGGCGACCGTCGCGGGACTCGCGAGGAAGAGTTCCGCGTCCTTGGCGCCGAAGCGGCCGACGACATTGTCGGCGGCGGTCGAGATCGAGACCTCGCCCGAATGCACCGGTCCCATCTTGCCGCTGGAGCAGATGCCGCAGCCGGCCGGCATCACCATCGCACCGGCCTCGACGAAGACCTGCATCAGCCCGTCGGTCTGCATGCGCTTGGTGTTGAGCTCCGACCCCGGCACGACGAAGAGGCGGACGCCTGGCGCGACCCGGCGGCCGCGCAGGATCTTCGCCGCCGCGACCAGGTCCTCGTACATGCCGGACGCGCAGGAACCGATGAAGGCATGGTTGATCGACGTGCCGGCCTTGGCGGCAATATCGACGCCTCTCTCGACGCCGCCGGTCAGCACCACCTGCGGCTCGATCTCGGACACGTCGAGCGTGAGGTCCAGCTCGTACTCGGCGTCCGCGTCGCTGAAGACCGGCTCGAACGGCCGCTTCGCGCGCGCCTTCGCCTCGGCGAGGATCCTTTCCGAAGGCGGGATGAAGACGCCGATCGCCCGCATCTCGGTCGGCGAGCTGCAGAGCGCGATACGTTCTCCCAGATCGAATTGTTCGAGGTCGCCGGCGAGCTCGAGAACGCGGTAGTCGAGATCGATGCCGCGCCTGGCGAGGTCCTGAACGATGCGGAAGCCGACATCGCGGCCGAAGACACCCGGCTTGACCTTGCCCTTGAGCGTGAGGCGGATCGTCGGCGGCACCTTGGTCCAGACCGTGCCGGTCGCGAGCACGGTCGCGATCTCGGTGCCGACCCGGAAGCCCACGGCGCCGATGCCGCCGGCATTGGTGCAGTGGCGGTCGTTGTCGAAATAGAAGGTGCCGGGGGTCACCACGCCCGACTGGATCGGGAATATGTGGCCGTGCCCGCCCTGGCCGACGTCGAAGAAGTGCTTGATGCCCCACTCCTTGACGATCTTCCGGATCTGCGTGCCGCGCTCGACCGCGCGCGGGCTGGTGTAGACCACGTCGTGGTCGGTCACGAAGTAGATGCGGTCGGTGTCGAACACGCGGTCGATGCCGACCCCGTCGAGCTCGGCCTTCGACGAGACGACGAGCCCGTCATGCACGATGACCAGGTCGGGTTTCGGGAACACGATGTCGCCCGGACGGACGCGGTCGCGCCGGCTGGCGCGAGCCAGAATCTTCTCCGTCGCCGTCATGCCCATCGGAAGGAACTCCGCCGCGCCGAGAGCGGGCTTTAGCGATGACTAATCAGCCTCGAAGGCTAGTTGTGACGTTTCATATAGTCAACGCGCCGAGGCGGCTGCCTAAACGGGAATTTCCCGGGACTCGGCGCGATTTTCCGATCGGCCGTGCGCCTGTATCCTGCCGGCCGCCACCGTCCCGGAAGGACATTCGATGACCTGGTCGATCATCGCCCGCGACCCTGACAGCGGCCAGTTCGGCGTCGCCGTCACCACCCGGTCGCTCGCGGTCGGCGGCCTCGTGCCGCACGGCGCCGGACGGCTCGGCGCGATGGCGACCCAGGCCCGGGTCAATCCGCTCTGGGGCGTCGACGGGATGCGCCTGCTTGCCGAGGGCCGGGCTGCCCGCGAGGTGGTCGAATTCCTGACGCGCCCTGACGCCGGCGCGCACAAGCGCCAGATGCATGTGGTCGACGCGAAGGGCGGGACTTTCGCCCATACCGGCGCCGAATGCGTCGACTGGGCAGGGCAGGTCGACGGAGATGGCGTCTCGGTCGCGGGCAACATGCTGGCGGGGCCGCAGGTGGTGAACGAGACGCTGCGCTCTTATCAGAGGAATTCGGGCCTTCCGTTCGGCGAGCGGCTGATCGCGGCGCTCGATGCCGGCCAGGCGGCCGGCGGCGACAAGCGCGGCCGACAGTCGGCGGCGATCAAGCTGTGGGGAAGCGAACCTTACGCAATCCTCGATCTCCGCATCGACGATCACCCTGACCCGCTGGTCGAGCTTCGTCGCCTCTACGGCCTGGCGCAGCAGCGCTATGTCGTGATCCAGGCGGCGATGGCGACCAGAGCCAATCCGGCCGGCATCTTCGATACGGACGAGCGCGACCGCATGATCGCGGCACACCAGGCAAAGCGTTAGGAAGCCGGACCTTCGAGCTGCCGGTAGATCGCCGCGGGCTCGCCCCAGAGTGCCGCCCATTCCGGGTCGCCGTAGGAGAAGTGCCACCACTCGCCGTTGAATGGCGCGAAGCCGGCACCGACCATCGCCTCGCGCAGCCGCGCGCGGTTCCGGCGATGCGCCTCGGTCAGGCCGTCGGCGAAGGCGTGATAGGCCGGCGTGTCGAAGTCGGCGTACTTGCCGCCCATGTCGATCGGCTCGCCGTTCTCCAGGATCGAGACGTCGACGGCGCCGCCGGTCGGGTGGCCGGCGACGGCCGGCACCGCGACATGCTGGTGGACGTATTCGGCGAGGTCGTCGCCCTTCAGGTGCGGGTGCTTCTCGCCGAAGATCTTGGTGTACTTCTCGAAGCCGGCCTTCTGCATCGACAGCAGCCGGTGCGCGTCGTAGACGACGAGGGTGTGGCGCGGATTCCCGTCGCGCAGCGACTTTGCCGCAAGCGCCAGCCGTGCCAGCGCACCAGCACGAATCCAAGGGGAGCGCAGCGGGCCGACGGCGATCGCGCGATCCGGGTCGGCGACCATCGGCACCAGAGAGTCGCCGTTGTCGCGGACCGACACCTTCGCCAGCTCGACATATGTGAGCTGGCGGCGGTCGGCGAGCATCGCCGCGATCGCGGCCTGCGACGGGAGTGCGATCTCAGCCACCGGCGACACCCTGCGTGTTGACGTAGAGCGCGTAGAGACCGTGGCTCGCCGCCATGAACAGGCGGTTCCGGTGGCGTCCGCCGAAGCAGACATTGGCGCAGCGCTCCGGCAGATCGATATGGCCGATCGGCTGGCCCTTGGCTGAGAAGATGCGGACGCCGTCGAGATCGGGCGTTCCCATGCCCCAGCCGCACCAGAGATTGCCGTCGACATCGACGCGGAAGCCGTCGGGCGAGCCGCCGGTGCCGGCGTCGATCAGCACCTTGCCCTTGCCGAGCTTGGCGCCGCCCGATTTGACCTCGAAGGCGCGGATCGTGCGGTTCGGCGCATCGCGCGATGCAACCACATAGAGGATCTTCTCGTCGGGCGAGAAGGCGAGGCCGTTGGGGCCGGGAATGTCGTCGGCCATCAGCGCGAGCTTCCCTGTCTTGCCGTCGATCCGATAGACGGCGGGCTCCAGCTCGGACTCGTCCTTGTGGCCTTCGTAGTATCCGAGGATGCCGAACACCGGATCGGTGAACCAGATCGAGCCGTCCGAGGTCACCACCACGTCGTTCGGGGAGTTCAGCTTCTTGCCGTTGTAGGAGTCGGCGAGAACGGTGATCGAGCCGTCGTACTCGGTGCGCGTCACACGGCGGGAGTCGTGCTCGCAGGTGATGAGCCGGCCTTGCCGGTCACGGGTATTGCCGTTGGCATTGTTGGAGGGCTTGCGGAAGGCCGAGACCTGGCCGGTCTCCTCATCCCACCGCAGGATACGGTTGTTGGGAATGTCGCTCCACAGCACGCAGCGCTGATCGCCGAAATAGACCGGGCCCTCCGACCAGCGACAGCCGGTGTAGAGCCGCTCGACCGAGGCCAGCGTCACCTTGTACTTGGCGAAGGACGGATCCAGCACCCGGACGGCCGGATCGGGATAGCGCTCGTTCGGCTGCCACATCGTCGAAGTCTCCTGGAATTCCGCGGGATCGAGGGAAGGACTTGCTAGGAAGGGGGATCGGGCGGACTCTCGTCCGACCTCATCATCATCGGATATCTCCATGGATCAAGTCACGCTCGGCCGCACCGGCCTCAAGGTCGGCGTCGCCGGACTCGGCTGCGGCGGCTTCAGCCGGCTGGGCCTCGCCACCGGCAAGACCGAGGCGGATGCGGTCGCGCTGGTGAAGCGCGCAGTCGACCTCGGTGTCACGCTTTTCGACACCGCCGCCGCCTACGGCACGGAAGGCGTGGTCGGCCAGGGGCTCCAGGGCGTGCGCGACAAGGTCGTCGTCACCACCAAGGCGATGATCCACGAAGGCAAGGAGCGTGTCGCCCCGGACAAGGTGGTCGCGAGCCTCGAGAAGTCGCTGACGCTGCTGCGCACCGACCGTATCGACGTGTTCCAGCTGCACGGCGTGCGTCCGGCCGACTACGACTGGGCGGTCTCGGCGATCCTGCCGGTCCTCAAGCGCGAGCAGGAGAAGGGCAAGTTCCGATTCCTCGGGATCACCGAGGGCGCGGTCTCCGACACGAAGGCCGAGATGCTGTCCCGTGCGGTCCAGGACGACCATTGGGACACGATGATGCTCGCCTTCCACATGATGCACCAGAACGCGCGGAAGGTCGTGCTGCCGGCGACCCGGAAGAAGCGGATCGGGACGCTGGTGATGTTCGCGGTCCGCAACATCTTCGCCAGGCCGGAGCGCGTGGCCAAGGCGATGAAGGATCTCGCGGCTTCGGGTCAGGTGCCGAAGATGTTGGCGGAGGACCCGAATCCGCTGGGCTTCCTGGTTCACGACGGCGGCGCCAAGGACCTGACCGACGCCGCCTATCGCTTCGCCCGCTACGAGCCCGGCAACGACGTCGTGCTGTTCGGCACCGGCTCCATCCATCACATGGAAGCGAACATCGCCTCGCTCAACCGGCCGCCGCTGCCGGCGGCCGACCGCCAGAAGCTGATCGACCTGTTCAGCCACCTGATCGGCGTCGGCCTGGAGGGCTCCGGCGCGCCGTCGCCGCAGCGCTAGGCCAGCGCGCGTTCCAGCACGCGGGCGATGTGCACGGCTTCGCGGCCGGCACCGTCCGCGATCTGGTGGCGGCAAGAGGTGCCGTCGGCGACGACCAGCGCGTCGCCGTCTTTGCGGATCGCCGGCAGCAGGGCCAGCTCGGCCATCCTTATCGAGACATCGTAGTGCTTGGCCTCGTAGCCGAAGGCGCCGGCCATGCCGCAGCAGCTCGACTCGATGGCTTGCACCTCAAGGTCGGGGATCTGCTTCAGCAGCGCCAAGGTCGGCTTGAAGGCATCGAAGGCCTTCTGATGGCAATGGCCATGAACCATCGCCTTCCTCTCGGGTAGGGGCTTGAGCGCGAGCTTTGCTCGGCCGGCCGCCTGCTCGCGGGCGAGGAATTCCTCGAACAGCGTGGCCTTGCCGGCGAGGCGCTGCGCCTCGGCACCGGGCAACAACGCCTCGATCTCGTCGCGGAGCGTGAACAGGCAGGACGGCTCGAGACCGACGATCGGCAGGCCTTCGTCGAGATAAGGGCGAAGCGTGTCGATCAGCCGGCGCGCCTCCTTGCGTGCCTCGTCGACCAGGCCCGCGGCGAGGAAGGTTCGACCGCAGCAGAGCGGTGGGCCTGACTCCTCGCCGGCGACGACAACCTCGTAGCCGGCGCCTTCCAGAACGGCGATCGCGGCGCGCGCGTTCTCCGGTTCGAACCATCTGTTGAAAGTATCGACGAGCAGCGCGACGCGCGGTTTGCCCGACGGCGTCGGCGTCTCGCCCCGGAAGGGCGTGCTGCTCCAGGCAGGCAGGGTGCGCCTGGCGCTGAAGCCGACCCACGTCTCCGACAGCCTGGCCAGGAACGGCAGCCGGTCGCGGAGATGCAGCAGTCCGCGCAGCCTGGACGCGAACGGCGCATAGCGCGGCAGGTAGGCGACCAGGCGGTCGAACAGCCGCATGCCGTGGCGCCTGCGGTAGTGATGCAGGAACTCAGTCTTCATCCGCGCCATGTCGACACCGGTCGGGCACTCGCGCTTGCAGCCCTTGCAGCCGACACAGAGATCCATCGTGTCGTAGACGGCGTCCGAAGTCAGCGCGTTCGGCCCGAGCTGTCCGGAAAGCGCCAGCCTAAGCGTATTGGCTCGGCCGCGGGTCAGGTGCTGCTCGTCGCCCGTGGCCCGATAGGACGGGCACATCGTGCCGGCGTCGAACTTCCGGCAATGGCCGTTGTTGTTGCACATCTCCACCGCGCCGGCGAAGCCGCCGAGCTCGGGCCAGTTCATCGCCGGCGTGAACGGCTGCGGCTGGTAGCGCTGGCTGAACCGGAACAGGCCGCGGTCGTCCATCCTCGGCGGCCTGACGATCTTGCCGGGATTCATCAAGCCCTTCGGGTCGAAGAGATCCTTGATCTCCTCGAACGCCTTGGTGAGCTTCGGACCGAAAAACGGTGCGATCCATTCCGAGCGCACGAGCCCGTCGCCGTGCTCGCCCGAATAGGCGCCTTTGTACTCGCGGACGAAGGATGCCGCCTCTTCGGCGATCGCCCGCATCTTTCTCGGCCCGTCTTCCGCCTTCATGTTGAGGATCGGGCGGACATGCAGGCAGCCGACCGACGCATGCGCGTACCAGGTGCCCCTGGTGCCGTTCTTCTCGAACACTTCGGTGAGCCTGCGCGTGTACTCGGCCAGGTGTTCCAGAGGTACCGCGCAGTCCTCGATGAAGCTGACCGGCTTTCCGTCGCCTTTCATCGACATCATGATGTTGAGGCCGGCCTTGCGGACCTCCCAGGTGTCCTTCTGGAGATTGGCGTCGGTGATCTCGACGACGCTGTTCGGCAATCCCAGATCGCCCATCAGCGCCACGAGGTCCTTGAGCTTCCGCAGCTGCTCGCCCTGGTCGTCGCCGGCGAACTCGACCAGCAGAATCGCATCAGGCTCGCCCTTCAAGAATTTCGAGACCGTGGAGGCGAAGGCCGGGTTCCGGCGTGCCAGATCGATCATCGTGCGGTCGACCAGCTCGACCGCGGCGGGTCCCAGCTTGACGATGTGCTGGGTCAGCTCCATCGCCTGGTAGAAGGTCGGGAAGTGGACGACGCCGAGCGTCTTGTGTCTCGGGAGCGGCGAGAGCTTCAGATGCAGCTGGCGCGAATAGGCGAGGGTGCCTTCCGATCCGACCAGCAGATGGGCGAGGTTATGGCCCTCAGGCTTGACGGTCTCGAGGTTGTAGCCGCCGACCCGGCGCAGCAGCTTCGGATAGCGCGTCTCTATCTCGCTGGCTTCGCGGGCGGCGATGGCGCGCACGCGGCCCGCGATGTCAGCCAAGCGCGGCGATCCCGAGATCTCGGCCAGGTTGCTTCCGACCTCGCCGAAATATCCTTGGGTTCCGTCGGCGAGCACCGCGTCGATGCCCAGCACGTTGTGGACCATGTTGCCGTAGCGGATCGAGCGCGAGCCGCAGGAGTTGTTGCCGGCCATGCCGCCGATGGTGGCCTGTGCGCTGGTCGAGACGTCGACCGGATACCAGAGGCCATGCGGGCGGAGATAGGCGTTCAGGTGGTCGAGCACGACACCGGGCTGGACCACGACCGTCGCCGACTCCTTGTCGAACGAGACGACCTTGTTCAGGTGCTTGGCGTTGTCGATGACCACGGCCTCGCCGACCGTCTGGCCGCATTGCGAGGTGCCGGCGCCGCGGGGAAGAACCGGCACGCCCTCGTCGAGCGCGATCGCGAGCGCGGCCAGCGCGTCGGCCTCGTCGGCCGGCACCACCACGCCGATCGGGTCGATCTGGTAGATCGAGGCGTCGGTCGCATAGCGGCCGCGGTCGGCCGCGCCGAACATCACGGATCCGCGGATCTCGCGCCGGAGCCGCTCCTGCAGCCTGGTGCCGCCCGCGACCCCGTTACCGTCCCCCATGATGTGCTTTCTCCAGGTGCCTTCGAGCCCTAAGATTACCGCTCACTTCGAACGAGCGGAACCTTCGCCATGGTCAAGCTGAGCAATGCGCCGAGCGGGCGCCATTTCCTGCAGATCCCGGGACCGACCAACGTGCCCGACCGCGTGCTCCGCGCCATCGACAACGCCACGATCGACCACCGGGGGCCCGAATTCGGCGCCCTCGGCCGCAAGGTGCTGGACGGGATCAAGCCGATCTTCGGCACCAGGGCCGACGTGGTCATCTACCCGGCCTCCGGCACGGGCGCCTGGGAGGCGGCGCTGGTCAACACGCTTTCGCCCGGCGACCGGGTGCTGATGTTCGAGACCGGCCATTTCGCCTCGCTCTGGCGCGAGCTTTCCGAGCGGCTCGGGCTCGTCGTCGACTTCGTGCCAGGCGACTGGCGCCAGGGCGTCGACCCGAAGCTGGTCGAGGCCAAGCTCGCCGAGGACAAGGGACACGCGATCAAGGCGGTCATGGTTGTCCACAACGAGACCTCGACCGGTGTGACGACGCGGGTCGGCGAGGTGCGGAGGGCGATCGATGCGGCGAAGCATCCGGCGCTCTTCATGGTCGACACGATTTCCTCGCTCGCCTCGATCGACTACCGCCACGACGAGTGGGGCGTCGACGTCACCGTCGCGGGCTCGCAGAAGGGCCTGATGCTGCCGCCGGGGCTTTCGTTCAACGCGGTCAGCGCCAAGGCGCTTGCCGCACAAAAGACCGCGAAGCTGCCGCGCAGCTACTGGGACTGGAGCGCGATGCTGGGGCCGAACAAGACCGGCTACTTCCCCTATACGCCGGCGACCAACCTGCTCTACGGCCTCGCCGAGGCGATCGACATGCTGATGGAGGAGGGTCTCGCCAACGTCTTCGCCCGCCACGATCGCCATGCCGAAGCGACGCGCCGCGCGGTCCGTGCCTGGGGACTCGAGATCCTCTGCGTGAACCCGGCCGAGTATTCGAGCTCGCTGACCGCGGTCTTGATGCCGACGGGGCACAACGCCGACGAGTTCCGGAAGAAGACGCTGGCCGCCTACGACCTCTCGCTCGGTGCCGGCCTCTCCAAGGTCGCGGGCAAGGTGTTCCGCATCGGCCATCTCGGCAGCTTCAACGACCTGATGCTGATGGGCACGCTCGCCGGCGTCGAGATGGGATTGAGCCTCGCCGGCGTGCCGCATTCGAAGGGCGGCGCCCAGGCGGCGATGGACTACCTCGTCGGCGGCGCTAGGGCGGAAGCGCCGAAGCGCTCGGTCGCCTAGCGCCGCCGTCTTGCCGGCAGCTTGACGCCGGCTGCCTTCAGGAGTGTCGATGCGGCGTCGCGCGCGACCTCGGCCAGGCCCGCGTCGTTGCGGACCAGCATCTGGATGATGGCACCGTCGAGCAGCACGCAGAGCTGGCCGGCCAGGCCGTCCGCATCCTTGGCCTTCGCGGCAAGAAGCAGGTCGCGAAACCACAGCCGCCGCCGCTCCTTGAAGGCGAACGCGATCTTTGCCGCGTCATGGGCGGGATCGGCGAGCTCCGTCACCGCATTGACGAAGGGACAGCCGCGCAGCGCGTCAGCGGCGAAGAGGCTGCCGACCCGATCATAGGCGTCGAGGATCTGCTCGGCGGGGGGGCGGTCCGAGATCGGGATCGGGGCGAAGCGTCGCTCGAGATAGGCGACGACAAGGGCGTCCTTGGACGGAAAGTAGTTGTAGAGCGTGCGCTTGCTGATGCCGATCTCGGCCGCGACCGTGTCGACGCCGACGGCGCGGATGCCCTGGCGATAGAAGAGGCGATCGGTCGTGGCGAGGATGCGATCACGCATCGCCTCGGATGCCGCCTCGCGCGTCGTTACACCGACCTGTGCAGTTTTTTCTTGACCCTTGGCCATCGCCTCCCCAAGCTACCTACACAGATCTGTGTAAGCAAGGTCATCCCATGTCCCGCAAGCTCGTGCTGCTGATCCTCGCCACGGTGATCCTCTCGGTCACCGCCGGCCTCCGTCAGAGCTTCGGATTGTTCATGGCGCCGATGGCGGCGATCGGCATCACCGCCGTCGCCTTCAGTTTCGCAGCGGCGATGCAGAGCCTGATCTGGGGCCTGGCTCAGCCCTTCATCGGCATGCTCGCCGACCGCTTCGGCACGCGGCCGGTCTTGGCCGTGTCGTCGCTGATCCTGGCGGCCGGGTTCGCCATCGCGGCGACGGCCGAGGGCGCGCTGGCGCTCAATATCGGCGCCGGCCTGCTGGTCGGCATCGGCATCGCCGGCACGGGCCTGGGCATCGTCCTGGGCACGGTCTCGCGCGCGGTCAGCCCTGAGAAGCGGAGCCAGGCCGTGGGCGCGGTCGCGGCGCTGGGCTCGCTCGGCACGCTGGTTCTGGCGCCGGTGGGGCAGGGGCTGATCGACGGCTTCGGCTGGCGCGAGGCGCTGTTCGTCTTCGCCGGCATCGCCGGGGCGATGATGCTGCTGGCCCTGCCGATGAAGGAGGACGCACCCAGAGGCACCGGTGTGCCGGCCGCGGAAGACAAGCAGCCCCTTGGCGAGGTCCTGCGCATCGCCTTCACTCATCCGGGCTATATCGCGATGACGATCGCCTTCTTCGCCTGCGGCTTCCAGCTGATGTTCATCAACGTGCACCTGCCGTCGTACCTGGCTCTCTGCGGCCTGCCGGCGACCCTGAGCGCCACGGCGCTCGGCCTGATCGGGCTCTGTAACACCTTCGGCACCTATGCAGCGGGCCTCCTCGGCGCGCGCTACAGCCAGAAGCGGCTGCTGGCGCTGGTCTATCTGTTGAGGACGGTCGCGATCGTCGCCTTCATCGCCTTCCCGGTCAGTCCGGCCACGACCCTCGTCTTCGCCGCGGCGATGGGCTTCCTGTGGCTGACGGTGGCCCCGCTGGTCAGCGGCCTGGTCGGCCGCGTCTTCGGCCTCAAGCACTTCGGTGCGCTTTACGGCTTTGTCTTCCTGAGCCACCAGGTAGGCTCGTTCTGCGGCGTCATGCTCGGCGGGTTCGTCTTCGACCTCACCGGCAGCTATGGCGCCGCCTGGATCGGCCTGATCGCGATCGGGCTGATCGCCTTCATCCTGCAATGGCCGATGGACGACCGTACGCCGGCAGAGCGGGCGCGGGCCGCCCTGCCGATGGCGAAGCCGGCCTAGTCCATCTCGGCGATCATCACCGGCGCCAGCAGTCCGGCGAGCACCTTCGAGCGCTCGACTTCCTTCTTGCCGTACATGCCCTGCTTGCCGGAAAGCGCCAGCGTGCCGAGGCGCCTGCCGTTGGCCGAGATCGGCGCGTTCAGGATCGCAGTGATGCCGAGCGAGTAGATCAGCTCGTAGTCGAAATAGGTGCGCTTGATCTCGGCCTTGTTCGGGGCGACGAAGACGTTGCCCTTCTCCAGGGTCTTCTGGTTGTGCGACTTGGGGTCGATCGGCTTCCGGCCGCCGACCGGATACTTCTTCGGGTTCGAGGAGTAGGTGCGGGCGACCTGCTTGTCCTTCTCGACGTACCGAAGGACCGTGAACATCGTGTAGTCGCAGGTCTGCTTGGCGAGCTTCTCCACTGCCTTGTACACCTTCTTGCGGTCGCCCTTCATGCTGAGCGCCATGATCCTGGTGACGTCGGCAATGGTGATGTCGCGTTTCTTGGCCATTGGTTCCTATCTCACTCTTTCGATGGCGACGGCCGCCTCGGGCGGCGCGGTCGGCAGGGGCGGTTGCGGGATGCTTTCGGGCACGAGGCCGCGGGCGTAGAAGCGGAGCACGACCAGGAGGGCGACCGCGATCAGGAGCTCGCGGAGGGCTGCGCCCTGGACCGCGGAGATTCCGGGCACCAGCGGGATGATGAAGCGGGTCGACTCCAGGAAGAAGACGACGAGGACCGCGCCGACCACCGCGCCGATCGAGTTGCCGAGGCCGCCGGCGAGCAGCGACAGCTTGACGTAGAGCGTCAGCAACGGCGCGAACAAGTCAGGGGCGATGAAGCTGGTGAAATGGCCGTAGAGCGCGCCGGCGAGGCCGAGCGCGGCAGTGCCGAAGGCGAAGGCCTTGATCTTGAACGTCACCACGTTCTTGCCGGCGACCTGCACCACCTGCTCGTCGTCGCGGATGCCGCGCAGCACCCGGCCGAACGGCGAGTTCACCAGTCGCTCGACCAGGAAGAACAGGATGACGGTGGCGGCGGTGACGATGCCGAGGAACTGCAGATTGAAGAGATGGGGGCCGAGCGCCTGGCGGAAGGGGCCGGGGATGCCGGAGAGCCCGTCGGTGCCGTTGGCGATCCACAGCTCGTTCGACATGACGATCCGCATCGTCTCGGCGAAGCCCAGCGTGACGATGGCGAGGTAGTCGCCGCGGAGCCGGACGGTGATCATCGCAACCAGCACGCCGACCAGCGAGGCGACCAAGGTGCCGGCGGCAATGCCGAGCGGGATCGGCCAGCCGAGGCGCAGGGTCAGAAGGCCCGAGGTATAGGCGCCGACGGCGAAGAAGCCGACGAGGCCGAGGTTGATCAGGCCGGCCTTGCCCCAGATCACGTTCATGCCGAGCGCCATCATCGCGTAGATGCCGGCGGTCACGCCCATCGCGACGAGATAGTGCTCCATCGCTAATACGCTCGCTGTCCGAGGATGCCGCGCGGGCGGAAGGTCAGCACCACCAGGATCGCGATGAAGCCGACGGCGGTGCGATAGGCCGGGGTCAGGACGAGAAGGCTCAGCTCCTCGCCGACGCCGACCACCAGCGCGCCGACGACGGCGCCGGGGATGCTGCCGAGCCCGCCGACCACGGCGGCGGCGAAGATCTGCAGGATGGTCTTGAAGCCGATCAGCGGATCGATCGTGGTGTCGAGGCCGATCAGCATGCCGCCGAGGCCGGCGAGACCCATCGCCACGAAGGAGACCAGGCGGGCGACGACGTTGGCGTTGATGCCCTTGATCGCCGCCAGCATCGGATTGTCGGCGACCGCGCGCATCGACTTGCCGACGCGGGTGAAGGAGAGGAAGGCGAACAGCGCCGCCATCACGATCACCGCGACGACGAAGTTCTCGACCTGCTGCGGCGAGACCCGGATGCCGTGGATGTTCCAGTCGCGGAGGATCGGCAGGTCGTAGCCCCGGAGCTGGTTGCCGAAGATGAAGCGGACGATGTTCTCAAGCGCGATCGTCAGCGCGATCGACCCGATCGCCGTGGTGATGAATCCCGCCCGGCGGAACGGCTTCAGCACGAACTCGTCGGAGAGCACGCCGACCAGTCCCGCGATCACGAAGGCGAATCCCAGCGCGGCGACCGCCGGGAGGCCGAAGGTGACGTTGGCGACGAAGCCGGCGAAGGCGCCGATCGTCATGTGCGACGCCAGCGCGAAGTTGGTAAAGCGCAGCACCGCGAAGATCGCCGTGAGGCCGATGGCCGGCACCGCGAGAATGGTGCCGGCCATCAGGCCGTTGACGATGAGCTGGAGGACTTCCACCCGAGAGTCCTGGCCTGGATCAGACGAGCTTCAGGAACTCGAGCTTGCCCTTCACGACATGCATGTAGCGGAAGCGGCATCCGAGGATGTCGCCGATGTCGGTGAAGTCGCAGGGACCGCTGGCGCCCTCGTAGTTGATCTCCTTGCCTTCGGCCAGGACCTTCAGGCCCTCGACCGCGGAGTAGACTTTCTGGCCCGAGCCCTGGCAGATCTTGCGGACATTGTCCTTCATCGCGACGCCGGAGGCTTCCTTGGCCTTGGCGATGGTCAGCACCGCCATCGAGGCCCAGTCGGTCGCCTGGGAGACGTAGCCGTCCGGCTCCTTGTCGCCGGTGCGGTCGGCGGCGAGCTTGTAGGCCGGGCTCTCGATGTCGGCCGAGGGCTGGCCGGTATAGACCTTGGTGCTGACTTCCGGCGGGATCGTGTCGAGCGTCGCCTGCGGCACCGCGTAGGACTGCGCGAATTTCGGCATGTCGATGCCGGCGCGATAGAGGTCGCGGAGCAGCACCACCGTGTCCGGCGCATAGCCGTTGGTATAGATGTAGTCGGGCTTGCCCCGCATCATCTGGTCGATCTCGGAGCGGTAGGTCGGCTTGTCCTTCTCGTAGATCACGTGGCTGACGACCTCGGCGCCTTTCGGCTTCAGCGTGTTCTCCAGGTGCTCCTTGTTCGGCAGCGCGAACGGCGCCTGGATGCCGATGATGCCGACGCGCTTGGCGCCCTGGCTCAGCATGAACTCGCCATGCGCGGTCGCCTGCAGCTTGCTGGTCGGCTGGGTGCGGATCAGGAATCCCTGATGCGGCAGCAGCGTGATCGAGTCGGCGCCCGAGACCGTCATCAGGAAGGTCTTCGATTCCCAGCAGACCGGCGCCACCGCGGCGGTCACGGCCGATGCCCAGGTGCCGAGGATCATCGGCACCTTGTTGACCTCGATCAGCTTGCGGGCGGCGCGGACGGCCGCTTCGGGATTGGTCTGGTCGTCCTCGACCACGGTCTCGATGCGGCGGCCGAGAACGCCGCCCTGCTTGTTGACCTCGTCGAAGACGGCGGTCATCGCCTTCAGCATCCGCGGGCCGTCGTTGCCGCCGGCGCCGGTCAGCGGCGTCAGGATGCCGATGCGGATCGGCTCGCCGCTCTGGGCGTTCGCGTTGATCGGCAATGCTGCGACCGTCGCTGCGGCGGCGGCGGTCTTGAGGATCGTGCGGCGTGTGGTCTTGCGCATTTTGAAGCCTCCCAAGGCTGGTTGTTGGGCGAACTCTAGACCGGGCTCAGCCGCCGAGGAAGATGCGGCGGATCTCCGGATCCTGGGCCAAGGCCTGGGCCGGCCCGGTCCGGCTGTTCTTGCCGTCGACGAGGATGTAGGCGCGGTGCGAGATCGCCAGCGCCTCGTTGGCGTTCTGCTCGACCATCGCGATCGACACGCCTTCCTTGTTGATCTGGATGATGGCGTTGAACAGGACTTCGGCGGCGACCGGTGAGAGGCCGGCCGACGGCTCATCGAGCAGCAGGACCGCCGGCTCGACCATCAGCGCCATCGCCATCGCCAGCATCTGGCGCTCGCCGCCCGAGAGCGTGCGCGCCGCGTGCCGGCGCTTGTTCGCCAGCACCGGGAAGCGGCCGAGCACGCCGTCGATCCGGGCCTTGGCGCCCTTGGGGTCGACGTATCCGCCCATCTCCAGGTTCTCGCGCACCGACATCGACGGGAAGATGTTGTGCTCCTGCGGCACGTAGGCGAGGCCCATGCGAGAGATGTCGCGCGGCTCGCGGCCGGTGATGTCGGCGTTGTTCAGCGCGATCGCGCCGGCCTTGGGCTTCAGCAGGCCGGCGATCGCCTTCAGCAGCGTCGACTTGCCGGCGCCGTTCGGGCCGATGATGCCGACGATCTCGCCCGGCTCGACGCGGAGATCGACGCCTTTCAGGATCTCGTCGGCGGCGCCGTAGCCGGCAACGACGCCGGTCGCGGTCAGGAGCCCCACTTGCGCCGCCCCATATAGGCTTCCTGGACGTGGGTATCGCTCGCCATCTCCTCGAAGCTGCCTTCGGCGAGATGACGGCCCTCGGCGAGCACGACGACGTGGTCGCAGAGCCTCGCCACCATGTCCATGTGGTGCTCGATCAGGAGGATCGTGATGCCGTCGGCGACCAGGCTCTTCAGGTGCTCGCCGATCTCGCGCGCGAGGGTCGGGTTGACGCCGGCGACCGGCTCGTCGAGCAGGATCAGCTTGGGCTCGGTCATCAGCGCGCGGCCGATCTCGAGCAGCTTCTTCTGGCCGCCCGAGAGATCGGAGGCCGGGTTGCGGATCACGTGGAAGAGGTTGAGGCGGCGGGCGATCGCGACCGCACGCGCGAGCAGCACCTCTTCGCGCTCGAGCGCCTTGGGCAGGCGGAACAAGGCCGGGACCATGTCCTCGCCCGGCTGGTCGGCGCCGTAGAGCATCAGGTTGTCGAGCACCGAGAGGCGCGGCAGTCCGCGGGCGATCTGGAAGGTGCGCACCAAGCCGAGCCGCGTGATCTGGTCCGGGCGCAAGCCGGCGATGTCGCGGCCGTCGAAGACGATGCGGCCGCGGTCGGGCGGGATCACGCCGGTGATGCAGTTGAAGAGCGTGGTCTTGCCGGCGCCGTTGGGGCCGATCAGGCCGGTGATCCGGCCGGCCTCGACCTTGAGGTCGGCGCCCTGAAGCGCGTGCACCCCGTAGAAGGCGCGTTCAACCCCGCTGACCTCCAGCAACGCCATGCCTTGTTTTGGCCCCCTGTTTGGGAGCCAGCCTAGTGGCCGCCGCGACGGGGATGCAACCGGCTATTTGCGGGAGGCCCTGAGGCGCTGGATCGCCAGCAGCCAGATCGCGCCGCCCAAGCCGAAGATGCCGTTGATGACCACGCCCCGCAGCATGTTGACCGGCACGAAGCCGTTGCCGAGCGGCTGGCCGCGGAGCGGCGCCAGGACGAACCAGTTGAACGGGGTGATGACGAAGCCGCCGAAGACGAACCCCGCGATCACGAAGGCGAGACCGGTCCGCATCGAGGCCGGCAGCCGGGTGGAAATCGCCGCGAAGAGCGTGAACCAGATCCCACCCCAGAAGGCGAGCGAGACGAACTGCGGCACGCCGAGCGGCGGCACCTGCCGCATCGGATAGGGGAAGTTGTTGGACCAGCCGAGATAGTAGAAGAGCCCGCCGGTCCCCTGGTGGAAGGTCAGCACCGAGAGAAACCCGGCGATGAAGCCGAAGGCGAGCCAGGTCGGCAGGGAGATCGAGGAAGAAGACGGCGTCTCGACGGTCTCGGTCATCATCGCCTCGCGGGGGGAAGGGCCCGCCTCCGAGACTGGCATTCCGGCGTACCGCGGACAAGCGGAACGGCTTGCCGATTCCGCCGCCGGCTCCAATCATTCGGCCATCAAGGGCCGTCCAAGCGCCCGAAGGAGGATGACGTGAGCCAGCTTCCGTCCTACGACCACGGGACGTCGCCGACCAAGCTGATCGGCGAGACCATCGGAAACCACTTCGACCGGGCGGTCCGGACCTACGGCGACCGAGACGCGCTGATCGTCCGCCACCAGAACGTAAGGTGGAGCTATCGCGAGCTCGGGCGCCGGGTCGACGATCTCGCGGCGGGCCTGCTCTCGCTGGGGCTCGAGCCCGGCGACCGCATCGGCATCTGGTCGCAGAACTGCGCCGAATGGGCGCTGACCCAGTTCGCGACCGCCAAGGCCGGTCTGATCCTGGTCAACATCAACC